>CAZPJC010000165.1:0-5577 GCA_964586645.1 uncultured Schumannella sp.
AGCTCGGCGACCTCCTGGGCGAGAGGGGTCGTGGGGTCGAAACTGCTCACGGGTGATGCCTTTCAGGTGATGCGGGGAGGGTGTTTCACGTGAAACATCGCGGCCGGGGCCTGCTGAAGATCAGTGACCCAGACTAGCCCGAAAGACCCGGGTCACCTCGGGGACGATCCCCTCGCCGAGCACGAGCACCTCGGTGTCGCGGATCCGGGCCTTGCGCAGAGCCTTCTCCGCCGCGACGACCTCGTCGTCGACGCGCGCACCCTTCATGAACAACATCTCGCCACCGTCCCTGAGGAGGGGCGCACAGAGCGGGACCAGCTTGCTCAACGCCGTCACCGCGCGCGCCGTGACCTGGTCGAGCAGCGGGTCGGGGCGGATGTCCTCGGCCCTCCCCCGCACCACCGTGACGTTCGTCAGTCCGAGACGCTCCGACTCCGCCGTGAGCCAGTCGGTGCGCCGCTCCATCGGCTCGATGAGCACGAGGTGGACGTCGTGCCGGGCGATCGCCAGCACGAGGCCCGGAAGACCGGCGCCGCTGCCGACGTCGCCCACCCGCCCCGGCCGCAGCAGCGGCGCGACGAGCACGCAGTTGACGACGTGCCGCGACCAGAGACGCTCCGCCTCCAGCGGTCCGATGAGCCCGAGCTCCTCGCCGTACCGGGCGAGGTCGGCGGTGAAGGCGCGCGCGACCTCGATGCGATCGCCGAAGAGATCGGCGGCGTACGGCGGCTCGTCCTCGACGATCACCCGCGGCCCCGATGTTTCACGTGAAACACCGGGCTACTTCGCGCGGATCACCGTGTGGCGATCGCGGCCCTCGCCCTCGGATTCCGAGGTGTAGCCGCGCTCCGCGACGATGTCGTGCACGACCTTGCGCTCGTAGCTCGACATCGGCGGGAGCGACGCGGTCGCCGCCCCGCCCTCGAGCCGCGTGATCGCGTGATCGACGAGCGCCGCCAGTTCGGTCGCGCGGGCGTCCCGGGACCCTCCGATGTCGAGGATCAGCCGCGAGAACCGGCCGGTCTTGTTCTGAACGGCGAGGCGGGTGAGCTCCTGCACGGCGGCGACGGTGTCGGGCTTCGAGAGCAACCGGAGGTTCGAGTCGCCGGTCGCCGAGATCGACAGGTAGGCGCGACCGCCGCGCGCATCGATGTCGATGTCGCCGTCGATGTCCGCGATGTCGAGCAGCTCCTCGATGTAGTCCGCCGCGGCGTCGCCCTCGTCGATCACGTCCTGCTCGGAGAGCTCGCTCGGCTCGGTGGTATCGGCCTGCTCGGGAACGACGCCCTCGACGACGGTCTCGCCCTCGTCGACGGTCGGGGTCTCGGTGGTGTCGCTCATCGGCGTCCGCCCTGCTTCTTCGCTCGGTTCTTGCCCACCGGCTGCTGCCGCTGGATCTTCTTCGGCTCCTCGACGATCTCCTCGAGGATGGCCGCGTCCTCGGTCATGCTCTGGCGGCGCTTCTTGGCGAGCCGCGCCTCGCGGGCGAGCGCCGCCTCGCTGCCGGGGGTGGGCATGTTCCGGATGACGAGGAACTGCTGCACCATCGTCCAGACGTTGGAGGTCAGCCAGTAGAACATCACGCCGATCGGGAACGCGAAGCCGGAGAACGCGAACACCAGCGGGAGGATGTACAGCAGGATGCGCTGCTGCCGGTACATCGGCGACGCCTTCATCTCGGGCGACTGGTTCTTCGACATGATCTGCAGCTGCGTGATGAACTGCGACGCGGTCATCAGCACGACCATGGTCACGGCGATGACGATGACGACCGTCTCGACCGGGTTCGACGCCAGGGCCGACTGGATGCTGTGCCGCAGCGGGGCGATCCCGAAGAGCGACGAGCTGCCGAACTGCTCGGAGAGCTCCTGGTTGAGGAGCCCCACGCCGGCCTTGTAGCTGCCGTCGGCCTGCGGCTTCGACTCGTTGAGCACCGAGAACAGGCTGAAGAAGATCGGCATCTGGATCAGCAGCGGCAGGCACGACGCGAACGGGTTGGTGCCGGCCTTGCGGTACAGCTCCATCGTCTCGCGCTGCATGGCCTCGCGCGAGAACTGGTCGCGCTTGCCCTTGTACTTGTCCTGGATCTTCTTGAGCTGCGGGGCGACCTCGAGCATCTTGCGCTGGCTCTTGATCTGCCGCACGAAGATCGGGATCAGCGCCGCGCGCACCACCAGCACGAGGCCGACGATCGACAGGACCCAGGTGAGACCCGCGGCGGGGTCCATCCCGAGCAGATCGAGAAGGGTGTGGAAGCCCACGAGGATCGCCTCGATGACCCACTTGATGGGCCACAGCAGCGAGTTGAAGAATCCGAAGATGTCCACTGAAGGGAAGGCCTTTCCTAGCTCGCCGGGATGACGAAGCCGAAGTTCGTGATGCGGTATCGGGGGACGCGACGGGGGCGGACGTCATCCACCCCGCCCTTGGCCCAGGGGTGGCAGCGCAGGATCCGCCAGGCGCCGAGCGCGGTGCCCTTGATGACGCCGTGCTGCTGGATCGAGCCGAGCGTGTACGCGGAGCAGCTCGGGTAGTAGCGGCAGACGTCGCCGTAGAGCGGCGAGATGACGGCCCGGTACGCGCGCAGGATGAGCACGCAGACGTTGCGCGGCAGCAGCCAGAGGAAGGTGAGGGCACGCATCAGACGGTCTCGGTGCTGAGTCGTTCAGGGGCGGGGAGCACGGCGCGCATGTCGGCGGAGAGACTATCCCAGGTGGCTGAGGCGCTTCCGGGGAGCACGCGGATGACGACATCCTCACCGGTGCGGCCGGCGTCGACCAGGCCGCGACCGAGCGCCTTCAGGCGACGCCGCACGGTGTTCCGCTCGACCGCGTTGCCGACGGCCTTCGACACGATGACCCCGAAGCGCATCGGCGCGACGGGGTCGGTGGCGAGCCGGTAGTACACCGCGGACGGGGTCGTCGCGCGGCGTCCTCGACGGACGGCGGCGCGGAAGTCCGCAGGGAGGACCACCCGGTTCGCCCTGGCGAGCACGGGCTCTTAGGCGGAGAGCTCGGTGCGCCCCTTGCGACGACGGGCGCCGAGGATGGCACGGCCGGCGCGCGTGCGCATGCGGAGGCGGAAGCCGTGCACCTTGGCGCGGCGCCGGTTGTTCGGCTGGAAGGTTCGCTTGGTCATGATTGGTCTCCACGCCCGGCGGCCGATGCGTGTCGAGTGGCCGGGAAGATCAGGTAAGTCCCCGCGGTTGCCGCGGGTGAACTGATTAAAGATACGGTCAGCTCCCCCGCCGGTCAAACGGACGCTCCTACCATCCCCACCTGTCCTCGCGCGGTTGACCGCGCCGGGCCGCCTCGAACTAAGGTGAACTCCGTCGTCCACAGGAATCAGATCGGTGGATAACCCTGTGTACAACCGATGAGCATTCCAGGATGAGGGCATGACCGAGATCGACCCGACCCGCGAGCTGTGGTCCGCCGTGCTCGCTCAGCTCGGTGCCGACGAGCGCATCACCCCGCAGCTCCACGGGTTCGTCAACCTCGTCGAGGCGAAGGGCGTCCTCGGCGGCGTGCTCTATCTCGAGGTGCCGAACGAGCTCACGCGCGGCATGCTCGAGCAGCGCATCCGCGTGCCGCTGATCGAGGCGATCACCGGAGCGGCCGAAGAGGTCGTCAACTTCGCGATCGTCGTCAACCCCGAGATGCAGGCGGCCACCCTCCCCCCGGTCGCCGACCTCGGAGACGAGCTCTCCGTTCCGTCGCCCGAGCCGGCGACGGCGATCGGCGACATCTCGAGCCGGCGCAGCGACTCCCGCCTCAACCCCAAGTACAACTTCGACAACTTCGTCATCGGCGGCTCGAACCGGTTCGCTCACGCCGCCGCCGTGGCCGTGGCCGAGGCGCCGGCGAAGGCCTACAACCCGCTCTTCATCTACGGCGACTCCGGGCTCGGCAAGACCCACCTCCTCCACGCGATCGGTCACTACGCCGAGAACCTCTACACCGGCATCCGGGTGCGGTACGTGTCGAGCGAGGAGTTCACCAACGACTTCATCAACTCGATCCAGAACAACCGGTCGGCGGCGTTCCAGTCGCGCTACCGGGAGATCGACATCCTGCTGATCGACGACATCCAGTTCCTGCAGCGCGCGGTGGAGACGCAGGAGGCGTTCTTCCACACCTTCAACACGCTGCACGACCACAGCAAGCAGGTCGTCATCACGAGCGACGTCGCGCCGAAGTTCCTCACCGGGTTCGAGGACCGGATGCGGTCGCGCTTCGAGTGGGGCCTGATCACCGACGTGCAGGCGCCCGACCTCGAGACGCGCATCGCGATCCTCCGCAAGAAGGCGCAGAGCGAGAAGCTCCAGGTGCCCGACGAGATCCTCGAGTTCATCGCGACGAAGGTGTCGAGCAACATCCGCGAGCTCGAGGGGACGCTCATCCGGGTCACGGCGTTCGCGAGCCTCAACCGCACGCCGGTCGATCTGCAGCTCGTGCAGACGGTGCTCAAGGACCTCATCACCCTCGATGAGGACAACGTCATCGCGCCGGTCGACATCATCAACCACACCGCCGAGTACTTCAAACTCTCGGTCGACGACCTCTACGGCTCGAGCCGGTCGCAGGCCGTGGCGACCGCCCGCCAGATCGCGATGTACCTCTGCCGCGAGCTGACGAACCTCTCGCTGCCGAAGATCGGCCAGCTGTTCGGCAACCGCGATCACACGACCGTCATGTACGCGAACAAGAAGATCAGCGAGCTCATGAAGGAGCGTCGCTCGATCTACAACCAGGTCACCGAGCTGACCACGCGCATCAAGCAGAATCAGCGCTTCAACAAGATCTGACCGTCCTCCCCCCTAACGGGGGACTAGACGAACCGGTCTTCGGCTTCCTGACTCCACAAGGTGTGGAAACTCTGTGGATAACTTGCGCGACGCGCCGGAACGGCATGTGGACATCTCGCCCCTCGGGTGTGGAACTCTGCGCGGTCGTCGCGAGTTCTCCACCGATCGCGGCTCTCGCCTCCACAGCTTCTCGGCAACTCACACCGGTGTAGTTCCCCGTCGCCGACAACGATTCCGGCGGGTTATCCACATGTGAACACCGGTTAAGAGGATTAACTCTCTCTTCTCATTCCCGCAGTTCGACAACCTCTCGGCGCCCGCCGGACCCCCAGAAGTCGCTCGCCTCTTCCTGTGCCAGGATCGATGTGAAATCCTGGCCCACCCGGGTTTCCGCCCGCTTTCGTGAATCACGCCGGCTCAGCGCCGAACAAGGAGTCCTTTCGTGAAGTTCCAGGTCAACCGGGACGTCTTCAGCGAGGCTGTGTCATTCGCGGTCAAGCTGCTGCCCCAGCGCACGACGCAGCCGATCCTCAGCGGCGTGCTGCTCGAGGCCGCCGACGGAGCACTCGTCCTCTCGTCGTTCGACTACGAGGTCTCGTCGCGCACCGAGATCACGGCGGATGTCGACGAGCCCGGCAGCGCCCTGGTCTCGGGGCGACTCCTCGCCGACATCGCGAGCCGGCTGCCGAACGCGCCCGTTCAGTTCTCCACCGTGGACGGCAAGATCGCCGTGCAGTGCGGGTCGGCGAAGTTCACCCTGGGCAGCATGC
>CAZPJC010000166.1:0-5493 GCA_964586645.1 uncultured Schumannella sp.
CCTGCGGCCTCGTCGTCCCGAACGACGCGCGCTACCAAACTGCGCCATACCCCGTGGTCGCCTCGCAGCGACAACCTGTCAATGATACCCGACCGGGACCAGTTCGAGCACCACGGCTTCGGGCGCGCAGGCGAACCGCACGGGCGCGTAGATCGACGTGCCGAGCCCGGCCGAGACGTTCAGCAGCGCCGTGCGCCGGCGTCCCGTCCAGACGGAGAGGCCCTGCGCCTGACCGCGCGGGATGTCGCAGTTGGTCACGAGCGCGGGCAGCCCGGGGATGCGCACCTGGCCGCCGTGCGTGTGCCCGGCGAGGATGAGGTCGGCGCCCTGGTTCGTCAGCGCGTCGAGCACGCGGCGGTACGGGGCGTGCGTGACGCCGAGGCGCAGCACGTCGCCGTCGTCGGCATCCCAGTCGACCTCCTCGCGCAGCGCCTCGATGTTGCCGGGGAGGGCGTCGAGCCGGTCCCAGCCGCGGTGAGCATCGCCCGTGCCGAACAGCTCGATGCGGTGGCCGCGGAACTCGAGCGCGCGCGCCGCGTTGTTGAGGTCGAGCCAGCCGAGGTCGTCGGTGAGGAACGAGGTGAGCGCGGCGACATCCAGATCCGGCTGTCGCGGCTTCCTCCCCGACGGGCCGCCGAAGTAGGCGAACGGGTTCTTGAGCACGGGGCCGTGATAGTCGTTCGAGCCGTGCGCGAAGACCCCCGGGATGCCGCGGAACGGCTCGAAGGCCCGACGGATGCCGGCGAGCCCGTCGACGTGGCCCAGGTTGTCGCCGGTGTCGACGATCAGGTCGGGCTCATAGCGGGCGAGGGAGCGCACGAAGTCCTGCTTCGCCCGCTGCCAGGGGGCCATGTGCAGGTCGCTGAGGTGGAGGATCGTCAGCGGCCGCGATCCCGGCTCGAGGATCGGCAGCACCTCGCGGCGCACGGTGAATCGGGTGCGCTCGACGAGCACCCCCCAGGCGAGCGCCCCGAGTGCCGCGGCGGTCGTCGCCCCGAGGACGACGCCCGCCGCGCGCGCGCGGTTCGTCAACAGGCCCCGGGTGTCGTTCGGTAGTACGTGATCGTCACCGTGGTCGCCGCGGGGTTCCGATAGGTGCCGGCCGGCGGATCCTGCGACATGACGGTGTCGTCGGGCGGCGGTGTGGTCGGGTACTCCGCGACGTCGGACGGGTCGTAACAGACCTCGTTGACGCTGAAGCCCGGGCTCTCGAGGGCCGATCTCGCCGCGTTGGAGCTCATCCCGACGACGTTCGGCACCGGCTTCGCGAGCCCGTTGCTCGTGAACACCCGCACGGTCGTGCCGCGGGAGACCTGCGCTCCCGGCCCGGGATCGGTCGACGCCACCTGCCCGGCCGGGAGATCGGAGTCGACCTGCCCGCCGTCCTCGAAGCCGAGTTCGGCGAGCGTGAGGGCGGCGTTCGCCTGCTCGAGCGAGGCGCCGATCAGGTTCGGCACCTCGACCGGCGAGCCGGTGAGCAGCGCGGGGTCGGGGCCCGGGAAGGCTCCACCCGGGTAGATCGAGTCGATCGCCTGGGCGAGCGGCTGGAAGATGCGGTGACGCAGCAGACCACCGCTCTGGCCGTTGATGCGGATGTTGCGCATCGCCTGGTCGCCCTGCACGTTGCCGACCCAGACGGCCGTGGCGACCTGGGTGGAGGATCCGACCATCCAGGTGTGGATCGACTTGTCGGTGGTTCCCGTCTTGCCGATGTAGGGCGTGCCGTCGCGCGGGTTCGACTGCGACCCGGTGCCGTTCATGACCGCCTGCATCGCGTAGGCCGCGGTGTTGGCGACCCCGGGCGACACGAGCGACTGCCCGCACTTCGACGGTTCGCCCTCGAGAACCTCACCGGTCTCGATCACGATCACCTTGTCGACCATCCGGGGCTCGCAGAAGATGCCCTGGTTGGCGATCGCCGCGTAGGCCGCCGCCTGCTGCAGCGGCGCGATCGCGTTCTCGCAACCGCCGATCGAGCACGACGGACGGGTGATCAGTTCCTGATCCGGGTTGCCGTTGTGCACGCCGATCGACTCGGCCAGCTTCTTGATGTCGCACTGGTCGACGGCCTTCGCCATCTGGATGAACACCGAGTTCACCGACGCGGCCGTGCCGCGCACGATCGTGTAGGAGCCGTTCTCGCCGGAGTCGTTCTTGAAGTCGTACTTGCCACCCCACGGCGGGCCGACGATGTTGCCGCCCACCGATTCCGGCGCGCACGAGTCGGCGAACTCCGCCTGGTTCACCTCGCGCACGCCCGCGTTGTAGGACTCGTTGACGCCGTGGCCGGCGGCGAGGAAGGCGAGCAGCACGTACGGCTTGTACGTCGATCCGGGCTGGAAGCCGATCGACCCGCCGTGCTTGCTGTCGACCGCGTAGTTGACCGCGTCCTTGGTGATGTCGGCTTCGGCCGCCGGCGAGTCGTCGAAGAGCTTGTTCTGGGCCATCGAGAGGATGTTGCCCGACCCGACCTTGACCGAGACGGCCGCCGCACCCAGGTCGAACCGGGTCTCGTTGCTCGGGGCCCACTGGTTGACGTTGTTGTACGCGGCTTCCTGCAGCCGCGGGTCGATGGTCAGCACGAGCTGGTAGCCGCCGCGCTTCCAGGCGGCGCGCCGCTCGTCCTCGTCCGAGCCGAGCGCGGTGAGCGAGTCGACGGTGCGCTTGGCGTAGTCGCAGACGAAGCCGTAGATCGCCGGGTTGGCGTTGCGGCAGCCGACGACGGACGGCGCGCGGTGCACGAACTCGAGGTCGACCGGGACGGCGATGGCCTCGTCGCGCTCGGCCTTCGTGATGCAGCCGGTGTCCGCCATGGCGGTGAGGATGACGTCGCGGCGCTTCTGGTTGGCCGCGAAGTTGTCGTCGGAGTTGAGGCTGCGCAGGCTCGGATACTGCACGATCGCGATGAGGCTCGCCGCCTCGTTGTACGTCAGATCCGAGGCGTTCTTGCCGAAGAACTCATAGGCCGCGGCCTGGACGCCGTAGGTGTTGCCGCCGAACCCCGCGATGTTGAGGTAGCCCTGGAGGATCTCCTCCTTGGTGTAGTTCTTCTCGAGCCCGATCGCGAGCTTCATCTCCTTGATCTTGCGATCGAGGGTGGGGTCGAGGGCATCCCGGATGGCCTGCTTGCGGGCCTCCTCGGTCAGGCTCTCGTCGTTGATCGCCTGCTGCTGGAGGATGTTGCGCACGAGCTGCATCGTCAGCGTCGAGGCTCCACCCGCACCCTCGTCGCCGGTGACCTGCCCGAGGGCGGCGCGCACGAGCGACGGCATGTCGACGCCGCCGTGCTCGTAGAAGCGGCGGTCCTCGCCGGCGATGGCCGCGCACTTCACGTACTCGCTCATCTCGTCGAGCGGGATCTCCTGACGGTTCTGGTCGTACAGGGTCGCGACGGTGACGTAGTCGTCCTCGGGGTTCGCCGGGTCCTGGGTGGGGTTGGCGACCGCGATCGTGTTCTGCTGGCTGCCGGAGTCGAGCTTGATGTACTCGGGCAGCGAGTTGAAGATGCCGACGGTGTTGCTGGCGGTGATGCCGGTGACGGCGATGGCGGGGGCGACCATGACGGTGACGAGGACGCCGGCGAGGGCGCTGAAACCGAGGGTGCCGGCGATGGCCGTGAACAGACTGGCGGCCGTCGTTTTCTGGGCGGGCATAGGGTTAGGGTACGCGACGGTCTGCGCCCTGAACCTGAATGGATGCCTTGGAATGCCCACCTGGGAATACGTCACGACACCCCTGCTGATCCACAACACCACCGCGATCCTCAACACCTGGGGCGCGCAGGGCTGGGAGCTCGTGCAGATCGTCACCGGACCCGAGGGCGGCCTCGTCGCCTACCTCAAGCGCCCCGTCATGGCGGACGCCTCGTGAGCGCCGTCGCCGCGCGCCTCGCCGAACTCGGCCTCGAGTTGCCGGCCGTCGCCGCCCCGGCCGGCGCCTACGTCCCCGCGGTCGTCACGGGCAACCTCGTCTTCACGGCCGGTCAGCTGCCATTCGTCGACGGTGTGCTGCCGGCGACCGGCAAGGTCGGAGCCGCGGTCACGGCCGAGGATGCCGCTGCTCTCGCCCGCCAGGCCGCCCTGAACGCCCTCGCCGCCGCGGGTGACGCGATCGGGTCGCTCGACCGCGTCACCCGGGTCGTCAAGGCGGTGGTGTTCGTCAACTCCGCGCCCGGCTTCACCGCTCAACCGTCGGTCGCCAACGGCGGCTCGCAGCTGCTCGGCGAGGTGTTCGGCGACGCCGGACGTCACGCACGCAGCGCGGTCGGCGTCGCCGAACTCCCTCTCGACTCCCCGGTCGAGATCGAGCTGATCCTCGAGTTCGCCTGAGCGGTCGGCGCTACTTCTTCGTCCGGGCGTCCGTCACGGCGGCGAGGGACGACGTCGCGGGTGACCCGCTGAGATCCTCGATCAGCCGCATGACGGCGGGATCGGCGAGGGTCGTCGTGTCGCCGATCGGACGGCCTTCGGCGACGTCGCGCAGCAGCCGGCGCATGATCTTGCCCGACCGGGTCTTCGGCAGCTCCGAGACGATGAAGACCTCCCGGGGGCGGGCGATCGCCCCGATCGCGGACGCGACGTGCGCGCGCAGCACGCCCGCGGCATCCTCGAGGCCGGCGAACCGCTGCTTGAGGATCACGTACGCGACGACGGCCTGACCGGTCGTCTCGTCGTGCGCCCCGACGACCGCCGCCTCGGCGACCCCCTCGTGCCCGACGAGCGCGGACTCGATCTCCGCCGTGGACAGCCGGTGCCCCGAGACGTTCATGACGTCGTCGACCCGGCCGAGCAGCCACAGGTCGCCGTCGCGGTCGTACCGGGCGCCGTCGCCGGCGAAGTAGTAGCCCTGCTCGCCGAACTTCTCCCAGTAGGTCTCGGCGTAGCGCTCCATGTCGCCCCAGATCCCGCGCAGCATCGCGGGCCAGGGCTCGGTGATGACGAGCAGCCCGCCCTCGTCCTTGCCGACCGGGGTGCCGTCGTCGTCGACGATCGAGATCGACATGCCCGGGATCGGCACCTGCGCGGAGCCGGGCTTGAGGGTCGTGATGCCCGGCAGCGCGGAGACCATGATCGCGCCGGTCTCGGTCTGCCACCAGGTGTCGACGATCGGGGCGTGGCCGCCGCCGATGATCTCGCGGTACCAGATCCAGGCCTCGGGGTTGATCGGCTCCCCGACGCTGCCGAGCACGCGGATGCTCGAAAGGTCGAACTTCGCCGGGATCTCGCGCCCCAGCTTCATGAACGAGCGGATGGCGGTGGGCGCTGTGTAGAAGATCGAGACCTTGTACTTCTCGATCAGCTCCCACCAGCGTCCGGGATGCGGGGTGTCGGGGGTTCCCTCGTACATGACCGACGTGGTGCCGTTCGCGAGGGGCCCGTACACGACGTAGGTGTGGCCGGTGATCCAGCCGACGTCGGCGGTGCACCAGTAGACATCCGTCTCGGGGTGCAGATCGAAGACGTTCTCGTGCGTGAACGCCGCCTGGGTGAGGTA
>CAZPJC010000167.1:0-5477 GCA_964586645.1 uncultured Schumannella sp.
CCCTCGCGGGAAGGCGAGAGCGGCACGCACGCCGGCTAACCCGACACGATGCCGGCGGGAGGGGCGGCAGCAGCGTGCCGGCGGCCACCGCCGACGCCGTCGCGAACATCCGCCGCACGGTCACCGAACGCCGCATCCGCACCGACGGGAACCGCGTCGACCAGCGCATCCCGTCGATCGTCTGCACGACGTCGAACCCGTCGATCGGCTCCGCGTCGACCGCGGGGAGCTCTCCGCTCGCCTCCGGGACCCGCACGACGGCGCGCCAGGTCGCGAGACCGCGAGCTCCCGGGGTCGGCCGCACCCAGTTGCCGACCAGCAGCCCCGACGCATCCTCGAACGCGTCGAAGATCCGCGGCGCGACGGCCGTGGCTCCCGCCGACTCCACTTCACGCGGGAGATCGACGCCCGCGCGCACCCGGACGAACGTCAGACCGTTCGCCTCGGCGAAGGCATCCATTCGCACCCAGCGCCCCCAGCGCGGCGGGATGAGGCAGAGTCGGGTGAGCAGGGCCAGCAGCCCCCCGGTGAGCGCGACCGCGATCGGCGCGAGCACGAGGCCGAGCAGCCACTCGCCGTCCGGACCGTTGCGGGCGACCCACGTCACCAGGGAGTTGACCAGCACGGCGCTGACGATGAGCCAGGCGACCCACGGCAGCACCAGCAGCATGAGGAGGGCCTGATGCTCGCTCTCCGTCGCCGAGAGCAGCGAGCGTCCGTCGAGGATGCGGCGGCGGCGGGCGCGCGCCTCGGCCCGCGACATCGGGGCGTCCAGCGGCGAGAAGTCGTAGGCGTCGCGCATCTTCAGATCCTGCCAGATTCCCGAGGATGCGTCGGGTTCGCGGCGCGGGCGCTCAGTCGAGGACGGCGTCCAGCAGCCGACGTCGCGTCTCGGGAGCGCCGACGATCTCGACCACGCGCGCGCCCGCGGTCAGCTCGGGATCGTCGGCGAACTCCCGCAGCGAGGAGTCCATCGCCTCCCGCAGCGCGGGATCCTCGTCCGCCGGCACCCGGATGTCGTCGGCCGGCGTCAGCGGAAGCACCACGAGCAGATCGACCCGGGCCATCGCCCGCGCGGTCGTCTCGGCCGCGGAACGCAGCAGCTCCCGGGTGACCCCCGGCCGCCCGAGCGCGTCGAGCGCATCGAGGTAGGCGAGGAAGTCCAGCGGACCGCGCTCGGCGATCACCGCCGCTCCGGGAGGCAGCCGAGCGAGCCGGGCGGAGGAGAGACGCAGTTGCGCGACGAAGGAGGCCGCGCCGGCGTCCTCCGCCTCGTCGAGCAGCTCGAACGGATCGGGCAGCATGCGGTACCCGGGGTGCGCCGCGGCGAAGTCGGCGATCAGCGTGCTCTTGCCGCTCGCGTGCGTGCCGGAGACGACGATGCGCACGTCAGTCGATCGTGATCGCGTCGGGCTGGTCGCCTTGCTGCGCCTCGGGCGGCAGCGGCTTCCTCTTCAGCAGCCGGGCGTTCACGGCCCAGACGACGATCGCGACGACCGCGTACGCGCCGAACAGCAGGAGCCATCTCACGAAGTCGCCCGGGATCTCGCCCCACGCCTTCGGGATCGTCAGCAGCACGATCATGAAGGCGGCGAGTCCCACCACGTAGGACGCGCCCCACGCGACCTTCTTCCAGCCGAACAGTTTCGCGCCGTCGAGGTTGCCGAGCGGGAGCAGCGACAGCGGCAGCGTCGAGACGCCCTTGACGGTGACGCCCGCGAGGAACTCGACGAGGAAGACGAACGCGACGTTGTCGATCTCGAGCGGCGCGAGCAACGAGTAGCCGATCCAGGCGACGAGCGCGAAACCCAGGCCGATCGCCGATCCCACGATCGTCACGACCGCGCTCTTCGCGGCCTGCAGGCTCGTCGCGTAGGCGATGCCGGCGACGAGTCCGAAGATGACGCCCGGTTCGAGGCCGAGCAGCCGCGCCACGACCACCGCGAGGATCACGAGCACGAGCGAGCCCCAGCGGAACCGCAGGTAGGGGTCGGAGTCGGGCTGCAGCCGCACGGCCACGCGGCGCACGATCGCCCAGGTGAGCAGGTTGAACAGCACGAAGCTGAGGAACAGCGTCACGACGAGGCGCAGCGACATGAGGTTGATCCCGAAGTCGGGGTCGACGAACGCGCCGAGGATCGCGGCGAGCGCGAAGCCGGGCCACATGAGCCAGCCGGGCAGGCGGGAGCGCCTGATCGCCCCGGGAGGATCGGTGGATGCCGCGGGCGCGGCCGCATCCGTCGGCGTGCGCCGGAAGCGGGTCGTCAGCCGGCGCACGATCGACTGGTAGCGCGACCCGACCACCGAGTTGAGCAGCGTCGACGGCCAGCCGACGACGAGCATCAGCATGAGCGAGCCGCCGGCGATGAACGTCCACTGCACGCCCGACGGCAGGTAGATCGTCGGCAGGCCGCTCAGCACGCTCGGGTCGTCGAGGTCGGTGCCGCCGATGAACGGGGTCGTGATGATGATGTTGGCGACCAGCTGGGGGCGCCCCTCGATTCCGGAGTCGCTCTCGTAGTCGATGCCGTCGGTCCAGGTGAGCGCGTAGATGTTCGCCCCCGGCACGCCGGGCGCGGGGACGTCCTGCGGGTGACTGAACCGCGCGTTGACGTAGCCGGGCTGCGGGTCGAGGGCCGCGAGGTCTTCGGCGCCGAGCGCGGAACCCTGGGTCCCGCCGTCCGGGCCCGCGATCAGATTGATGTCACCGGGCGCCGAATAGCCGCTGCGCTCGAAGTCGCGGTAGAACTCGACCAGTTCGTCGTAGTCCATGTCGACGTAGAACAGGATGAAGTTGAGCGCCGACGCGTACCGCCCGTCCTCCTGCAGGGTCTCGTCGAAGTCGCGCCCCTCGGCTTTGAGCGCGCAGTCCCATCCGCTCGATCTCATCGACGGAGGAAGCCACATCGGATCGACCTCGAACACCTCGAACCCGCTGCCGATCAAACGGCTCTCCGCGCAGTCCGCCTCGTCCGCCTGCGCCGCGATCGACGGCATCCCGATCACCGACATCACCGCGAGCACGACGGCGGCCACCCAGCGTTTCACGACGACGAAGATAGCGGCAGCGGGCTAGGACGCGCGATCCCCGACCCGCTGGCCGACGACGGCGGAGACGCCGTCCTGGCGCATCGAGACGCCGTAGAGGGCATCCGCGATCTCCATCGTGCGCTTCTGGTGCGTGATGACGATGAGCTGGGAGTCGGTGCGGAGGTCTTCCATCACCGTGAGCAGGCGCCCGAGGTTGGCGTCGTCGAGCGCCGCCTCGACCTCGTCCATGATGTAGAACGGGCTCGGCCGGGCTTTGAAGATCGCCATCAGCAGCGCCACCGCCGCGAGCGACCGCTCCCCGCCGGAGAGCAGCGAGAGCCGCTCGATCTTCTTGCCCGCGGGCTTCACGGTGACCTCGATGCCCGTCGTGAGCATGTTCTCGGGGTCGGTGAGATGGATGCTGCCGCTGCCGCCCGGGAACAGCACGGGGAACACCTGGTTGAACGCGTTCTTGGTGTCCTCGAAGGCCGACGAGAAGATGTCCTGCATCTTCTCGTCGATCTCGTCGATGATCGTCAGCAGGTCCTTGCGGGTCGCGGTGAGGTCGGCGAGCTGGTCGGTGAGGAACCGGTGCCGCTGTTCGAGAGCCTCGAACTCCTCGAGGGCGAGCGGGTTCACCCGCCCGAGCTGGCCGAGCTTCCGCTCCGCCGTGACGAGGCGCGCCTCCTGCTCGGCGCGGACGAACGGCTTCTCGGTCGCGACCTCCTCGCCGTCGACCTCGGTGTGCTCGACCACGGGCACCTCGGGGCCGTACTCGGCCACGAGCACGTCCTCGTCGAGGGCGAGCTCCTCTGCGGCGCGCTCGAGCAGCGTCGAGAGGTGCAGCTTCTTCTCGTACGCCTGCATCTCGAGACCGTGCACGTTCTCGTTGAGGGTCGCGAGCCGCTCCCGCAGCGCGCTCTCGGTGCGGCGGAGTTCGTTCAGCTCCTCGTTCTGCTGGCTGCGGGCCGCCTCGGCCGTGGCGAGCGCGACGCGGGCCTGCGAGACGGAGCGGTCGGCGACATCCAGGGCCGCCGGGAGCGCCTCGATGACCCGCTGCGCCGCCTCGACCTGGTGCTGCCGCTGCACGGCGATGCGCGCGGCCTCCTCGGCGGCGGCCCGTTCGGCCTCGAGCTGCGCCTGCAGCGAGTCGGCCTGCTGCCCCTGCGCCCGCACCCGCTCGCGGGCGGTCTCGAGCTCGACCCGGGCCTGCACCTCCGCGGCGCGGGCAGCCTCGAGCTCGGCGTAGAGGGCGTCGCGCGCCGAGACGTCGAGGATCGGGCGCGGGTTGGCGGCGTGCGCGTCGCGCTCGGACCGCGCGGCGTCGACGGCGGCCTCGGCCTCCTCGACCGACACACTCAGCGTGCGCAGCGACTCGGCGAGGCGCTCGCCCTCCGCCTGGGCGGCCTCGAGCGCGACCCGCGACCGGCCGAGGGCCTCGCTGCGTTCGGCGAGGCGGGTGTCGAACTCCTTGAGCGCCGCGGATGCCGTGGCCGCGTCGATCTGCGCGAGGTCGAGCGATTCGCGCTTGCCGGCGAGGGCGAACCGCTGCCGCTCGATCGCGGTCGTGACCTCGGTGAGCCGCGCCTGGGCGGCATCCCGCTCGGCCGCGAGTTCGATCGTCGAACGCCCGCCGCCGGAGCCGCCGCGCAGCACGTGCTCGGTCATGACGTCGCCCTCGCGGGTGATCATCGTGAGCCCGCCCAGCTTCGACACGGCGGGCCAGGTCGCCCGCGCCGCGGCGAGATCCTCGACGACGACGACGGAGGCGAGGAGGCCGCGGATGCCGTCGGGCCCGGTCACGAGCTCGGCCGCCGACTCGACCCCGGCGGGGAGCCCGGTCGGGATGACGGGGGCGGCGGAGTCGGCGATGACGATCTCGACGCGGCCGGCCTCGGCGGCACGCACGTCGTCGAGGGCGCCGAGCGCAGCCTCGCGGGAGTCGGCGAGCACGGCGTCGGAGAGCGATCCGAGGGCGGCGGCGATCGCGGCCTCGAATCCGGTGCGCACCTGGATGTGCTCGGCCACGAGTCCGCGGATCCCGCGGGCCCCGACGATCGCGCCCGAGCCGTCCTTCTGGTCGAGCGCGAGCGACAGGGCACCGGTGCGGGCGGCGAGGGCGTCGCGCTCCCGCTCGGAGGCGTGCAGTTCGTCGCGCGCGACATCCACCTCGGCGCGGAGGGTCTCGACGGCCGCGTCGGCGGCGGCCACCGCGGCGGCGAGGTCGTCGTCCTCGCGCACGGCGCCCTCGTCGCCCTCGAGGGCGAGCAGCTCCTCGCGGGCGGTCTCGCGGCGGGCCTCGGCCTGGGCGAGCGCGGCCTTCTGCCGGTCGAGTTCGGCGCGCGTCGCGGTCAGCCGGGACTCGGCCGCGGCGACGACGCCGGCCAGACGCCCCTGCTCGAGGTCGTGCGCCGAGACGAGGGCGCTCTGCGCGCTGATCTCCTCGT
>CAZPJC010000168.1:0-5457 GCA_964586645.1 uncultured Schumannella sp.
CCATGACGATCGCGCCCGAACAGGCGTCCTGGTTCGCCGAGACCTTCGGCCTGCTCGCCGACAACGTTGAGCAGGCGGTGCTCGGCAAGCGCCACGTCGTCGAACTCGTGCTCGCGGCGGCGCTCAGCGAGGGCCACGTGCTGCTCGAGGACGTGCCCGGCACCGGCAAGACGGCGCTCGCCCGGGCGCTCTCGGCGACGGTCAAGGGCACCGGCTCGCGCATCCAGTTCACGCCCGACCTGCTGCCCGGCGACGTGACCGGCATCACGGTCTACGACCAGAAGAAGGGCGAGTTCCAGTTCCACGCCGGACCGATCTTCGCCAACGTCGTGCTCGCCGACGAGATCAACCGGGCGAGCCCGAAGACCCAGTCGGCGCTGCTCGAGGTCATGGAGGAGGGCAACGTCACGGTCGACGGCGTGACCCGTCCGGTCGGCCGCCCGTTCCTGGTGATCGCGACGCAGAACCCGGTCGAGCAGGCCGGCACCTACCGGCTGCCCGAGGCCCAGCTCGACCGCTTCATGATCCGCACCTCGATCGGCTACCCCGACGAGGCGGCGACGCTGCGCATCCTGCAGAACGTCGGCTCCGTCAAGCACGAGCCGCCCGGCATCGTCGACACCGAACGTCTCGTCACGATGACCGACATGGCTCGTGAGGTGCACACGAGCCCGCTCGTGTCCGACTACATCATGCGGCTCGTGGATGCCACGCGGCGGGCCACCGAGGTCAAGCTCGGCGTCAGCGTGCGCGGCGCGATCGCGTTCGCCCGCATCGCGATGACCTGGGCGGCGTCCCGGGGGCGCACGTTCGTCACGCCCGACGACGTGCGCGACCTCGCCGTGCCGACGCTCGCGCACCGCATGATCCTCGAGCCGGAGGCCGAGTTCGACGGCGTCACCGCGGTGGATGTCGTCGGCCAGGTGCTTCTCGACGTCGCCCCGCCCGTGGAGAACGGCGCCGCGTAGGCGACGACCGACGATGAGCACCGAGACCCGTTCGCAGCTGGGGCAGACCCGCGCGACCCGCACCTACGCCCGTTCGGGCACCGTCACCCGGTTCACGCTCACGCGCACCGGGCTGGCCGGGGGCGTGTTCTGGGGTCGGCGCGCGCTCGGCCGGGCGCGTGCCGGGGTGCTCGTGGTCGTCGACTGGCTTCGGACGACGGTCACCCCGGCGGGCTGGCTGCTCGCCGCGATCGCGGTGGTCGGCGTCGCCGGCGGGCTCGCCTTCGGGCTCGTCGAGGGCTGGGTGGTCGCGACGATCGCGGTCGTGCTCCTGCTGCTGAGCGTGCCGTTCCTGCTCGGCGCGCACGACTACGGCATCCGCCTCGAGCTCGCGAAGGATCGCGTCGTCGCCGGCTCCGAGGTGACCGGCAGCCTCGACATCGTCAACCGCAGCACCCGGGTGGCGCTGCCCGGGGTCGTCGACATCCCGGTCGGACCGGGCTTGGTCGAGGTACACGTCCCCCTGCTGCGCGGCGGGGCCGGCCACCGGGAATCCCTCGCGATCTCGGCGCAGCGCCGGGGCGTCATCCAGGTCGGCCCGATGACGGTGGGCCGCGGCGACCCGGTGGGCATCCTGCGCCGCGAGCACGCCTGGCCGGGCGTGCAGCACATCTACGTGCACCCGGTCACGGTCGCCATCCCGTCGACGAGCGCCGGCCTGGTGAAGGACCTCGAGGGCGCGCCGACGAGCGACATCGTGGATGCCGACCTCTCCTTCCACGCCCTGCGCGAATACGTTCCGGGCGACTCCTACCGGCACGTGCACTGGAAGTCGACGGCGAAGACCGGGACGCTCATGGTGCGCCAGTACGAGGAGACCCGGCACTCGCGCATCGCGATCATCACCGATCTCGCGATCGGCGGATACGCCTCCGACGACGAGTTCGAGATGGCCGTGAGCGCGGCCGCGTCGCTCGGGGTGCAGGGCGTGCGCGACGGCCGCGATGTGCTCGTGAGCGCCAGCGCCGACATCCCGGAGTACTCGCGCGAGCACGTGCGCTCGATCCAGACCCTCTCGACGCTGACCGCGAAGCACCTGCTCGACGGGTTCGCCGGTGTCGCGTCGAGCGAGAACGCCATGGAACTGGAGGACGTCACCCGGCTCACGGTGCAGTCGTTCCCCGAGCTGTCGATCGCGTTCCTGGTCACCGGGTCGCAGGTCGAACTGACCCGCCTGCGCGCGGCCGCGTTCGGGTTCCCGTCGCAGGTGACGGTCGTCGCCGTGCGCGCCGAGCCCGGGGCCGAGCCGACGCTGCGCTCCGCCCAGGAGCTCACGGTGCTGACCATCGGCACCCTCGGCGACCTCAAGAACATGATGGCCCGGGGGGCGGTGCGATGAGCCACGCCGCCGCCTCGCCGGCCGCCGGGATCGCCGCGGCGACCCGGCTCGCCGCCGGGGCGCCGACCCGCGCGGGCGCCGGACTGCTCGTCTGGGGCGTCCTCTACCTGCTCGCCGGCGTCGCCCTCGCGACCGCGTCGGCCTGGGAGATCTACCGCACCCCGCGGCTCGTCGTCGTCGCCGCCGTGGGGGCGGCGCTGGGGATCGGCGTCGTGCTGCTCGTGCGGGCGCTGCACTGGCGGCCGTGGTCCATCGCGCCCCTGGTCGGGCTCGGCTACCTGCTGCTCGTCGTGCCGGTCGCCATCCCGTCGGCGCTGACGACGCCCGTCGAGGTGCTGCGCGGCGTGCGCGACGGGGTCGTCGGGATCGTGCTCGGCTGGAAGCAGCTGCTGACCCTCAGCCTGCCGCTCGGCGACTACCAGGCGGTGCTCGTGCCGTTCTTCGTGCTCGTCGTCGCCGGCACCGCGGTCGCCGCCCACCTGATCGCCCGTGAGGGGCCCGGCACGGCGGGCGCCGCGGGGATCGTCGTCGGGCTGACCGCGTTCGGGATCGTGTTCGGCGGATCCTCGACCGGCGCGGCGCTCGCGCTCGGCGACTTCCTCGTGCCCGCACCGCGCGAGGTGCTGCTCGGCGTGCTCCTCCTCCTGCTCTCGGTGCTGTGGCTCGTCGGCCGCGCCCGGTTGCGTCGCGCGGCGGCCCTGCGGTCGGCGCAGGCCCAGTCCACGTCGGTGCGGCAGGGCGCGGAGACCTTCGCGCTGCGTCTCCGCCGGCAGATCGCCGGCGTCCTGCTCGTCGTCGTCGCCCTCGTGGCCGGCCTGGCCCTCGCCCCGCTCGCGCAGGGCATCGCCCCCCGCCAGGCGCTGCGCGACGACGTCGACCCGCTGCTCATCGTGCGACAGCAGCCGAGTCCGCTCGCCGGCTACCGGGCCTGGTTCACCGACGCCGGTCTCGACTCCGAGCTCTTCGCGATCTCCGGTGCGGAGGGAGTCGACCGGGTGCGGATCGCGAGCCTCGACGCGTACGACGGCGACCAGTTCCGGGTCTCCGCGGGCGCCGACGACGGCGTGCGCTACGTGCGCCTGCCGGGCGGCACGGCGGGCGGCGGACCCGAGGTGCGGATCACGATCGGCGAGGGCTATCGCGGCATCTGGTTGCCGGTGCCGTCGGGCATCGGCGCAGCCCCCGAGTTCGACGGTGCGCGGGCGGCGACGCTCGCCGACGGCTTCTACCTCGATGCCGGCAGCGGCTCGGCGATCGAGGTCGCCGCGGCCGGGGATGCCGTCGGCGTCCTGCCGGGCGACGGCTACGTCGTCGCGGCGGGGGCCGAGGACGCGCCCGCGGACTTCCCGGGCGAGCAGGGCACCGAGGCGCGGATCTCGGCCGACGCCTACCCGCAGCTCGCGGAGTGGGTCGAGTTGCAGGCGGTGCCGCGCACGGGCGCGGGGCTCGCGGAGCTCGTCGAGCGCCTCCGGTCCCGCGGCTACCTGAGCCACTCGGTCACCGATGGCGACGGGTCGGCGGCATGGATCGCCGCGCTCGAGGCGCGGGCCGACTACGCGTTCCTGAGCAGCAGATCGGGTCACTCGGCGGCGCGCATCGAGAGCCTTTTCACCGACCTCACCGCACAACAGCGCCGCGCCGGCGACGAGGCGGACGAGGAGGCGCTCGTCGCCGCCGTCGGCGACGACGAGCAGTTCGCGGTCGCCGCCGCGCTGCTCGCCCGGTACCTCGGCTTCGACTCGCGCGTCGTCGTCGGCGTGCGCCTCGCGAGCCCCGAGAGCGATCCCGGGATCCCCGTCTGCTCCGACGTCTGCACGGGGGCGAACGTCAGCGCGTGGGTCGAGGTGCGCTCGGCCACGGGCGGCTGGACGGCGCTCGACGCGACCCCGCAGTACGACGTGTCGCCGATCACGATCACCGACGGCGAGAAGCTGCCGGAGAACCCGACGACGCCCGACCAGGTGGCGAGCGATCCCCTCGACCCGCCGCAGGCGCAGCGCGACGACTCCGAGTCGCCCGCGGACGTGCCCGCCCCGGCCGCGGGCTGGTGGGAGGCGCTGCTGCCGATCCTCCTGGTCGCCGGCACGGTCGGGCTCACCCTGCTGCTCCTCGTGCTCCCGGTGCTCGTCCTGGCGATCGCCAAAGTCGTCCGGCGTCACTCCCGGCGCGCGGCGCCGATCCCCGAGGTGAGCATGGTCGGGGCGTGGACGGAGCTCGTCGCCGGCTACGTCGACCTCGGCTTCGACGTCCCCGACCAGGCGAGCCGGACCGGGATCGCCCGAGCGGTCGCCCGGCCGCGCGCCCTCGCCCTCGCCGCGGTCGTCGATCGGGCGGTCTTCGCCGAGCACCCGCCCGAGCGCACCGCGAGCACGGCATCCTGGCGCCTCGTCGACGAGGAGCGCCGCGAACTCGCCGCCGCCGTCCCGTGGAACCGCCGGCTGCTCGCGGCGATCGCCCCGGCATCCCTCCTGCGCGATCTCGGCGCGACCCGTGCGACGCTCGCGCGGCGCGTCCCGCTCCTCCGAAAGGCCCCTCGCCCATGACCCCGTCCTCGTACGACCTGACGCCGCTGTTCCTGGTGTGGGGCGTGTTCCTGCTCGTCGGGCTCGTCGCCTACGTCTGGTACGCGCTCATGCTCGCGAAGGTGTTCGCCCGGCTCGGCGCCGAGAGCTGGAAGGCGTGGGTGCCGTTCCTCAACGAGGCGGAGATCTTCCGGCTCGGCGGCGTGCCCGCGTGGTCGGTGGTGTTCCTGGTCATCCCGATCGTGCAGTTCTACGGCCTCTATCTGAAGGCCGTCGCGGCGTCGCGGCTCAACGCCCACTTCGGCCGGGGGGCCGGCAGCACGGTGCTCGCGATCCTGCTGCCGCCGGTCTGGGCGACCCTCCTGGCGCAGGGCGCGGGCGCCGCCGACCCCGCGCTGCAGGAGCGGATCGCGCCCTCCGTCACCCCGCGCTCCGGTTACGCTTTCGCCGTGAGCACTCCTCAGCCGCCCGAGCCGCTGCCGCCCACGGCGGCGCCCCCGCCTCCGGCTGCGGGCACGCCGGCGCCGCCGCCGCTCGTGCCGCCGCCGGCTCCTCCGGCCCCGCTCGTCCCTCCGGCCCCGCTCGCCCC
>CAZPJC010000169.1:0-5389 GCA_964586645.1 uncultured Schumannella sp.
TCTACGACGCCGACGACCCTGCCGGAAAGTCCACCACCCTAGGGGACGTCACCCCTCCCATTTGCGCGGCCATCTGAGGAGGCCGATTCGATATGGGCATCGATGCCGAAATCGGCATGCTGCTCGCGGAAGTACCAGCCCTGATTCGTTGCGAGAGTGCGGACCGTATTCATCGCGCGTTCGCCAATCAATTGGCTCTTGGCACCGTCCACGGCCAGAGGTTATCGCTCGCCTGTGGCATCCGTCTCGCTAGGTTCCCGCCGGCTGTCACCACCGATGGGTTTCATGACCAGCACGGCCGTCCTCGAGCCCGTCGCCGACGCGCCCGCTGCACGCCTATCACCAGCGACGCCCTCGGAGCCGAGGAAGCCGAGGGGCTCGTCCGTGCGTTCAAGGCATTGAGCGACCCGACCCGTCTGCGGCTGATCTCCATCGTCGCCGGCTCCGAAGGTGAAGAAGCCTGCGCCTGCGACCTCATCGACCCCGTCGGGCTCGGCCAGCCGACGGTCTCGCATCACCTCAAGATCTTGGTCGAAGCCGGCTTCCTCACCCGCTCCAACCGGGGATCGTGGGCGTCTCACAAGCTCGTTCCGGGTTCGTTTGATCGGGTAAAGGAGGCTCTGCCGATCGTCTAGGAGCAGCTGTGGCTGGAACGTCAAGTTTCGATAGGCGGCGCGTACGCAAGTCGGCTGTTGTAGACCCTCAGAAGTTGGACACCCGCTTCTGCTTCGCCGTTCCAAGTGCGGGCGCGGGATTTGATTGCTCTCACGAGCGACAGCCGGGCGTCGTCGACGGATAGTGCGTTGTGGAGTTCCTCCGACAAGACGGTCTCAAGGCCGATGTGGCGTGCTTGCTCCATTTGGTCGGCCAGGGCGAGTGCAGCAGGGCTGCTCTTCGAATCGGCGCGGATGAGAGACGCAAGCGGGTTGAGGTCGCTCGAACCCGCCGGTGGCCGTGTGTAGTTGCGACCCGCGGCGAGAGTCGTGCGTGATTGCTTTGCAAGTGGACTCATTCCTGACTTGTTCTGATGGAGGAAAAGCGATGCCAGGTTCGCAAGTGACTCCTGGCTGATCGTGTCGAGTTGGTGAAGAGCGTCTGCTTGAAGAGCTCCTGGTTCGGCGAGAGCTACCTCGAGCACCTTTTGGGTGGGGTGTGGAAGTTCTCGTTGGAATTCTCGGAGTGCGTTGAGCGCGGCTCGTTGGAGTTGGCGGGCGAAGGCGGGGAATCCGCTAGCGATGTCGTCGAGAACGAGGTCGGTGGCCAGTGACGTTCCGAGCAGAGTTAGGCGTCTCTCGTCGTCGCGCTCGTCGTACTCGGAGACGCGTCGGAAGAGCTCCTCGACTAGGTGCTCGCGATCGCGCAAGATCCGACCGGCGGCCAGGAGCCATGTATTGCGCCAGTGAGTGGAGGGGATGAGCCGCTCAAGCCGGTCGAGCACCAGCTCGTCGGGACCTTCCGTGATCGCGCGAGCTGCCATGTACTCCTGCAGGGAACGAACCTCGAACTCGTATCCACTCCGTGGACGATGGACAAGCATGACGAGGCGCTCGTTGGAAAGCCGGAGGATCTCTTCGGAGATCTCCTTCGCCTTCACATCATCATGACCCGCCTTCGTAAGCCTCTTGAGCAGAATCTTGGTGACTTCGCGCACGGGAAGCGTCGAGTCAGACGAGGTGGGCTGTTCTGCGACTTTGTGAAGTTTGAAGGCGGCCATCTCGTGGAGATGATCGATGTGCTTCCGCTGCTTGCGAAGCGCCACGAATCCATCGTTCTTAGTGACTTCGCGGTCGTACATGACTTGGTAGTACTGGTCGAACAACTCGAACCGGCTGGTCGGAAGGTCGACTTTCCGTTCGGCGAGTGCCGTCATGATCGTCACTTGCAGCGGCGTCGTCATGAGCCGCTGCGTCACCTGCTCATAGACCGCTTCGATGAGTCGCTCGGTGACCTGGGTCGCCAAATCTGGGTCGTTCGTATGGCGCACCTTGACAAGCGCGTCCGAGTATCCGAGGGCTTCCGTCTCCGTGAGTTCATCGAGGCGAGCAGTTGTTGCTTGGAGCGCGTCTCCGAACTCTCCCCGGTATCCCTGCAGCCTTGTTGTCCCCACCACAAACAAATCGACCTCGTGCGCGTGTGCCTCCGTTACGAAAGTGGACACCGCTTCGATAAGCCGACCGCGGACCCGCGCGTCCGGAACCTCGTCAAGCCCATCGAGCACCAAGCAGACCGGCCAAGACTTCATCCATTCGAACAGCTGCCCGGCGTCGACTTCTCGTCCTTCGATCACGAGAGTCGACGCGATGTGGCGCAGCAGAGAAAATTGCCCCTCGGTCTGACCAAGAGCAGACCCAACGCTCGAGAGATTCAGAAAGACGGGCCAGCGCCTCTTGTTGGGAACGGGAATCTTCGCTTCATTCAGTCGAGCACGTAGATCCTGGAAAGCGATCTCGGAGTTCGCACCGAAATGAGTGCGGTCAGTCCCCGAGATAAACGCGATCCGGTAGGCGTGAGCGATGAGTTGAGCCAGCGTGCTCTTGCCCTGTCCTGGCCCGCCTACGAGGACAACTCCGTCGCGCTTAGTCCGAGCATCTCCGGTGCCTAGGGCCCATGCCGCCGCCGCTGTACGGCGCTCCGAGTGCCTTGCACTGGCAGGAACCAGACAAGGAAGGTCGATGCCGACGTCAGCGAGTCGTAGCTTAGAGTTGTCGCGGTAGCCAGCGTCGCCTGTACGCACCCACTGCTTGTTGGTCAGCTCGGCGGCCGCATGAACCGCGAGTTGCGAGGCGGTCACTGCGACGGGGCCGGCAAGTTGTTCCAAAGCCACGAGGACGTCGCCGACGATGATTTGTTCTAGGTAGCGACGTCGGATCTCGGTGTGCTGATCGAGCATCACGCGAAGTTCGGTGTCATCCCAGAGGAACCAGCCCTTCAGTTCCAGGGCAGTCCGGTAGGGCTCCATGAGTTTCTCGAACTGGTCTTTCCCGCCCGCGTCCTCTCCAGGTGTCATGACGACATTGGTCGCGAAGAGAAAGTACTGAGGGGTCCTTTTACCGAGCCTTTTCTTGCCCACCCAGTTCTTCAGTTCATCCCGGGCTGCTTCGAGTGCCCAGCGCCAATCGAGTGTCACGGACCCCTTTGTCCGCTCCAGGTACTTTGCCTGCACAACGCCGTAGCCGCGCCATGCGCCTTCGGCTGTGCCTTTCGGGAATGACACGGCGCCGTTGAAAGTCGCCTCGCGTTGCCCATCGGCTCCAGACCCGAACGCCTTAACGCCGTTTCCAAGCTCGACGCGCGTGAGTGCTTGAACCATGTGCTCAAACTGCTGCCAGCCCATGCGGCTGAAGTCGTAGTGACTCATATGGCCTCCAAGCAGAGAGTATCCAGCCCCACCGTCGCGAGAATGGTTCCGAGCCGCGGGACGCCACGAGCTTTAGGCCCCGCACTCATTTAGTCGCGTGCCGCCGCCGATCCACGCCCGCGCTGATCAACGCACGCAGGATCGACCGTTCAGAGAACCCGAGCAGCTCCTTGATCTGCCGCATCGACGGTCCACCCTCGTAGTGCTCGACGACTTGCCGGCGCTGGTCTTCATCGAGCACGACGGCGACGTTCACCCGCCGGAGGACGCCCTGGCGCCGCAGGTGCGCGCTCACAGTGTCGCGACGGATGCCATACGCGTGCGCGAGGTCGTAGGTCGAATGGCCAGCGACGTAGCACCGCACCAACTCACCCAGCTCGTCCGGGGTGGGTACCCGTCCTCGCTCGCGGACGTCTTGAATCCTCGAACGTGGCCGGCGAGATTCGCCCTTTCGAGCGCCTCTCCGAGCCTCTTTGAGGAGCAGAATCGTTGATATCTCGGGCTTCTCATGTTTTTGGTAGTGGCTCAGAACGTCCACTCATGTCCGTTGTCGCACGCTGCGGACTCGATCGCTAATCGAGCCACCGACTGCATAATTGCCTCGTGATCGTGCTTAACGCGGGCCCGCCGCATCCGCTTGAAGTCATCTATTGGATTCTTGGTGGCGCGGGTCTCTTCGTGATTGGCGCCGCGACGCTCGTCTTTGCTGCGGGCGCGCGGGGCTTGCCGCTGCTGAGGTCCAACACCCTTCACCGTCACACGATTGCCGCGCCGTCCGAACCGTGCGAGGCAAAGATCACGGAATCGGTTCCCGGAGTCACTTGGCAGGTCTGGATCGAAGTGGCCAACGTAGGACGAGGATTCCTAATCGTGGACGGTGCTGGACTCGTGACGCCGTCAGGGGAAACGATGACGGTTGGCGCACCCTCGTGGACAGTGAATGGGATTGCGCGGACTGAGCCCTTTTCGCTATCACCTGGGGAGATTGCGCGTGTCGACCAGGAACTGCCGACAGACCGAAGCAAGTGGACTGGCGAGGTAGCCGTTTTCGTCACTGTTCGTCGTCTGTTCGGTTGGTCTTTGCGGCGAGCTGTCATGAAGGTCCGTCCAGGTCCCGGAGGGGTGCGCTCCTTCACCTTCGTCAAGGAGCCGCAGAACCTGGTAGCCCGCGTCTAGACCGGAGCCTCTGCCGTTCGCGGCTGCCGCATCGCAGCGCCGCGGCGCCAATACCCGATGGACGCGACCTGCGAACGGTCGATCCCAAGGTCCTTCACGGGGTAGCGGCGCAGGGTGGTGACGACCGCGACTCCCCGGCGAACCAGAAGTACCGGTCTGCTCGGCTGACACCGCTTCCTCCTGCGCGACTCGTTCAGTCGAGTAGCGCGACGCCGAACTCGGCGACGACGGCCCGCACTTCGGCGAGGTACCGCTGCGCCTGCTCGGTGAGCGGGATGCCGGAGTGGCCGATCCAGCCGATCTCGATGCGTTCGTCGACGTCGAGCGGCACGGCGACGATCTGCGGGTCGAGATCGTCGCTGATGATCCCCGTCGAGATCGTGTAGCCGTCCAGGCCGATCATGAGATTGAAGATCGTCGCCCGGTCGGAGACTCGGATCTCGCGGGCGCTCGACAGGGTGGAGAGGATCTCCTCGGCGAAGTAGAACGAGTTGTTGGCGCCCTGGTCGAAGGTGAGCCGCGGCAGGTCGGCGAGGTCGGCGAGGGTCGCGCGGTCGCGGGAGGCGAGCGGGTTCGTCCGTGAGACGAAGATGTGCGGCGAGGCGAGGAAGAGCGGGTGGAAGGCGAGCCCGGAGTCGCGGAGCAGCTTGTCGATGACGTTGCGGTTGAAGTCGTTGCGGTAGAGGATGCCGAGCTCGCTGCGGAGGGTCCGCACGTCTTCGATGATGTCCCAGGTGCGGGTCTCCCGCAGCGAGAACTCGTACTCGGATGCCTCGGAGCCCTTGACCATCCGCACGAACGCGTCGACCGCGAACGAGTAGTGCTGCGCCGACACCCCGAGCAGGCGCCGCGACG
>CAZPJC010000170.1:0-1754 GCA_964586645.1 uncultured Schumannella sp.
GTGCTCGCCGGCATCTACCACCCGTCGGACACCGAGTCGGTGCACGCGACGGTCGCGACCAACCTCCTCGGTCCGCTGCGATGAGGCTCGCCACCCTCCGCCGGGACGGCGACACGGTCGCGGTGCGACTGGATGCCGACGGCGCCGTCGAGATCGCCGGCTTCGCCGACGTCGGCGCCCTGCTCGCCGACCCCGACTGGCGGGCGATCGCGGAGCGGGCCGCGGGACGGCTGCTGCTCACCGGCGACATCCCGAGCGATGCGTGGGCACCGGTCGTGCCGGCGCCGCGCAAGATCGTCTGCATCGGGGTGAACTACCGCGCGCACATCCAGGAGATGGGACGCGAGGAGCCGGAGTACCCGACGATGTTCACGAAGTATCCCGAGGCGCTCATCGGGGCGGGCGATCCGATCGTCGTGCCGCCGTACGCCGCCGACTTCGTCGACTGGGAGGCCGAACTCGCGGTCGTGATCGGCAGCCGGGTGCGCCGCGCGTCCGAGGAGGAGGCACGGGACGCCATCGCCGGCTACACCGTGCTCAACGACGTGAGCATGCGCGACTGGCAGAACCGCACGCTGCAGTGGCTGCCCGGCAAGAGCTTCGAGGGCACGACCCCGGTCGGGCCGGTGCTCGCGACGGTCGACGAGGTGCCGGTTTCGGCCCGCATCACGACCGAGGTCGACGGCGAACTGCTGCAGGACGGGCGGATCGACGACCTCGTCTTCGGCCCGGCGGCGATCGTGGCGTACATCTCGCAGATCTTCCCGCTCGACCCGGGCGACCTCGTCGCGACCGGCACGCCGGGCGGGGTCGGCCACGCCCGGACGCCCCCGCGGTACCTCGCCGACGGGCAGGTCGTCGTGACGACGATCGAGGGCATCGGGGCGCTCCGCAACACCGTCGTCGTCGGAGCCTGAGCCCGCCCGCGGGTACCGTGAACGCGTGAGCACCGACATCCTGCGCCCCCTGTCCCCGAGCGCCGCGGGCGTCGACGCCCGGGGGATCCTCGGGTTCCTCGACGCGGTCGAGGCCGACCCGGCGATCCGGCCGCACGCGCTCGTCGTGCTGCGGAACGGGGCGCGCATCGCCGAGGGAAGCTGGGCGCCGTTCGACGCCGACCGGGTGCAGCTCATGTACTCGGTGAGCAAGAGCTTCACCTCGACGGCCGCGGGGCTCGCCCGGCAGGAAGGGCTCCTCGATCTCGACGCGACGGTGCTGTCGTACTTCCCGGAGCTCGACGCCGACGTCACCGACCCGCGCAGCCGGGCGATGACGGTGCGGCACATCGCGTCGATGTCGAGCGGCCACGCGGTCGACACGATCACGATCGCCCAGGAGCGGGACCCGCTCGACGTCGTGCGTGGCTTCCTGCTCACGCCGCCCGACGCCGAGCCGGGCACGCTGTTCGCCTACAACCAGCCCTGCACCTACACGCTCGCCGCGATCGTGCAGCGACTCACCGGGCAGACCCTCGTGGAGTACCTGCGGCCCCGGCTGTTCGAGCCGCTGGGGATCGACGAGGCGTTCTGGGTCGAGCTGCCGGCGGGGCGCAACCTGGGCTTCAGCGGGCTGCACGTCACGATCGAAGCGGTGGCCCGGCTGGGCGAGCTGTACCGCCGCGGCGGGATGTGGGGCGATCGCCGTATTCTCGACGCGGAGTGGGTGTCGCTCGCGACGACTCGCCACATCGCCACCCCGCCGGTCGGCGCGCCGGACTGGGAGCAGGGCTACGGGTTCCAGTTCTGGATCGCGCG
>CAZPJC010000170.1:1854-4105 GCA_964586645.1 uncultured Schumannella sp.
AGCCCCGTCGAGTACCTGCGCAACGCGCAGTCCAAGCCCACCGTCTTCCCGGTGGCCCCCGAGTTCAGCAACTGGCGCAGCGAGCAGCAGTCCTGGCGCACCTCGTGCGCGCTGCTCGACCAGTCGCACCACATGACCGACCTGTTCATCACCGGTCCCGACGCCATGAAGCTCCTCCAGGACCTCGCGGTCAACTCGTTCGCGAAGTTCACGGTCGACAGCGCGAAGCAGTTCATCGCCGTCAACCACGAGGGCTACGTCATCGGCGACGCCATCCTGTTCCACCTCGGCGAGAACTCGTTCGACCTCGTCGGGCACCCGATGGCGATCGACTGGGTGCGCTTCCACGCCGAGACCGGCGACTACGACGTCGAACTGGAGCTCGACGGCAACTCGATCGTGCGGCAGGGCCCGCCGAAGCTCTACCGCTACGAGCTTCAGGGGCCGAACGCGCTGAAGATCGTCGAGAGGCTGATCGGCGGCGAGGTGCCGCCGACGAAGTTCTTCGGCATGGCGAACTTCACGATCGCGGGCACGACGGTGCGCGCGCTGCGGCACGGCATGGCCGGGCAGCCCGGATTCGAGCTGTTCGGGCCGTGGGCCGAGGGCGACGCGATCCGCGCGGCCATCCTCGAGGCCGGCGCCGACCTCGGCATCACGCAGGTCGGGTCGATGGCCTACTCGTCGGCGAACCTCGAGTCGGCCTGGGTGCCGTCGCCGGTCCCCGCGATCTTCAGCGGGGAGGGGATGGAGGCCTACCGCGCCTGGCTCCCCGCCGCCCGCGCCGGGTCGATCGCCGGGTCGGTCGACTCGCCCGACATCGAGGACTACTACGTCACCCCGTGGGACCTCGGCTACGAGCGCAGCGTCAACTTCGACCACGAGTTCATCGGCAAGGCGGCCCTCGAGAAGATGGCCGGCACCCGCGCGAAGGTCACCCTCGTCTGGGACGAAGAGGATGTCGCCGCCGCGATCGGGTCGCTCTTCCAGGACGGCCTGCCGGCGAAGTACATCGCACTGCCGAAGGCCCGCTACGGCTTCTTCCAGGTCGACAAGGTGCTGCTCGACGGCGTGCAGGTCGGCATCTCGCACGACTGCGGCTACATGGTCAACGAGCAGACGTTCGCGTCGCTGGCATCCATCGACCTCGCGCACGCGACGCCGGGCACGAAGGTGGCGGTGCTCTGGGGCGAGAACCCGAACTCGCGCAAGCCCGCGGTCGAGCCGCACCGGCAGGTCGAGATCCGGGCGACCGTCGCCCCGGCGCCGTTCTCGGCGGAGGCGCGCGAGAACTACCGCTCTACGAAGTAGCCCGTCGCCGCAGCATCCAGAAGGCCGCGCCGGCGAGACCGACCCCGCCGGCGGCGGCGAGGATCCACCAGGGCGCCGGTGCGCCCGAGGTGATCTCCGCGTGCGGGGCCTCACCGGCGGCCGGCGACTCCTCGACCTGGGACCCCGACACGGCGCCCCCGGCCGGTGCGGCGGGTCCGGTGTGCCCGGGGTAGGTGGCGAAGACCTGCACGCCCCACGTCGTTCCGCCGGCGGAGAGGAACGCGATCCCGATGTCGGTGTACGACCCGAGGATGTTGGCGCGGTGACCGGGTGACGCCATCCAGGCGGCGTGCATCGTGCCGGCATCCGGCTGGCCCTGGGCGACGTTCTCGCCGGCGTTCGACCAGTCGGCGGGGATCTGGCTCGCGTAGTCGGGGTTGTGCGACAGCGTTCCCGAGGCGGCGAGCTTCGCGGCCCAGTTCGCCGCGACCTGGTCGAGGTCGGCGTTGCGCAGCAGCCCCGCCTGGCCGTCGGCCCAGCGGGCGTCGTTGAGCAGCGAGTAGATCGAATCCGGTTCGGCCGCCGCGGCGGATGCGGCCGGGGCGAGCAGTGCGGCGACGGCGAGCAGAACGCCGGCGAGAGCGGCGGGGAGGGAGAACTTTCGGCGGGGGAGCACCCCTCAGTGTGCGTGCCCGGCGCGGAAACCGAGCCGATCCGGCCCAACTGGGGGTAGCCAGCCCTCCTCGCGCAGCCAGGCCTCGGCGAGCGACGTCCACTGCACCGCGTCGCCGTCGCCGTCGAGGCGCGCGAGGTTGAGCCCGTGCCGTCCGCGGGGGAAGACGTGCAGCGCGTGGCGCACGCCCGCGGCGGCGAGCGCCATCCCGAGCAGATAGCTGTGCTGCACCGGCACCGCGGCGTCCTCGGCGGTGTGCCAGACGAAGAACGGCGGCGCGGCCGGGGTGACGAGCAGGTCGAGCGA
>CAZPJC010000170.1:4205-5349 GCA_964586645.1 uncultured Schumannella sp.
TAGCGGAAGACGGATGCCGACAGCCCGAGCGTCTCGAGCCAGGCGACGATCGTCGTCGACTCGTTGTCGGAGAGCCGGCCGTAGCCCCCGCCCGGCAGCACGATCACGTGGTCGGTCATGCATCCATCCTGATCGCTGTTCGCCCGAGATCGTGTCTCCCGCGACCCGGATGGGCACGAAGTCGGGCAAATAGCCGACAGAAGAGAGGGATCCCGCGGCGGCCACCGCCACAGGGCCGCCGCGGGAGGTCGTCAGGCCCGGGGGCGGGGCGTCAGCCGCTCGAGCTGGGTCACGTGCTGCGGGCCGAGTTCGGCGAGGGACGACACCCCGAGCAGCTTCATCGTGCGCACCAGCTCGGTGCCGAGGATCTCGATCGTGCGGTCGACCCCTCGGCGGCCGCCGGCCATCAGCCCGTACAGGTAGGCGCGGCCGATCATCGTGAAGCGCGCGCCCAGGGCGACGGAGGCGACGATGTCGGCGCCGCTCATGATGCCGGTGTCGACGCCGATCTCGACGTCCGCGCCGACCTCGCGCACGACCTCGGGCAGCAGGTGGAAGGGGATCGGGGCGCGGTCGAGCTGACGGCCGCCGTGATTGGACAGGATGATGCCGTCGACGCCGAGATCGGCGAGCTTCTTCGAGTCCTCGACGTTCTGCACGCCCTTGATGACGATCTTGCCGGGCCACATCGCCCGGATGACGTCGAGGTCGTCGTACGAGATCGTCGGGTCCATCGCGGCGTTGAGCAGCTCGCCGACGGTGCCGCCGGTCGTCGTCAGCGACGCGAACTCGAGTTTCGGCGTGGTCAGGAAGTCCCACCACCACCACGGCCGCGGGATCGCGTTGACGATCGTGCCCAGGGTCAGCGCCGGCGGGATCGAGAAGCCGTTGCGCTTGTCGCGCAGCCGCGCCCCGGCGACCGGGGTGTCGACCGTGAACTGCAGGGTGTCGAAGCCGGCGGCGGCCGCGCGCTCGACCAGGCCGTAGGAGATGTCGCGGTCGCGCATCACGTAGAGCTGGAACCAGTTGCGGCCGTCGGGGTTCGCCGCCTTCACGTTCTCGATCGAGGTCGTGCCGAGGGTCGAGAGCGTGAACGGGATGCCCGCCGCCCCCGCCGCGCTCGCCCCGGCGAGTTCGCCCTGGG
>CAZPJC010000171.1:0-5329 GCA_964586645.1 uncultured Schumannella sp.
ACCGCCTGGAGCGCGCCTTCGCCGAGACCCACGCCGCGCAGACCGGCACGATCCCCGTCGTCTCCGCCGACGAGAACGCCGTGGCCGACCTCGAGCGCCCCGACGCCCAGCAGGACGACGCGGCGGGCGAGCCGGCATCCACCGGCATCTCGCAGGCGCTCGTCGAGCAGATCGGCGACGCGCACGGCAACCTGCCCGACGGCTTCACCGTGCACCCGAAGCTGAAGGCGCTGCTCAACAAGCGCGTCGAGATGAGCCGCAACGGCCAGATCGACTGGGGCTTCGGCGAGCTGCTCGCGCTCGGCTCGGTGCTCACCGAAGGCACCCCGGTGCGCTTCGTCGGCCAGGACGCCCGGCGCGGCACGTTCGTCTCGCGCCACGCGGTCTTCCACGACCGCGAGAACGGCCAGGAATGGCTGCCGCTGGCGAACCTGTCGGACACCCAGGCGAAGTTCTGGATCTACGACTCCCTGCTGTCGGAGTACGCCGCCCTCGGCTTCGAGTACGGCTACTCGGTCGAGCGGCCCGACGCGCTCGTGCTCTGGGAGGCGCAGTTCGGCGACTTCGTCGACGGCGCCCAGACCGTGATCGACACGTTCATCTCGAGCGCCGAGCAGAAGTGGGGCCAGCGCTCGAGCGTCGTGCTGCTGCTGCCGCACGGCTACGAGGGCCAGGGGCCCGACCACTCGTCGGCCCGCATCGAGCGCTTCCTCCAGCTGGCCTCGCAGGAGAACATGACGGTCGCCCGGCCTTCGACGCCGGCGTCGTACTTCCACCTGCTCCGCCGTCAGGCCTACGCGCGTCCGCGTCGCCCGCTCGTCGTCTTCACGCCGAAGTCGATGCTGCGCCTGCGCGGCGCGACGAGCGAGGTCGCCGACTTCACCCAGGGCCGGTTCGAGCCGGTGCTCGACGACGCCCGGATTCAGGATGCGGCCGCCGTGAAGCGGGTGCTGCTGCACGCCGGCAAGATCCACTACGACCTGCTGGCCGAGCTGGAGAAGCGGGATGACGCCGGCGCCTTCGCGCTCGTGCGCCTCGAGCAGTACTACCCGCTGCCCGACGACGCGATCAACGCGACGCTCGAGCGCTACCCGAACGCCGAGGTCGTCTGGGTGCAGGAGGAGCCGGAGAACCAGGGCGCCTGGCCGTTCATCAACTTCGAACTGGCCCGCCGCCTGCGCGGCCGCACGATCTCGGTCGTCTCGCGGTCGGCATCCGCCGCGACCGCGACCGGCTCGTCGAAGCGGTCCGCGGCCGAGCAGACCGAGCTGCTGGCGAAGGCGCTCGCCCTCTGATCACCTCGGTGGTCGAGTAGCGGGCGCGAGCGCCTCTACTCGACCACCGACAGGCGACCCTGGGTGCTACTCGACGACCGAGAGGCGGCTGAGGATCGCGGCGCGCAGCTCCTCGGGCGCCTTCTCCTGGCAGGCCTTCTGCATCTTCAGCGTGAGGGTGATGCCGACGAGGTGCTCGTCGCTGCAGTCGTCGCAGTTCTCGAGGTGGTCGGTGATGTCCTGGAAGTCCTGCGGCGCCAGCTCGCGGTGCAGGTACTCCTCGAGTTCGGATTTGGCCTTGTCGCAGCCGCAATCGGTCATTTCGCGCTCCTGGTGGCGGGAGTGGGAACGGTGATGCCGCGTTCGCGCGCGTAGTCCGCGAGCAGGTCGCGCAGCAGTCGGCGGCCACGGTGCAGCCGACTCATCACGGTTCCGACGGGTGTCTTCATGATGTCGGCGATCTCCTGATAGGAGAAGCCTTCGACGTCGGCGAGGTACACGGCGAGCCGGAAGTCCTCGGGGATCGACTGCAGAGCCGCCTTGACGTCGCTGTCGGGCAGGTGGTCGATCGCCTCGGCTTCGGCCGACCGGGTCGAGCGACCCTGGGTGAGCGACTCCGCTCCCCCGAGCTGCCAGTCCTCGAGCTCGTCGATCGTGCCCTGGTAGGGGCCGCGCTGGTTCTTGCGGTAACTGTTGATGAACGTGTTGGTGAGGATGCGATACAGCCAGGCCTTGAGGTTCGTGCCCTGCTCGAACGACGTGAAGGCCGCGTACGCCTTGACGTACGTCTCCTGCACGAGGTCACCGGCATCCGCGGGGTTCCGCGTCATCCGGAGCGCAGCGGCGTACAGCTGATCCATGAAGGTCAGCGCCTGGTCTTCGAACAGCTTCCGCAGTTCCGCGGAGGGCTGTGGGGTGTCGCTCATCGCCCCCGAGTCTAGTTCCGCCCGCGAAACATCGACCGCGAGAGCGGTCGGGCGTTCCAGAAGGGCTGAGGGCATACTCTGGACAACCGATGGCTCTTGATTCCTATTCCGCGGGTTGGACGGCGCCCGCCGCGACCGCGCCGCTGGCTGCCCACCTCGTGATCCCCGGGTCGAAGAGCCTCACGAACCGCGAACTCGTGCTCTCGGCCCTCGCCGACAGCCCCTCGACGCTCACGGCCCCGCTCGTCGCCCGCGACACCGAGCTGATGGCGGGCGCCCTCCGCGCGCTCGGCGCGATGATCGACACCGCTCCCGGGGTGTGGCGGATCACCCCCGGGCAGCTGCACGGCGGCGCCGCGATCGACGCCGGGCTCGCCGGAACCGTCATGCGCTTCATCCCCCCGGTCGCCGCTCTCGCCTCGGGCGAGGTGACGATCGACGGCGACGAGCACGCCCGCGCCCGCCCGATGCGCACGACGATCGACGCCCTGCGCACGCTCGGCGTCGCGGTCGACGACGACGGTCGCGGCGGCCTGCCGTTCACGATCCACGGCGACGGCCTGGTCGCCGGCGGCGAGCTGACGATCGACGCGTCGGCGTCGAGCCAGTTCGTCTCGGGGCTGCTGCTCGCCGCGCCCCGGTTCCGCGACGGACTCGTGCTGCGGCATGCCGGGGAGCGGCTGCCGAGCCTGCCGCACATCGAGATGACCCTCGACACCCTCCGAGCCCGCGGGGTGCGCGTCTCGAGTCCCGAGCCCGCGACCTGGGTGGTCGAGCCCGGACCGATCGCCGGCGCAACGCGGGCGATCGAACCCGACCTGTCGAACGCGGGACCGTTCCTCGCCGCCGCGCTGCTCGCCGGCGGCCGGGTGACGATCGCCGGATGGCCCGAGGCCACGACGCAAGTCGGCGACCTGTTCCGCACCCTCCTCCCCCGCTTCGGCGCGACCGTCACCGTGGATGCCGACGGCCTCACCGTCGACGGCGGAGCCGGCTACCTCGGCGGCGCGCGCTGGGCGGGCGTCGACCTCGACCTCACCGAGGGGGGCGAGCTCGCGCCCACCTTCGCCGCGCTGGCCGCGCTCGCGACCACGGCATCCCGGATCACCGGCATCGGCCACCTGCGCGGCCACGAGACCGACCGGCTCGCGGCCCTCGCCGCCGAGATCACCGGGATCGGCGGCCACGTCACCGAAGAACCCGAAGGGCTCGCCTTCGAGCCCGCCGCGCTGCACGGCGGCCCGTGGAAGGCCTACGCCGACCACCGGATGGCGCACACCGGCGCGCTGCTCGGGCTCGTCGTCCCCGGCGTCCTCGTCGACGACATCGCGTCGACGACGAAGACCCTCGCGGACTTCCCCGGCATGTGGGCGGAGCTCGTGGGGTGAGCTGGCTCCCACCGGACGACGACGACGAGGGCTTCGAAGCCTGGGGCGAGGCGGACGTGCGCGTGCGGCCCAACCCGAAGGGCAACAAGCCGCGCACGAAGACCCGGCCCGAGCACGGCGACGCGATCGACGCCCGGGTGCTCTCGGTCGACCGCGGCCGCTACACCGTGCTCGTCGACGAGGACGGCGAGCACGAACGCGTCGTCACCGCCGCCCGGGCCCGGGAGCTGCGGAAGCAGGCGATCGTCACCGGCGACCGCGTGGATGTCGTCGGCGACACGAGCGGCGACGAGGGGTCGCTCGGGCGCATCGTCCGCATCCAGCCGCGCACGACCCTCCTGCGGCGCAGTGCCGACGACAGCGACGAGGTCGAGCGGATCATCGTCGCCAACGCCGACCAGCTGCTCATCGTCGTCGCCGCCGCGAACCCCGAACCGCGTCCCCGCCTCGTCGACCGGTATCTGGTCGCCGCGTACGACGCGGGCATCGCGCCGATCATGGTGATCACCAAGACCGACCTCGCCGACCCCGGCCCGTTCCTCGAGAACTTCGCGGGTCTCGACATCCCAGTCGTCAGGTCGGCGCAGGACGCCTGGCCGATCGCCGAGCTCACCCCGCTGCTCGACGGGCACACCACCGTCGCCGTCGGCCATTCCGGCGTCGGCAAGTCGACGCTCGTCAACGCGCTCGTGCCCGGCACCGACCGCGCGGTCGGGGTCGTCAACGCCGTGACCGGCCGCGGGCGCCACACCTCGTCGTCGACGGTGTCGCTGCGGGTGCCGACCGGCGGCTGGATCATCGACACCCCGGGCGTGCGCTCGTTCGGCCTGGGACACGTCGACACCGCCAACATCCTCAGGTCGTTCTCCGACCTCGCCGCCGTCGCCGCCGACTGCCCGCGCGGCTGCACGCACCTGCCCGACGCCCCCGACTGCGAGCTCAACGAGGCTGTCGCCGACGGGCGCCTCCCTGCGGCGCGGGTCGACTCGCTGCAGCGTCTTCTGACGACTCTGACCGTGCGCCCCGGGGGTCCCTCGGTCGTCGAGTAGGCGGTTCGCGCCGTGTCGAGACGCCGGTACTTTGGACGCGTGACCTTCACCCTCGCCGACGACCTCGCGGTCGCGCTCGTCCTGGCCGCCGAAGCCGACCTCATCGCCATCGACAGGTACCGCTCGCAGGACCTCGACGTGCAGCTGAAGCCCGACCGCTCGCAGGTCACCGATGCCGACACGCGCGTCGAGAAGGTCATCCGCGAGCATCTCGCGAACGCCCGCCCCGACGACTCGATCCTCGGCGAGGAGTTCGGCACGCAGGGCTCCTCGAACCGGCAGTGGATCATCGATCCGATCGACGGCACGAGCAACTTCGTGCGCGGCGTGCCGATCTGGGGGGCCCTCATCTCGCTCGTCATCGACGGCGTGCCCGAGGTCGGCGTGGTGAGCGCCCCGGCCCTCGGCAAGCGCTGGTGGGCCGCGACCGGGCACGGCGCCTGGCTGCAGGAGGAGGGCCGCGAACCGCGCCGGCTGCACGTCAGCGGCATCGACGACCTCGCCGCGGCATCCCTGTCGTACAACAGCCTCAAGCACTGGGACCAGTACGGCCGGCTCGACCAGCTGATCGCGCTCAGCCGCGAGGTCGACCGCACCCGCGCGTTCGGCGACCTCTGGTCGTACATGCTGCTCGCCGAGGGCGCGATCGACATCGCGGGCGAGTTCGACGTCAAGCCGTGGGACATCGCCGC
>CAZPJC010000172.1:0-5266 GCA_964586645.1 uncultured Schumannella sp.
GTCTACGACGCCGACGACCCTGCCGGAAAGTCCACCACCCTAGGGGACGTCACCGTTGCTTGACCTTGACCTGTCTTACGGGCTGCCAGTGCAGCTCGCAAAAAAGTCCCTTCTGCGGAGACGTCGGGATCCCGAACGACCCAGCCACGCTCCTCGTTTTCCGCGCAACCGCTATGCCACCCAAGCGCGCGAACTGTACGAATACGGTCGCTCTGCGGCAGGCCTCCCTCTGCTTGAATACCTCGCCTACTACCAGTCGGTTGAGTACTTCTTCCCGTTTTTCGCACGAGAGGAGACCGTCAATTCGGTGCGGGCGCAACTTCTTCACCCAAGGTTCGACGCACAGGACGACGCCGCTCTAAATCGCTTGATCAATCTCTCAGCACCAGCGGCCCGCGGCGGGATGGCAGAACGGGATCAACTGAGGGCGTCCGTCCGCGCGGTGATCGTTGAGGAGGATCTGAGGGACTTCATCGCGTCATCCGACGAGTACAAGGATCACTTCTGCTCCAAGAACCAGTCAGTGAAGAGCGTGGGAACCATTCAACTCACTGGGCAGCAAGCCGACCTTCGAGATCAAGTCGCGGATCGCATCTACGCAATCCGCTGCCGTATCGTGCATGCAAAGCAAGACGGTGGCGGCACGAACGTCGACGTCCTGTTGCCGTCTAGCTCCGAGGCCTCGTCCTTGCAGGCGGACATCGATTTGGTGCGGCTGATCGCTCAGCGTGCGCTGGTCGCGCGCGCAGCGCGCGCTTGACCTGAACTAGCAACATAACTCGGAGCAATCCACGCCCCGTGAAATCGCGCGTAAGCCTAGAACTGCTGAGAGCGAATGACGGCGGTGTTGTTCGCTCGCTAGCATCGCCTCAATGCAAGTCAACGCGTCGGTATCGAGGTAGAGCGCGGACGGATCGGGTGTCTCCCAGTTACCCGCCGCAGAGGCGACATGAAGAGGGACCCCAACTGGGAGGGGTTTGAGCGACACCACGGCCCGGTGCGCATCGCTCATTGGGCGCAAAATATGGATGGGGCCTTTCCACGTCCCGCTCACCCACTTGGCGCTCGCCTTCGTGATCGCGCACCCGGGCGTGACGGCCGCCCTCATCGGCCCGCGCACGATGGAACGGCTCGACGACCTGCTCGCCGCGGCCGACGTGCAGCTCACCGACGACGTGCTCGACCGGATCGACGAGATCGTGCGCCCCGGCACCGACATCGGCCGGATGGTTCAGACCTACAACACCCCGCCGATCGTCGACGCCGCGTTGCGCCGCCGCCCGGTCGTCGAGCGGTCCGCGGCCGCGTAGGAGGCGAGCATCCCGAGCTTCTCGGCAGCATCCGACCCGGCATCTGGGTGGTAGATCACGAACATCATGCGATCGGCGCCGCTCACCAGCAGCTTCTCCCGATTCAGCTCCAGCATCCCGACTTGCGGGTGATCGAGTTGCACCGCGACGGACCCGGTGAGGGCGGCGACGTCGTGCCGCGCCCACAGTTCCCGGAACAGCGGTGACGCGAGAGAGAGTTCCCCGACGAGTTCGATGAACCGCGGGTCGTCGATGTCGGTGCCGACCGAGTCGCGAAAGCCGGCGACGAGGGCGGCCGCGGCACGCTCCTGCTGGGGGAACATCGCCTGCTCTTCGGGGTCGAGGAAGACATCCCGAAGCCGGTTGCCGCCGGCGACGAGTCGCGGCGAGAGGGCGGTGGCGAGCGGGTTGGCCGCGAGCACGTCGAGGTAGCGGCCTTCGACGAACGCGGGCAGGTCGAGCAGCGACAGCAGCTTCAGGATGCCCGGCGGCACGATCTCGCGGCGCACCGACGCCCGGCGTCCTCGCCGCGGCTTGGTCGCGGGTAGGGCCAGCAGGTAGGCGGTGGAGCGCTCATCCAGCTGCAGCACCCGCGCCAAGGCTTCGAGGACCTGGGAAGACGGGTGGCGGTCGCGGCCCTGCTCGAGGCGCAGGTAGTAGTCGGCGGAGATGCCGGCGAGCATCGCGACCTCTTCGCGGCGCAGGCCCGGCACGCGGCGGGTTCCGAGCACCGGGATGCCGACCGTCTCGGGCGTGACGAGTTCGCGCCGGGCGCGCAGGAAATCGCCCAGCTGGTTCAGGTCGTCGGCCACCGCCCCACGGTAACCCCGGATGCTGGGCACGATCCTGGTCCCGTCACCCCCAGGATCACGGCGGCACTGGCTGCCCCTTTCGCCGAAACGCACGCTGAAGGACATGACTCAACGTGTTCTCGTCACCGGCGGATCCGGCTTCATCGCCGGCCACGTCATCCTGCAGCTCCTCGACGCCGGCCACCTCGTGCGCGCCACCCTCCGCTCGCTCGACAAGGAGGCATCCGTTCGGCACACCCTCGCCGACGCGGGTGCGACCCATCTCGACAACCTGTCGTTCACGCAAGCCGACCTGCTCGCCGACGCGGGCTGGGCCGAGGCGATGGATGCCATCGACGTCGTCATGCACGTCGCCTCCCCGGTGCTGCCCGGCCACGTCGAGAACGAAGACGACGTGATCGTGCCCGCCGTCTCGGGAACGCGCCGCGTGCTCGAAGCCGCCCGGGATGCCGGCGTGACGAGGGTCGTGCTGACCTCCGCGTTCCACGCCGTCGGCTACGGCTACCGGCCCACCGACCGCGTCTTCACCGACGACGACTGGGCGGTGCTCGACGGGCCCGGCATCACCGCCTACAGCAAGGCGAAGGTGCTGGCCGAGCGCGCCGCCTGGGACGTCGTCGCCGACATCCCGATGGAACTGACGACGATCCTGCCGGTCGCCGTGATGGGCCCCGTCATGGGCTCCGAGGTCTCGGGGTCGAACCACATCATCCAGCGGATGCTCGCCGGCGGCCTGCCCGGAACGCCCGACGTCTACATCCCGATCGTCGACGTGCGCGACGTCGCGCGGGCGCACCTGCTCGCGATGACCACCCCGGATGCCGCCGGCCAGCGTTTCCTCGTCACCAACGGCCGCACGATGCCGCTGGCCGAGATCGCCGCCACGCTGCGCACACATCTCGGGGCGGCGGCCGCGAAGGTGCCGACGCGGAGGATCCCGAGCTTCGTCGTGCGGCTCACCGCGCTCGTCAACCCCGAGTTCCGCACGGTGCTCCCCGACCTCGGGTTCGCGCGGCAGGTGTCGGCGGCGAAGGCGCAGCGGGTGCTCGGCTGGAGCGGGCGTGCTCCGGAGGAGTCGATCGTCGCGGCGGGGGAGAGTCTCGTGGCGAGGGGGCTCGTCGGCTGAGGGGTTTCGATACGCGTGCCGCTGCGCGGCGCGCTACTCAACCCTCGGGTGGGGTGCGCCAGGAGTGCTGGGGGGCGTACCCGAGCACGTCGCGGGCGTGGTCGATCCCCAGCAGCGTCTCGTGCTCGCCGAGGTCCCGCCGGATCTCCACCGACGGGAAATACTCCGCCATCAGCGACGCTGAGGACCGTTCCATCACGGTGTCGGCCGCCGCGATGATGAACCGGTCGAACCCAGGCAGCCTGGCATCCAGAGCTCGCATGATCGCTTGCGCACCGTCGCGGGCGTCGATGTAGCCCCAGAGGTTCCACTTGCGGCTCGCCGGGTCGCTCTGGAAGGCGGCGAACCCCGGGTAGTCGTCGGGGGTCATCACGTTCGAGAAGCGCAGCGCGGTGATCGAGAGGTCGGCATCCCAGCGCACGACCTTGCGGGCGAGTTCCTCTTCGAGGTGCTTGGTGAGCGAGTAGATGCTCTCGGGGCGGGTGTCGTACTGCTCGTCGACCGGCGCGTAGGGCGGGTCGATGTCGAACGGCAGCCCGAGCACCGTCTCGCTCGAGGCGAAGACGACGCGGCGGATGCCGGCCTTGCGAGCCCCGTGGATGACGTTGAAGGTCGCGAGCATGTTGTTGCGGAAGGTCGCCACATCGGTTTCGAGACCCGGAGCCGGAACGGCACCCAGGTGCACGACGCCATCGAGGCCGCGGTGCCGTTCGTCGATGCCGCTGAGGGCGTCGAACACCGACCCCGAATCGGTGAGGTCGATGCGGGTGAACCCCTCTCGACGCTCGCCGACGACGTCGAGGGCGACGACGTCGTGGCCGGCGGCGCGCAGCTCCCGTTCGACGACGGTGCCGAGTTTGCCGTTCGATCCGGTGAGCGCCAGTCGCATCGGTGTCTCCTCGTCGCTGTGGAACTCAACGCTACCCGGCGGCACGGCAGGCGTACCCTTCGGCCATGACGAAGGATCCGGTCGAGACGAACCCCGACCACTACCGCGTGATCTTCGAGAACGACGCCGTACGGGTGCTCGCCTACCGCGACTCGCCGGGCGACACGACGGTGCCGCACGAGCATCCGAACAGCGTGATGCACACCCTCGCCCCGTTCCGCCGGCGGCTGCACTCCGGCGGTCACGAACGCGAGGTCGACATGCCCGGGGGCGTCGCCGTGTGGCTCGACGCGCAGGAGCACTTCGCCGAGAACATCGGCACGACCGACACCGAGGTCGTGTTCGTGGAGCTCAAAGACGGGTCGCTGGGTGGGCGCACCGACGGGGCGCTCGGGCCGACGCTTCCGTTCGACGAGTAGCGCGGCGCCCTTGACGCGAGCCACCGACGCGGGGATCGTGGGGACCTGGGTCAGGAAACCTCATCTTCCGGCGAGCTCGTCGTCGACTCGGCCGCGGCGAGCAACGGCGTCTCCGTCGTGCGCGGCATCCGCCGCCTGCTCGTCACCGCGGTGCTCGCCGCACTCATTTGCAGCTGGGTGATCGTGGCGAGCAAGGCCGGGTGCTACGAGACCGGAGTCTGCGTCGACATGCAGTTGCGGGTCAGCCCCGTGCTGTTCTTCGGGTTCGCGGTCATCGTCTTCCTCGCGCTGGGCCGCATCATCAACCGCAAGCTGGATCCGTTCGCGGCGACGCGGGTGCTCGATCGTGCCGGACTCGTCGTGAAGATCGTCGCCCTCGTGGCGGTCGTCGTCGCGCACGCGTGGTTCTGGGCCATCCCGATGGATGACTTCGCCACCGGCGGCGGCGTCGTCATCTCGCCGTTCCTGTTCGGAATCATCGAGGTGACGTTCTCGAACGGAGGGTAGGGGTTTCGATACGCGTGCCGCTGCGCGGCGCGCTACTCAACCCGCGGCGGAGTCGCCCAGGGCCTCGCGCAGGAGGGCGGTGCCGTGGTTGGCGACGGGGACGCCGCGGTAGAGGCCGACCTGCAGGATGACCTCGCGGATCTCCTCACGGGTGAGCCCGTTGGTGATCGCCGCCCGGAAGTGCATCGGCACTTCCTCCCAGT
>CAZPJC010000173.1:0-5186 GCA_964586645.1 uncultured Schumannella sp.
GGCGAGTAGACGCCCTCCTGGATGCCGTGCGCGATCCGGTGCGTGATCGCCCGGGTCTTACCGGTGCCGGCGCCGGCGAGGATGCAGACCGGGCCGAGGAGCGTCTCCGCCGCGTGCCGCTGCTCGGCATCGAGGCCGTCGAGGAGGTCGGCTACCACCGCGCTGCTCCTACCACTGGCGAGCCCCGTCGGCGATCTCTCCCCCGTACCAGTGCTCGATGATCGCGCGGGCGATCGAGGTGGGTCCGGGCAGGATGACGTCGCCGGCATCCACCGCGGCCGTCAGCTCCGCGCGGGTGAACCAGCGCAGCGCGATGATCTCCTCGCCGTCGGGTCGGCCCGTGGTGTCCGAGCCGGGCACCACGCGGGCGACGAAGCCGACCATGAGCGAGGCCGGGAAGGGCCACGGCTGGCTGCCGAGGTACTGCGGATCCTCGACCCGCACCCCGGACTCCTCGAACACCTCGCGGATGACGGCGGCCTCGAGCGACTCGCCCGGCTCGACGAACCCGGCGAGCAGCGAGAAGCGCTTCGCCTCCCACATCGCGTTCGAGCCGAGCAGGATGCGGTCGTCGGCATCCAGCACTCCGACGATGATCGCGGAGTCGGTGCGCGGGAAGTACTCCTTGCCGTCGGCGTCCTGGCGCACCCAGCCGGCCTGCGCGGGCTGCGTCTCGCCCCCGGCGAGGGGCGAGAAGCGCGACACCGTGTGCCAGTTCATGATCGCGAGCGCCTGGGTGAACAGTCCCGCGTCGCGCTCGTCGAGCCGGGCGCCGATGCGGCGCAGGTCGCCCCACTCCGCCGGTCCGGTCGGCATGTCGTCGAGGTCGTCGAACCCGTCGGGCGAATCGACGGCGAGGGCGACGATCGGGGTGCCCTCGGCGAGGTCGTCGGCCGGCATCGTGGTGCGCCCGAGGTACACGGCGAGGGCCGCCTGCGGCACGATCGACGGCGGCAGGATGGCGAGGCTCGTCGGGGTGGCGAGCAGCGCCTTGCCCTCGTGCAGCACGATCGCCCGGGTGCGCGCGTCGTCGAGGAGGGCGTCGATGCCGCCGGCGCGGCCGAGGTGGTCGCGGTCGAGGGCCGCCCGAGCCAGGGGAAGGCGATCCGAAAACCGCGGAGGGCTGTCTGAGAAGCCACCGGCCGAGGGAGTGTCGGACATCCGTACTCCTCCCGGGCCGACCTACCCTGTCGACATGGCCCGATCCCATCTCACTCTAGCGGCGCTCGCGACGTCCGCCGTGGCGGGCCTCGACATCGCCGGCGCCCAGCCGTTCGGCTCCCCCGGCGGCGACTTCGACGCCGCGATCCTCACCGGCCGGGACGGCCGCCACTGGGTCATCCGGGTGCCGCGCAGCGAGCGTGCCGAGCAGGAGCAGTCCGCCGACCTCATCGCGCTGCGCGCGCTCAGCGCGGGCGTCCGGGCGCGTCTGCCGTTCACGGTGTCGACCTTCGCCGGGCAGGTTCCGGTCGACGGCACGCGCGCCGTCGTGTCGGAGTTCGTCTACGGCGCGAAGGTGCCGCTCGGGTCGATGAGCGTCGAGCTGGCGGCATCCATCGGATCGGCGATCGCGGCGATCCACGCGCTGCCGCCGAACGTCGTCATCGACGCCGGCCTGCCGTCGCACTCGCCGGTCGAGGCTCTGCGCGCCGTCGTCGCCCTGATGGACCGGGCCGCCGCGACCGGGCTCGTCCCCGCCGCGCTGCTCGGCCGCTGGGAGCGCGCGAGCGAGGAGCCCACCCTCTGGCAGTTCACCCCGTCGGTGATCAACGGCGCGCTCGGGTCGGATTCGTTCCTCTCCGCGAACGACGAGGTCACCGGGATGCTGGGCTGGCACGGTCTCCGCGTCGGCGACCCGGCCTCCGACCTGCAGTGGCTCGCCGCCGCCGGGATCGACCTGGCCGACGCCGCGTTCGCCGCCTACTCGCGCGTGCGGGGAACCGTCGACCGGCAGCTGCGGCAGCGGGCGTCGCTGCTGTCCGAGCTCGAGGTCGCGCGCTGGCTGCTGCACGGCACCGAGACCCGTTCGACCGAGATCGTCGACGACGCCGTGCAGATGCTCTCGGCTCTCGTCGACGAGACGCAGAAGGACCTGATGAACCCGATCGGCGGGCCGACCGTGCCGCTCGGCGTCGACGAGGTCGAGCAGCTGCTCGAGCGCACGTCCCGCATCCACTGAGCGAGCCGGGATGCTGACCGCCGCCGAGGTCGCCGAGGCCCGCGAGTACGCGATCGACGCCATGACGGCGGCCGGCATCGTGCTGTCCCCCGCCGAGAAGGCCGAACTCGAGGTGAGCGACTTCGGCCTCGGCGACCTCGCGCGCACCGGCCTGCAGCTCGTCGTGTACGTCAACACCGAGCGCGTCTGCGCGAAGGAGATGGTGCTGCGCCCCGGGCAGACCTGCCCCGAGCACGTGCACGTCGGGTCGGGTGCGGAGGAAGGCAAGGAGGAGACCTTCCGGGTGCGGGCGGGCGAGGTCTGGCTCTACGTCGAGGGCGACCCGACGCCGTCACCCCGGGCGGTGGCCCCGCGGCCGGAGCACTACACGGCGTGGCACGAGATCGTGCTGCGCCCGGGCGAGCAGCACACGATCATGCCGGGCACGAAGCACTGGTTCCAGGCGGGACCCGAGGGCGCCGTCGTCACCGAGTTCTCCACGCGCAGCACCGACGAACGGGATGTCTTCACCGACCCCGACATCCGCCGCATCACCGTCGTCGCGGACTGACGAGACGGGTTGGTCCGCCGTTCGCGCCTCGCGCCGCGGTCTTCTCGTAGGCAGGACACGCATACGGCGGACCAACCGGCTCAGGCGAGCGCGTCGAGCGCCGCCCGCCAGGCGAGGGAGGCGCAGCCGGCGCGCAGGGGGTAGCGGCCGATGCCGGCGAACGCCTCGAGGTCGCCCAGCTCGGGGTCGGGGGTCGCGCCGGCGTCGAGGGTCGCCAGGTAGCGGCCGGAGAGCGCCCGGAAGGCGTCGACCTCCAGCCCCGCGGCGGCGTCGGCCAGAGCGGATGCCGCCGCGGCCGAGACGACGCAGCCGTGGCCGTCCCAGCGCAGGGCCGCGATCGCGTCGCCGTCGAGCACGACCCGCACGGTCACCTCGTCGCCGCAGACGGGCGAGCGGCGGTGCGCCTCCGGCCCCGGGAGGTCGCCGAGCCCCGCGCCGAGCCGGGTCTTCGCGAGCTCCTCGATGAGGATCGCGCGGTCCGCCTCGGCGAGACTCATCGGCGGTGCTGCTCCGCCAGCGCGAGCACCGCGGCTTCGAACGCGTCGATCGCGGCCGCGACATCGTCCTCGCGCACCGACTCGTCGGCGTGGTGGCTGATCCCGCCCGCGCAGCGGACGAACAGCATCCCGATCTCGGTGAGGTCGGCGACCGCCATCGCGTCGTGCCCGGCGATGCTCACGAGCTCGACCGGGTCGGCGTCGCCGGTCACCCGGATCCCGGCGGCGATCGCCTCCCGCAACGCCGGGGAGCAGGGCGCCTCGGGGGCGACGTGCGTGGAGCTGATCTCGAGGTCGAGGCCGCGTTCGCCCGCGATGCGCTGCAACTCGTGCCGGATGATCCCCCAGGTCGCGTCGCGGCCCGCGGCGGTGCCGTCCCGGAGGTCGAGGCTGAACTCCGCGAATCCGGGGATCACGTTGACGGCATCCGGTTCGACGCGGATGCGCCCGACGGTGGCCGGGCTGCCTTGGTCCTTCGCGATGCGCTCGATCGCGATGATCGCCTCGCTCGCGCCGAGCAGCGCGTCGTGCCGCAGCTCCCACGGGGTCGCGCAGTGCCGCGCCTCGCCGAGGTACGAGATCACCCGCCGCTCCGCCGCCGCGATCGTCGTGACGACGCCGAGCGCGCGGTCGAGCGCCTCGAGCCGCGGGCCCTGCTCGATGTGGCATTCGAGGTAGCCGAGCACCGATCCCGCGGGCCGGGCGGCCGAGGCGATCCTCTCGGGGATCAGGCCGAACGCCGTCGCCGCATCGCGCAGGGTCACGCCGTCGGCATCCACCAGCTCGAGCCAGGCGTCGTCCCAGCGCCCGGCGAGCGCCCGCGAGCCGAGCAGCGTCGTGCCGAAGCGCGAGCCCTCCTCGTCGCCGAACGCGACGACTTCGAGGGCGAAGGGGAGGTCGGCATCCCGCAGCCGGTCGGCGACCTCGATCGCGACGAGCACACCGAGGATGCCGTCGTACCGCCCCGCCCCCGGAACGGTGTCGAGGTGCGAGCCCAGGAGCAGCGCGGGGCGGTCGTCGTCGTCGACCAGGCGGCGTCCGCAGACGTTGGCCGCGGCGTCGGGCCACGACCGGAGCCCGGCCTCGCGCATCCAGGCCGCCGCGATCGCGTTCACCCGGGACTGCTCGGGCGTCAGGTAGGCGCGGAGGATGCCGTCGTCCCAGGCCGAGTGGGTGGCGAGTTCGTCGGCGCGGGCGAGGACGCGGGCCGCGGTCATGCGTAACTCTCGAGGGCGGCGTCGGTCCCGGCGCCGGGCGTCACGGGCGCCCCGGCCCGCCGCAGCACCTGCTCGAGCGCCGCGAGCGTCGTGAGCACGGCATCCTTGCGGGCGTTGTAGCCCATCACGCCGATGCGCCACACCTTGCCGTGCAGCGGGCCGAACGAGGTGCCGATCTCGATCCCGTAGTCGGCGAGCAGCGTCGCGCGCACGCCGTCGGGGTCGACGCCGTCGGGGATGTGCACGCCGATCACGTTGTTCATCCGCACGCTCTGGTCGCCGAACAGCTTCAGCCCGGTCGCGACGAGTCCCGCGGTCATCGCGGCGCCGTGTACGCGGTGACGTTCGACGGCGTTCGCCATGCCCTCCTCCATCAGGATGCGCGCGCATTCGCGGGCGCCGTAGAGCATCGTCGTCGCCTCGGTGTGGTGGTTGAGGCGCGCCGGACCCCAGTAGTCGAGGATCTGCGCGAGGTCGAAGTAGTTGCTGCGGATCGGCTGCGCCAGCACGGGGTCGCCCGCGCTGCGGATGCCCGCCTCGACCGACTTGCGGGCCTGGATGATCGCGACGGCCTTCTCGGACAGCGTGATCGGCGACGACCCCGACGGCCCGGCCAGGCACTTCTGCAGACCGGAGGTCGCGGCATCCACCCCCCAGTCGTCGGCGAGGAACGTGTTGCCGGCGAGGCTCGCGGTCGTGTCGGTGTACAGCAGCGCGCCGTGCTTCGCGGCGAGCGCGCCGAG
>CAZPJC010000174.1:0-3251 GCA_964586645.1 uncultured Schumannella sp.
CCCTGCTCGAGGTCGTGCGCCGAGACGAGGGCGCTCTGCGCGCTGATCTCCTCGTCGAGCGAGTCGAGCGAGCCGCGCGCGGTCGCGGTGACGGCGGAGGCGCGGCCCAGGGCCTCCTCGGCGAGCGTCACCCCGGCCGCGAGCCGGGTGATCTCCTCGCGGGCGTCGTCGACCATGCGCTGGCTGATCGTCGACGACATCCCGGGCAGTTCGGCCTGCTGGCCGAGCAGCGACAGCCGCTGGTTGGCGAGCGTGTAGAGCGACCGCATCCGGTCCTGCACCTGCTCGAGCCCGAACGCGACGCGACGCGCCTCGTCGACGGCATCCCCGACCATCGCCTGCTCGAGGCGACCCTGCCGGAGCCGCGCCTGGTCGAGCTGCTCCTGCAGCACGAGGCGCTCGGTCTTGCGCTCGCTCTCGCCGCGCGAGAGGTCGGAGACGGCGGCGCGCAGGGTCACGACCTCGTCGGCGAGCAGGCGGGCGCGGGCATCCCGCACCGTGGCCTGGATCTGCGCGGCCTCCCGGGCGATCTCCGCCTGCTGCCCGAGCGGCTTCAGCTGTCGCCGGATCTCCCCGGCCAGGTCGGAGAGGCGCGTGAGGTTGGTCTGCATCGCCTCGAGCTTGCGGAGCGTCTTCTCCTTGCGGCGGCGGTGCTTGAGGATGCCGGCCGCCTCCTCGATGAAGCCGCGGCGGTCCTCCGGGGTGGCGTGCAGCACGGCGTCGAGCTGCCCCTGGCCGACGATGACGTGCATCTCGCGCCCGAGGCCCGAGTCGGAGAGCAGCTCTTGCACGTCGAGGAGCCGGCACTGCTCGCCGTTGATCGCGTATTCGCTGCCGCCGTTGCGGAACAGGGTGCGCGAGATCGTGACCTCGGAGTACTCGATCGGCAGGGCGCCGTCGGCGTTGTCGATCGTGAGCAGCACCTCGGCGCGGCCGAGCGGCCCGCGGGTCGCGGTGCCGGCGAAGATGACGTCCTCCATCTTGCCGCCGCGGAGGGTCTTCGCCCCCTGCTCGCCCATCACCCAGGCGAGGGCGTCGACGACGTTCGACTTGCCGGAGCCGTTCGGCCCGACGACGCACGTGACGCCCGGCTCGAACGCGAAGGTGGTCGGCGTCGCGAAGGACTTGAACCCCTTGAGGGTCAGGCTCTTCAGGTACACGCGGCTCCGCTTCGATGATCGACTCCCCTACGGTACCCGAGCTGTGTAGTCTGGTCGGCTGCCCATCCGGCGGCGGAAGGCAGGTGCCGTCATGAGCGGCTTCGCACTCGAGCAGATCGCGATCCCCGCGACGCTCGACGCGCCCGATGCCGGTCCCTTCGTCGAGGCGATCACGGTCGCGGGCGCCGTGTTCGCCGACGCGTTCGGAACGCCCGACCTCGACTTCGACCCGGCCGAGGAGCTCCCGCAGTACCAGAACCCGTTCGAACCGCGGCGGCTGTTCGCCGCCCGGATCGAGGGCCGCATCGTCGGCGTCGCGAAGACCCAGACCCAGGTCGGCGACGACGCCGACACGTCGTGGGTCGACGTGCTCGTGCGACCGGAGTCCCGCCGCCGCGGGGTCGGCACGGCGCTGGCCGAGCAGGTCGAGCGGTCGGTGGCGGCCGACGGACGGCGCAAGCTGATCGCCTACGTCCCGGGGCGAGGCGGCGACGGCGAGCTCCTCCCATCCCCCACCGGGTTCGGCGCGATCCTCGCCGACGCCCCCGCGACGCGCTTCGCCCGGCGACGGGGCTACTCGTTCGAGCAGGTCGCCCGAGTCAGCCGCCTGCCCCTGCCGATCCCTGGCATCGCCGCACGGCTCGCGGCGGCGGAGCGCGCGAGCGGCCCGGACTACGCCGTCCGCACCTGGGTCGGTCGCACGCCCGAGCGGTGGCTCGAGGATCGCGCGGTGCTGAGCACGCGGATGAGCACCGACGCCCCCCACCGCCGGACTCGAGGAGCCCGAAGACGTCTGGACCGTCGAGCGGGTGCGCGAGAACGACGACCGACAGGAGCGCGGCAACCCCCGCACCCGCCTCGTCGCCGCGGCCGAGCATCTCCCCACCGGCCGTCTCGTCGCCTTCACCGTGCTGTCGGTCCCGAAGCCGGTCGAGCGCGCGGCCCACCAGTACGCGACGCTCGTGCTGCGCGAGCACCGCGGGCACCGGCTCGGGATGCTCGTGAAGCTCGCGAACCTCGAGCAGCTCGACCGGGTGGTCCCCGGGCACCCGAGCGTGCTCACCTTCAACGCCGAGGAGAACCGCCCGATGCTCGACGTCAACGAAGCCGTGGGCTTCACCGAGATCGCCCACGAGGGCGCGTGGCGGAAGGACCTGGCATGACGTTCACGATCGAGGAGCTCCCGATCCCCGAGCGCGTCGGCGCCGCGGGCTGGGACGACTTCGTGACCGCCGCCGAGGCCGGGCAACGCGCCGACCGGGTGTGGATGGGGTCGTCGGAGGGGATGTACACGCCCGAGGAGGAGCTGCCGCACTACCAGGACCCGCATCGTCCGTCGCGGGTCTTCGTCGCGCGCGCGGGCGGGCGGATCGTCGCCCAGGGGGTCTTCGAGGTGCAGGCCGACGACCCCGACACCGCGTGGCAGTTCATCCAGGTGCCGCCCGAGGTCGAGGGTCGCGGGATCGGCCGCGCCCTCGCCGACGCGATGGAGGCGGCGGTCTCGGCGATGGGGCGGCGCAAGATCATCGCCTACGCGCCCGAGGCCGAGTTCGGCGGGGAGCGTCTCGTGCCGCCGACCGGCTTCGGCTCGGTGCCCGCCGCGTCCCGCACGACCCGGTTCGCGCAGGCCCGCGGCTATCGCCTCGAGCAGGTCAACCGGTACAGCCGCATCGCCTTCCCGGTCGCGGGCGTGCAGGAGCAGCTCGCCGCCGCGATCGAGCGCAGCGGGCCCGACTACCGGCTGCACTCCTGGCTCGGCTCGACCCCGGAGCGCTGGCTCGAGGACCTCGCGGTGCTCATCACCCGGATGTCGACCGACGCCCCCGACGCCGGCGTCGGCACGCCCGAGGACGTCTGGACGGCCGAGCGCCTCGCCGCCGAGAACGCCCGGAAGGAGCGCGACGACCCGCGGCGCTTCGTGACCACCGCGGTCGAGCACGTGCCGACGGGGAAGCTGGTCGGCTTCACCGAGTACTCGATCCCGCCCGACACGGGCCGGGCGGCCAGTCAGTACGCGACGCTCGTGCTCAGCGAGCATCGCGGGCACAAGCTCGGCATGCTGCTCAAGATCGCGAACCTCGCCTACCTCGA
>CAZPJC010000174.1:3351-5175 GCA_964586645.1 uncultured Schumannella sp.
GCACGGGTCGACGGGCGCATCGTGGCGCGCGGCACGTACCACTCGAGCACCCAGGGGGATGCCGTCAGCACCGCGGGCCTGTCGGTGCAGGTGCATCCGGAGTTCACGCGTCGCGGCATCGGGCGCGCGCTCGCGGATGCGCTCGAGGCGGCGGCCCGCGCGGAGGGCAAGCGCAAGCTGCACGTCTACGCCTCGACTCCCGCCGCCGACGGCCCGCGGCTCGACTCGCCGACCGGCTTCGGGTCGCTGCCGGCGAACGGCCGCGAGGTGCGGTTCCTCCTCGCCCGTGGGTACGCGCTCGAGCAGGTCGAACGCGCGAGCCGCCTCGCGCTGCCCGCGGACCCCGCCCTGCTCGCCGCGAAGCGGGCGTACGCCGAGGAGCGCTCGGGAGACTATCGCGTGCACCTCTGGGAGGGACGCGCCCCGCGGGAGCTGCTCGAGGACCTCGCGGTGCTCGCGACCCGGATGAGCACCGACGCGCCTTCTGCCGGGCTCGAGCAGGACGAGGACGTCTGGACCGTCGAGCGCTGGCTCGAGCGCGAGGAGCAGCAGGCCCAGTCGCCGCGCGCCGCGCTCTACGCCGCGGTCGAGCACATCCCGACCGGACGGCTCGCCGGGTACACCGAGCTGAGCGTCCCCGGCGACACCTCCCGCAGTATCGAGCAGCGCGACACGATCGTGATCCGGGAGCACCGCGGACACCGGCTCGGGATGCTGCTGAAGGTCGCCAACATCCAGCACCTCCAGGAGCGGCACCCGGGGCACTCGTCGATCATGACGTTCAACGCCGAGGAGAACCGCTACATGCTCGACGTCAATGAGGCCGTCGGATTCGTGCCGTTCGCCTACGAGGGGGCGTGGCTGAAGAAGCTCTCGGGCGAGCGCCAGAGCTCGACGGAGCCGTCGCCGGCGGTCACCAGCACGTAGAGGATGCCGTCGGCGGAGGTCGCCGCGAGCGGAGCGCCGTCCGGGCCGGAGAGCAGCCGCCAGGTGGTGAGATCCGTGGAGACCCCGACGAGGCCGGGCCCGAGGACGGCGGTGCTCCCGTCCCAGGTCACCGGAGCGACGACGTCCTCCGGAGCGTCGACGACGGGCACCGGGAGCGGGGTCACGGCGCCCCCGGCGTACCTCCAGGCGAGCAGGCCGCCGTCGCCGTGCCCGACGATCACGCAGCCCTCCGGTTCGCAGGCCGCGGCATCCGCCCGCGATTCCGCGGCCTCGCTCGGCAGGTCGACTCGTTCCCAGGGGCCGGTCGGGGCACCGAACCAGGCCGTCGCCTCGACCCGCACCTCGCCGCCGCCGAGACGCTGCGTGAACCCGGTGATCAGCAGCCGCGACCCGTCGCCCACGACGGAGGTCGGGAACGGCAGCCGGTCGTCGGTCGCGCCGAGCGGCGTGCCGGCCGACGGCTGCTCGACCCAGTCGTCGCCCTGCTCGAGCCAGACCGCGATGTCGAGACCGGCCGCATCGCCGGCCCGTCCGCCGACGATGACCGCCTGTCCGTCGGCGACCGCGACGCCGACCATCCCGCCGCCGCGCCAGCCGCCGAAGACCTCGATCCCGGGGGTGTTGCGTTCGGTGAGGCCGGCGAGATCGCCGCGCCAGGTGCTCCAGCGCGGGTTGCCGTGCCCGCCGCCGGTGCGCCCGCCGAGGGCCCGCAGCTCGGAGCCGTCCGCGACGAGCGCGTACCAGCGCGCGACGGCGCCGTAGAACGTCGTCGACTCGACCGGGATCGGCGCGAGATCATCCGCCTCGTCGCCGACGAGGACCGCGGGGGCGTCGTCCTGGAGCCCGCCGACGACGAGACGCCCGTCGGCCACGAGC
>CAZPJC010000175.1:0-3736 GCA_964586645.1 uncultured Schumannella sp.
TCCGACGACGAGCGGCGCGCGGCATCCCGCATCCTGCGGAGCATGAACGACGCCCTGCGGGGCGACTAGGACGCGTCGGCCAGCACGGCGGCGTGATCGGGGACGAACCGCTGCTCGTCCTCCGGCGGCCGCACGTAGTCGACGGCGTCGGGCCGGTCGGGCAGCGTCACCTTCTCGGGCTTCGTCTTCTCCCACGGCACCTGCGACAGCAGATGGTGGATGACGTTGAGCCGCGCCGCCCGCTTGTCGTCGCTGTCGATCGTCCACCAGGGCGCGTACTCGGTGTCGGTGGCCGCGATCATCGCGTCCTTCGCGCGGGAGTAGTCCTCCCACCGGGTGATCGACTCGAGGTCGGTCGGCGAGAGCTTCCAGCGGCGCACGGGATCCTTCAGCCGACGCCGGAACCGCCGCTGCTGCTCCTCGTCCGACACCGAGAACCAGTACTTGATGAGGATGATGCCGTCGTCGACGAGCAGCTTCTCGACGACCGGCGCCTGCTGCAGGAACCGCTCGTACTCCTCATCGGTGGAGTAGCCCATCACCCGCTCGACGCCGGCGCGGTTGTACCAGGAGCGGTCGAACAGCACGAGCTCTCCGGATGTCGGCATCCGCTCGAGATGGCGCTGGAAGTACCACTGCCCCTTCTCGCGCTCACTCGGCACCGTCAGCGCGACCACCCGGGCCGACCGCGGGTTGAGGTACTGCGCGATCCGCTTGATCGCCCCGCCCTTGCCGGCGGCATCCCGCCCCTCGAACAGCACGACGACGCGCGTTCCCGACGCGATGATCCACTGCTGCATCTCGACGAGCTGGATCTGGAGGCGCGCGAGTTCCTCTTCGTAGAGCGCCTTCTGCATGCGTCGGGTCTTGGTAGGCATCCGCTCACGGTAAGGGTCCGACCCACGGCCGCCGGGGGGCTTGCGCTGACGCGTCTCGCCGAATAGGCCCACCCGGACGCGCCTCCGGAGATCGACACGTCAGTCGTGGTCGTGGTCGTGGCCGTCGTCGTCCAGCAGCATCCCGACCGACGTCGCGCAGGCGTCGCCGCGCCAGGCCTCGACCCCCTCCCGCACCGCGAACCCGGCGATCACGAGCGCCGCGAGCGGGTCGGCCCAGGACCAGCCGACGAGCGAGTTGAGCACGAGCCCGAGCAGCACGGCGGCCGACAGCCACGCGCAGAGGAGGGTCTGCTTCGAGTCGGCGATCGCGGTCGCGGACCCGAGCTCGGTGCCCGTGCGGCGTTCGAGGAACGACGCGAGCGGCATCACAGCCAGCGAGACGGCCGCGAGCACGATCCCCACGGTCGAGTGCTCGGCATCCACCAGACCGGTGAGCGCCAGCACGGCCGACCCCGTCACGTACGCGGCGAGCGCGAAGAACGCGACGGCGATGACCCGCAGGGTCGGGCGCTCCCAGCGCTCGGGATCCTTGCGGGTGAACTGCCAGGCGACGGCCGCCGCCGACAGCACCTCGACGACCGAGTCGAGGCCGAACCCGATGAGCGCGACCGACGACGCCGCGGCGCCGGCCGAGATCGCGACGACCGCCTCGACGACGTTGTAGGCGATCGTGAAGCCGACGATGAACCGGATGCGGCGCTGCAGCACCACCCGTCGGCGGGCGTCGACCGTCGTCACACCGAGCCGAGCAGCCCGGCGACCGAGTCGAGAGCTCCGGGAACCAACCGGTAGTACGCCCACGACCCGCGCTTCGTGCGGGTGAGGAAGCCGGCATCCGTCAGCACCTTGAGGTGATGCGAGACCGTCGGCTGCGACAAGCCGAGCGGCTCCTGGAGGTCGCAGACGCACGCCTCCTGGTCGTCGTGCGCCGCGACGATCGACACGATGCGCAGCCGCGCGGGATCGGCGAGCGCCTTCAGCGTGCGGGCGACCGTCTCGGCGTCCTCCTCCGAGATCGCCTCGCTCGTCAGAGGAGCGCAGCAGGCGGCGACGTCGCGGACGGGCAGCAGTTCGGCAACGGGCATGAGCACATCATGACACGGATATTGACGAACGTCGATGCGTGCGCCAGACTCAGGGCATCGACATCCATCAATACGATCGGACCGCCCATGACCCTCCTGACCGAGGCGCCCATCGCGCCCTCCCCCGTGCTGACCCGGTTGCCCGTCGTGATCATCGGCGCCGGGCCGGTCGGGCTCGCCGCCGCCGCCCAGCTCCTCGAGCGCGGCATCGAGCCCCTCGTGCTCGAGCAGGGCGAGCGCGTCGGCGCCGCCATCCGGCAGTGGGGGCACACCCGCCTGTTCTCCTCGTGGAAGCACGTCACCGACGCGGCGTCGGTGCGGCTGCTGACCGCCGACGGCTGGAAGCCGCAGCATCCGGAGGCGATGCCGACCGGTGACGACCTCGTGAAGTACTACCTCGAGCCGCTCGCGGCGACGCCCGCCTTGCGCGACCGCATCCGGTTCGGCGTGAGAGTCGACGCCGTCTCCCGGCTCGGCATGGACCGCACGCGCACCACGGGGCGCACCGAGACGCCGTTCGTCGTGCGACTCGGAACCGGCGACGAACTGCAGGCGCGTGCCGTGATCGACGCCTCGGGCACGTTCGGGATGCCGAACCCCGTGATCGCGTCGGGGTTCCGCCCGCGGCAGGAGAGCGCCGTCGCCGCCCACCTCACCCACGGGCTGCCCGACGTGCTCGGTCGCGACCGTGCGCGATTCGCCGGCAAGCACACGGTCGTCGTCGGGCGGGGCACTCCGCCGCCAACACGCTGCTCGCCCTCGACCGGCTCGCCGAGCGCGAACCCGGCACGACCGTGGCCTGGCTCATCCGCTCGGCCACGCCGGCGCGGGTCTACGGGGCCGACGCCGACGAACTCGCCGGGCGCGCGTCGCTCGGGGCCGCCGTGCACGACCTCGTGCGGTCGGGTCGGGTCGAGCTTCTCGACAGCACCCTCGTCCAGGACGTCGAGGCCGCGCCCGGCGACCGGGTGACCCTCGTCGCGACGCGGGCCGGAGAACCGGTGCGCATCGACGCCGACACCGTCGTCGTCGCCACCGGATTCCGCCCCGACCTCGACATGCTGCGCGAGATCCGGGTCGGGCTCGACGAGGTGATCGAGGCGCCGGTGCGGCTCGCCCCGCTCATCGACCCGAACCTGCACTCGTGCGGCACGGTGCCGCCGCACGGCGTCGATGAGTTGTCGCACCCCGAGCCCGGGTTCTGGCTCGCGGGCATGAAGTCGTACGGCCGGGCGCCGACCTTCCTGCTGCTGACCGGCTACGAGCAGGTGCGGTCGATCGCCGACGAGCTGGCCGGCGACCGCGCCGCCGCGCGCCGGATCGAACTCGTCCTGCCCGAGACCGGCGTCTGCTCGACCGACCTCGCGTCGGGCTCCTGCTGCTCGTGACCCCCGTCGTGCGCCCGATGACCGCCGAGGACTGGCCGTCGGTGCGGGAGATCTACGCGGCGGGCATCGAGGCCGGGAACGCGACCTTCGAGTCGGAGCCTCCCGAGTGGGAGGCTTTCGACGCCGGCAAGCGCGCGGACCTCCGGCTCGTCGCCGACGACGACGGCGTGGTCGTGGGCTGGGCCGCGGCGTCGCCGGTCTCGAGCCGCCGGGTGTACGAGGGCGTCGTCGAGCACTCCGTGTACGTCGCGCCCGACCATCACGGGCGCGGCATCGGGCGCATCCTGCTCGCCGCCCTGCTCGCGAGGGCCGACGAGCTCGGCGTCTGGACCGTGCAGTCCAGCATCTTCCCCGAGAACGAGGC
>CAZPJC010000175.1:3836-5163 GCA_964586645.1 uncultured Schumannella sp.
TCGGCCTGATCATCTTCATCGTCACCGTCGTGTCGATCGTGAACAACCCGAACCACGGCGGGTTCGGCAAGTTCATCTGGATCCTCGTCGCGTTCTTCCTGAGCATCATCGGATCGATCCTCTGGCTGATCTTCGGCCGGGGCCGCGTCCCGAAGCGCTGACTACCGCTGCAACCAGGCGATCACGGCCAGAACCCGGCGGTGATCGGTGCCGGAGTCCTCGAGCGCGAGTTTCGCGAAGATCGAGGTGACGTTCTTCTCCACCGCGCCGACCCCGATGTAGAGGGCCTCGGCGATCGCCGCGTTCGTGCGGCCCTCCGCCATCAGCTGCAGCACCTCGCGCTCCCGCGGCGTCAGGGTCGCCAGCGGATCGTGGCGCCGCCCGATGAGCTGGGCGACCACCTCGGGGTCGAGCACCGTGCCGCCGTCGGCGATCCTGTCGATCGCATCCACCAGCTCCTCGAGTGACGCGACGCGATCCTTCAGCAGGTAGCCGACGCCGCCCTGCCCCGCGCCGAGCAGCTCCTGCGCGTACGCGACCTCGACGTACTGCGACAGCAGCAGGATGCCGGTGCGCGGCATCAGGGACCGCAACCGGATGGCGGCGCGCACGCCTTCATCCCGGAAGGTCGGCGGCATCCGCACGTCGAGCACCGCGAGGTCCGGGTTCAGCGCCTCGACCTCGGCGAGCAGCGAGTCGGCGTCGCCGAACGACCCCACCACCTCGTGCCCGGCCTCGACGAGCACCCGCACGAGTCCTTCGCGCAGCAGCACCGAGTCGTCGGCGACCACCACCCGCAGTCCGCTCACCATGTCATTCTCCCTGAGGTGTCACAAACGGTCGTCCAAGACCTCGCGCAGGCAGCCCTTTGCGACACTTCAGGCGAGGGTGCGCGTCACGGGGAGGTGCGCGGTGACGACGGTGGGGCCGCCGGCGGGGCTGCTGATCTCGAGGGTGCCGCCCTGACCGAGGACGCGCTCCTGCAGTCCCGCGAGCCCATGCCCCGGCACGGCCGCCGCTCCCCCGCGGCCGTCGTCGGTCACCGTGATGTCGAGCCAGGTGTCATCCGACTCCGGGATGCGGCGCAGGTCGAGGCGCAGATCGATTGCCGACCCGCCGCTGTGCTTCACGGCGTTCGTGAGCCCTTCGGCCGCGATGAAGTAGGCGTTGCGCTCGAGTTCCGTCGGGAGGTCGACATCCGCCGGCAGTGACGACACGACCCGCACCGTGACCGCGCTGCGCACGGCGAGCGACTCCAGAGCGGCGACCAGGCCGCGGTCGAGCAGGATCGGCGGCGCGAACCCGCGGGACAGCGCCCGCAGCTCCT
>CAZPJC010000176.1:0-5049 GCA_964586645.1 uncultured Schumannella sp.
GGGGTGGCTCGCCGGCGACGGCCGACGGCATCCTTCGCCGCGGTCAGGCCGCGCTTCACGACCTTCGTCGCCTTCTCGTTGACGACCTGGGCCTTCTCGAACTCGGTGCCGAGCAGCCCGAGGCCCCCGAGGGCGACGAGAGCTCCCGGTCCGGGCAGCGGGATGAGCACGACCCCGAGCGCGACGGTCGTGCCGCCGACCACCCCGACGCCGGCGCGATAGACCTTGTTCGCCGTGGGGTTCCTGCGGATCGCGGCACGGCCGCCGACGAGGGCGGACCCCGCGGCCCGGCCGATCGCCGAGCCGAGGCGGGAGGCGGGGGTCGGGTCGACGGCGTCGGTCATGCGCCGACCGTATCGGGGGCCGCTGAGAGCTACCTCAGATCGCGCATCCGGGCGCTGCCCTCCCGGTCGCCGCGCGAGCGCCGCTCGAACCAGATCGCGACCGTGAACAGCACCGCTCCCGCACTTCCGAGCGCCACCCAGAGGATGACCGGGTCGATGTCCCGGCCGAAGGCGAGCAGCACGAGGATGACGAGGATCTCGACCCCGAACGTCACGAGGCTCAGCACGAACGGCGCGGCGTAGCGCAGCAGGGCGCCGACCAGCAGCGCGACGAGGGCGAGCCCGAGCACGAGGATCGCGCGCCAGGTCGCCGGATTGGTGCCGGTCGCGAGCACCGACGGCAGCACGGTGACGACGATCCCCGGCGCGAGGATCGCCCACGTGCGGGTGAAGCCGACCGGCCACGAGATCGCCGTGCCGGGGCCGTCCGGCGCACCGTGCCGCAGCACGAGCACGCCGGCGGCCGTCAGGACGAGGCCGAGCGGCAGCGAGAACCACTCCACGTTGACGTCGCGCACGCTCCAGCCGGCGACACCCACGCACCAGGCGGCGGCGAAGACGACCCAGGTCGGGGGCAGCATCGTCGGGCCGGCCAGAGCGCGCACGACGGTGACGAGCAGGATGCCGAGCACGACGAGCATGAGGCCCCACAGCATCCACATCGGCGCGAGGCCGGGAGCGACAGCCGCGATCGGCCCGATCACCAGGAACGCGAGTGCGGGAACCTGGGCCCAGCGCCGCGCGCCCGTGAGATGACGCCCCGCGGAGGCCGCGAGCACCGCGGCGGCGGCGCTGAACGCCAGCACCGGCCAGACGACGAAGTCGGGATGCCCGAGCCGCAGGTCGTCGAGCTCCCACGCGTACCGCACGGCCTGCACGGTCCCCGCGGCCGCGGCGCCGACCGACGCGACGAGTGCCGGGACGCGGAGCGGGGCGAGACGCTCGAGGCGGCGGGTGAGGGCCTCGCCGATCAGGAGCAGTACGAGGGATGCCGCCAGCAGCGCGAGGGCACGCCACGGCAGGTCGGCATCCTCTCCCGACCCGGTGATCGCGAGCACGACGAGCGACGTGGCGATCGCGACGGCCAGGCCCGGAGCCACGAGGGCGGCGCCGGAGCGGCCGCGCAGGGTGAGCACGATCCCGATGACGATCGCGGCGAGGGCCGGCGGGTAGACGTAGGGCTCGACATCCGTGATCCCGACGAGGCCCCAGACGCACCACAGGGCCGCCGTCCAGGAGCCCGCGGCGACCCACCAGCCGTACCGGCGCTTCCCGAAGACGCTCGCCCCCGCGGCGCCGATGCCGAGGAGCAGGAACACGACGAGCGCCGTGCTGAGGTCGGCGGTCGTCAGGAACAGGGCGAGGATCGCGGCGATCCCCCCGGTCACGAAGGCGGAGATCTCGATCCAGAGCCGCACCGAGGCCGCGTCGGATTCGGAGATGTCGCCGCGGCGCAGTGACTCTGCGATGAGCGGCGTCGTCGGCAGGACGAGGGCGACCAGGGCCGCGATGAGCGGCAGGGTGACGGGGGCGCCGCCCTGGCCGTTCCAGGCGGGGACGACGTCGGTCTCGATGATGCGCGGGACGACGTTGACGAACACCACGGCGAGGGACGGCAGCAGCAGGGCCGCGGCGCCGCTGCGCACGAACCGGGTGAGCCCCGGGCGGCGGGTGAGCGTCAGGGTGAGGGAGAGCGCGAAGATCGCGGCGTTCGCGAGCGCCGTCTCCCACGTGCGTTCGGCGATCACGGTCGCGACGCCGATCAGGAACGGCACCGCGGTGACCGCCAGGACGGCGTACCACAGGGGCGCGCGGACGCGGCGGACGAGGGTGACCACGAGGGCGACGACCGAGGCGAGCGTCGCGGTGTACGCGATCACCGGGATCGGATCGAGCCCGAGCAGGTCGAGTCCGCGCGCGAACACGACGAGCGCGTAGGCGTAGCCGACCGCGACGTAGATCGGGCGCACCGTCGCGGGCATCGCCATCGCGAGCACGCCGAGCGTGACGACGATCGCGGCGCCCGCGGCGACCGTGAGGCGGTCGTCGCCCCAGGAGATCGCGGCCAGGTAGATCAGGATCGCGTGCGGCGCGATGAGCAGCGGGGCGCGCACCGAGAGCGCGGCATCGCGCAGACGCGGGACCCGGGCGAGCGCCACCCCCAGCCCGACCGCGAGGACGATGCCCGCCACCACCTGACCCGGGCGCGACAGCGCCGACCAGGCCGGCGCGGCGGCGAGAGCCGCGGCGGCGAGCCAGACCGCGAGGATCAGCCACGGCCGGAACACCCCGCCCTCGCGTCGCACCGCGAGCGCGAGTCCGACCACTCCGAGCGTCGCGGCGACGATCCCGAGGATCGCGGCGAGGCTCGCCGTCGCCCCGAACAGCGCCCAGTTCTGCATCGGGTCGAGCCAGAACGGCGCGTCGGGCGGTGGCGCCACGTCGTACGGGGCGTAGGCGAAGAACCGCGACGAGCCGACGAAGAGCGGCGGCAGAAGCTGGAGGAGTCCGACGAACACCGCGGGCACCGCGGCCGCGAGGGCGACCGAGAGCGTGCCGATTTGTAGAGTCCCGCGGGGCACCGAGCGCGGCCACGGGATGACGGCGAGCACGACGAGGGCGACCGCGGTCGCGGCCGGCGCGAGCGCGAGGAACCACTCCGGCTGGTCGAGCTCGAGCGCGAACGGCAGGATGCCGGCGGCACCCGTCGCGAGCACGCCCAGGGTCGCGCCCCAGGCCGCCGGCGCCAGCGTGCGGGTCGCGACGCCGCTCAGCGCGGCGAGCGCGGCGAGCGTGAGGGCGGCACCCAGGAAGAACGGCGTCGGCTCCATCAGGAAGACGATGCCCGAGAGCCCGAACAGGATGACGACGCCGAACAGCGCCGCGACGACGGTCATCGTCACGCGGTCGGCGAGCAGCGGGCTGTCGAACCGCGGGGCGACGCGGCGGGCGACCTCGAACCCGAGGATCGCGACGGCGACCGAGCCGAGATGCCCGATCGTCGCCGACCAGGTGCCGTCGACGGCGTACCCGAAGAAGGCCGGCACGAAGACCAGTCCGACCAGTCCGAGCCAGAGCCAGGTGCGCAGGCGCACCAGCACGGCGATCAGCAGCGTCAGCACCGAGGCGACGAGAGTCGCGATGCCGGCGAACGCCCACGGACTGATGCCGTCGGGCACCACTTCCGACAGGGCCCAGATGTCGAGCGCCACGAAGACCATCGCCAGCGCGCCGACCGCCTCCGCCGAGAAGGTCAGCCGCACCCGGGCGAGCAGCCAGGCGAAGCCGAGGAAGAGCACCGTCACCCCCGCGATGACGAACCGGCGCACCGAGATGTCGACGTCGACGTTGAAGAACCGGAACACCACGATCGCGACGGCGACCAGGACGGCGCCCGCGACGGCGAGCACCGACTGCAGGCTCACCTGCGAGCTGGAGGCGGCCCGGACCGGGACCGGGACCGGGACCGGGCGGGGAACGGCCGTGACCGGCGCGGCGGACGCCGCCACGGGGGCGCCGACCGGCGGCGGCGCGAGCGCGCCTTTCGTGCCGAGACGCCCGATGATCTCCTGCCGACGGGTCAGCAGGTCGGCGGCCTCGGCGGAGACCGCGCGCAGCTCGTCGGCGACGAGTCCGGTGAGGATCGCGCCGCAGAACGGGCAGTGCTCCGACCCGACCGGTCCGCGTTCGCACCGGGGGCAGGTCTTCGAGCCGCGCAGGTAGGCCGCCGCTTGTTCGCTCCACGCCATGCCCGGAGTCTAGGGATGCTCGGATGTGCGAGCGCCGACATCCAGCTGATGTGGGGAATTCGCCCGTGTCCGCGGGGTTGTACGTCAGTGACCTGAGTGAGGATGGACCCCATGACGTTGAGCCCTGCGGAACTGGCGGAGAAGACCCCCGAGGAGCAGCTCGCCTACTTCCATCAACGCCGCGAGCTCGCGGTGACGCAGCCGCTCGGCAGCCTCGCCCTCACCAACACGCAGCTGGTGGATGTCGAGCAGCCGATCTGGGGCGTCGCCGGCCGCTGGGCGCCGCTCCCCGAGGGCGAATCGGGCCTCAAGGTCATCGCGACCGCGGACGAGGGCATCCACGTGGACGGCGTCCTCGTCGACGGCGAGGCGATCGTGCGCGGCCAGGACGACCCGAACCCGGGGGATGTCGTCTTCAGCGACACGGTGCGCGGCAAGGTCATCACGCAGAACGGCGGCGGCTACGCGCTGCGGGTGTGGGACGCGAAGTCGGAGGGGATCGAGAACTTCGGCGGCATCGACGCCTTCGCCTACGACCCGGACTGGGTCGTCACCGCCGCGTGGGAGGAGAACCCCGAGGGCACCACGATGGGGTTCCAGCACCTCAAGGACGACGAGGACGCGAAGCAGAGCCCGCGCGAGGAGGTCATCCCCGGCAGCATCCGCTTCACCCGCGACGGCGTGGACTACGACCTGGCCGCGTTCAAGGCGGGCCGGGCGCTGCAGCTCGTCTTCGCGGACTCCACGAGCGGAGACACCACCTACAGCGTCGGCCGTTTCCTGTTCGTCGCCCCGAACTCCGACGGCACGATCACCCTCGACTTCAACCGCGCCGTGCTGCCGCCGTGCGCCTTCAGCTACGCGTTCAACTGCCCGATGCCGCCGAAGCAGAACCGCTTCGGCATCCCGATCGAGGCCGGCGAGAAGAACGTGCTCGCGAAGGACGGGTCGCTGCT
>CAZPJC010000177.1:0-5022 GCA_964586645.1 uncultured Schumannella sp.
GAACAACTGACCTCGCAGGTGTTGAGAAACTCCACCACTCAGAGGGACGTCACCATGGGAGGCTGCTGGCGCTGCAAGTTAAGGGCGGCTCCCACGTCTCCACACAAGCAACGGCAACTCACCTGCCCTACCGCGTATCGCGCCGGCACGCGGCCTATTGGCTCAATCACTCCTTGCCGGTGATCCTCTGCCTAGTCGATCCGACTTCAGGCGAAGCATGCTGGGAAACTGTCAACGCGCAGACGCTCGTGTCAACGGGCAAGCATTTCAAGGTCAACGTCCCTCGCAGCAATCGAATCGATGCGGCCGATGCGAGTTGGAGAGCGATTGCAGATCAGTACGACCTGCTTGCGGAACGCTATTACGAGAGCAACCTCGAAATCTTGCCTCCCACGGTGGCGCAACGCCTCTCCGAGCTGCCTCCTTCGATCGATAGAGCCCAGCTGACGGCGACCCTCGCGGAGGGACGACAATCCCCCGAGGTCACGCTCTCGCTCTTGCGCGGACCACGCGCCTCACTTGTGGAACGGCTCGGTGTTGTCGCTCTCCGCGCGGTCGCTGCGTTCGCGCAGGAGCACGATCAAGATCGATACTCCATTTCTCTCTTGACCGAATTGGCCGAGCTGGAGCCGACCCGCGCTGTTGAGCTGCTCTGCGCCGCGGCGGTCATTGCTACCCGATCGGATGAAGTAACAGCGAAGGCGCTTCTGGGACAGGTAACCGGGATCGATCCAGACCATCCGGACGTTCTCCGGCTGCGGCTGGAGATCGACAGCGCTTCAGATCCTGATCTGGAGGAGCGACTGCGAAAGTTTGACAACGTCGCGAGCCACTCCTACTTCGCTCGAAAGGCCGCGATCGCCGACGACTCGGACACCGTCGTGACGCATCTCGAGCGCCTCGTCGAGCTGGCCCCTGAGTCGACGCACGCCAAGATCGATCTCGCCAGCCATCTGTCAAAACGCTCACTCTCGAAACAGGCGCACGCTGGTGACCTGCAGCGAGCGCTCGAGCTCGCCAGCGACGCGCTCGCTGACCGCCGACGCTGGACGCTCGACACGGTCAACGCCCTCGAATGTGTTATTCGCTGTCTCGGGCTCCTCCGCCGCTTTGGGGACGCACTGACGGCATCGCTTCCCTCGCCCGATGGAACTGCTGCTCACCACGAAGCAGAGGCAACGCCCATCGTTCGTCTTGCACTGCACTCAGCCAGGCAGCTCGGGCGGTCCGAGGAGGAACTGATCGCCGTCGCCCGTCGGGCATCCGACGCCACGTATCGTCAACACGCGCTGGAGTCTCTCGAACCTGGAACCGATCCGGAACGTGTCGCCCGCCGACTCAAAGCCGAACTGGAATACAACGAACGTGTCGGAGACTTCGGTGCGGCTGCGGTCGCCGCCATGGAGTTGGCGACGTTGGGCATCTCGGAAAAGCCAACCCTGAGCCGTATGGTCGCGGCAGGCCACCTCCCCGCCCGTTACGACGCAATGATCGACGCGATTGCGAAGTCCATCAGCGACCCATCGGGGCAACTTCCTCTTCTACGAGAGTTGGCTCTTGAGCAAGTAGTCGCCGCGGAAGCGGTCGTGTCCTCGGTGGAGCGAACTGATGGGCCAGAAGCGGCTCTCGCGGCCACGGTGGGATTCGAAACGCGATATCCGCAAAGCGGGTTCACAATGCGGCGGGTCGTGCTCTTGTTCGGCCTGGGCCGCAACACAGAAGCGGCCGCAGCCGCCGCTGACGGAATCGCCACCGGAACTTTGACAGGAACCTTCCACACTCAGGCTCTCGAGCTCCTAGGAAGTGACGCCGCATCGAGATCTGACTGGGTGGGCGCCGAACGGTACTTCTGCGCAGCATGGGAAGAGGGTGGGAAGGTCGGAGATCTCTGGAATCAGATCCATTGTCTCGTCGAACTCGGCGACGCTGCGCGCGCGAAAGAGCTCCTCGACCGGTACGAGCCAGAACCGGACGATCCGTATCGCATCCAGGCTTGGCTCAAAGTCCGCCTGGCAACCGGGTGGAACGCAACGTCGGCCACTAAGGCGCTGAAACTGGCTGTCGATCCGCAGACGCCGCCCGACATGTCGCGGGCGCTGGCGCACTCTGTGCTCCGATCGACACGCGGGGAGTCTGATGAGTCCGAGGATGCTCGGCCTTCTGTCCCCGATGAACTACACCGGGAGGCCATTCGGATCATTGATACCTTCATCGACGCGGGAGATGCGGCAGCCGGGATGCGCCTCTCGCTCTCGGAGGAGAACCCTCTGGAATCGCTCGAAGAGATCATTCCGACTGAGCCTTCGCCCCTCGTGGAATTGATCCGCCAAGTGCAGCGCGGGGATTTCCCGATTGGTGGCCTCGTCGACGTGAGGCACGATCCGTACGGATATCTGCTTCTGGCCGTTCCCGCGGGGATACGGGTCGCCTGCGAAGCGGATGATGCGGCACACGAGCTCGAGAACGAAGTCGCTCGGAGCGCCTTGAATCGGTCGGTTGTGGTCGACCTGTCAGCCGTGTCGCTGGCGACGCTTCTTGGCGATTGGTCGGCGCTCCTCGGCAATTTCAATGCCGCCGTGATTCCCGTATCGCAGCGGACCGATTCGCTCCGCACCGTCGTCGAGGCGCGCGCCGCCACTGCCACGAGAGGCTTTTTGTCCCGTGACAGAGCAGGAAGGCTTCGACTCGTCGAAGCCGACCAGGACGAGGCGCTGAGAATCCTGAAGGAGGCCGAGCAAGTCGCCGCCAGCACCGCCCACGTGACCGCTCGCTCGGTAACCGGCCCATACTCAGACCCGGACCTGGAGGCCGTGCGCGCGACTTGGACCGATCCGCTCGAGCTCGCCATACGCGAGGACTCGCCGCTCTGGTCAGACGACCTTGCTCAGCGTCGCGCTGCCCGCTCCCTCGGTATTCAGGCGTTCGGGACAGTGAACCTGCTCGAAGTGCTCGGTCTTGACGCGCTTGCAACCGGTCGCCAATCCGCCGAACAGATCGAAGCCATCCGAAAGGACTTGTTCGAACGCCTGGTTGATCTTCGAGTGGTCGACATCCCCGTCCACATCGACCAGCTCGAAGCGGCTGCTAAGCAACCGGGACCGGTTCCCCCGGTCGTGGTCACTCTCACTCGAGGCGTCTGGTGGCGCCGCGCGGGAGCGCTCGAAGACTGGACCGTGATCGCTGGCGTCATCGTTGAGCGGGCCGATTCAGCGGCTCTGCGGGCATGGTGCTCTGCCGCGTTGGTAGGCATAGCCGAGGCGACGAAGGGGTCGCCAGGCGCATCCCAGGTGCTCGCGGTCGTCGTGGCTTTGGCCTCGCGTGAATCCGAGCTGGATCTTGGGGTCGAGTTGATGGACGCTGCGGACGCGACGGCCACCGACTTCGGGGCGCAGAGCCCCTGGGATCAGTTGCTCGTCGCTGCAGCGGTCGCCCAGCAGATGGGGGCAATCGACGATGGCGCGGCACTGGCGCTCGCCCTCTTGAGGCGCCGTCATGAGCGCGAGGCCGAGCCGGGCGAAGCGACGGGAAGCGGCGTTCAACCGGAGTCAGGAGCGTGACGAGATGACGAGCATCATCTGCCAGGCGAGCGGGTGCCTGCTCATCGAGGTGCGCAAGGGGTACGACGGGTTGGCTCTTATGGAGCAGCTCAGGGAAGAGATATTGGCTCGTGGTGGGAAGGTGGCGTAATGGGTCGGTACGGCTCTGTTGCTGTCGGCGGCGTGCCGACAGCGATGTGGTACGAGACCTACAGTTCCAAAGTCGCTGCGCTCTTCCTCGACGCGGACGGGGTTCTTCACCCTGACGATCCGGGCGACTATGACCCCCCTCGCTCTTTCGTTCCGATTCACTACACGACGAGCGCCGCCAAGATGCGCGAGCGGCTCACGTTGCTTGGAGTTCGAGCGGGCCACAACGACGTGGCTGTCGAGATCGCCTGGACCGAAATGCTGGTCAAGGAGCCAAAAGACGGCGGTAGGGGTCTCAAGAATGGTCCCACCTTGGACACTGCTATCGCGGAGTGGGTCCAGGAGGTCAGCGATCCGCCTGACGAACCGTGGGACCGTCCGAAGTTCGAGCTTGTGCTTGGTGCTTCGAGCGCGCTCATCGATGACTACTCCATGCTGCGGTTCTTCGTTGACCGAGTGCCAGACGACTTTTCGGTTTCACTCGACCTCGATCCCGTATGGGGTCTACATGACCAGCTCCCGAATCCGACGTTCTGCGCCGACGCTCGCGCTGAGGTCCAGAGCAATGCCGACCAAGCTGCTCCCACCATCGTGCTCACGGAAGGTTCGAGCGACGCGACAGTCCTACAGTCGGCAGTCGATCTGCTCCGACCCCACCTCACCGGCTTCATCACGTTCATGGATTACTCCGCGAGCCCAGCAGGAGGTGTAGATGGTGTCGTGAAGGGACTTCGCGCATTCGCGGCGGCGGGTGTTGGCAACCGAGTCATCGGACTGCTCGACAACGACACCGCTGGCAAAGAAGGGATGCGCCAGATCGGTCTCAACCCGCTGCCCGCGAGGATGAAAGCAGTCCAGCTTCCGCCCCTCGAACTTGCGACGAACTATCCGTCGCTTGGCACTGAGGGGTTGGTCTCAAAAGACATCAACGGCTCAGCCGTATCCATCGAACTCTTCATGGGGGAGGACGTGCTGCGCGATCACAACGGCCTGCTGACGCCCGTGCAGATGGGGTCTTGGAACGAACAGCACAAGCAGTATCAAGGGGCGATCACTGCGAAGGCTGACATCAAGAGGAAGTTTTTCGACAAGGTTGACGCCGCCAAGAAGGGAGCGTTCAAACCCGAAGAGTGGCGCGATCTAGACGACCTTCTCGGGTACATCGTCGGCTCTGTATAGCTGCGCACTCACCGTGCCACTATCCGAGGGCCTAGATACGATCCCGATCCGCCTCTCAGGCCCAGACGGGGAGGACGGCCCCGGGGGAGCAGGGCAAGCAACCGAGGGTGACGTCCCTCTGAGTGGTGGAGTTTCTCAACACCTGCGAGGTCAGTTG
>CAZPJC010000178.1:0-4988 GCA_964586645.1 uncultured Schumannella sp.
GCTCCGACATCCAGGGCCTCGAGATGTCGTGCTTCACCGGCGACTACATCACCGGCACGGTGACGCCCGAGTACCTCGCCTGGGTGGAGTCGAACCAGGCGTCCTAGGCCCCTTTCGGCCGGCGGGATACTCACTCATTTCTCGTCCATATGAGAACCTGGAGTCGTCCATCGGCTCCATTCTGCTTGCGACGCTCTACGATTCCAGCGTGGCTCTCACATTTCAGGATTCTGCTCGTCCATCGGCGATGTTGACGAGCATCCTCGGTACGGTGCCCAAAGGGGTCACAGAAATTCGCATCGCTGTCGCGTACGCGACAGTCCAAGGCGTCGGGGCCCTAATGGATGGTCTAGCGGCCGTACTTCGGCCGACATGGGCTCGGATCCCGAAACAGATCGTGGTGTCACTCGACAACGGGATCACCGACCCGAAAGCCATCGATTCGCTGATAAGCGATCATGGCTTCGACGCGCGAGTATCGACGACGGCCCTGCCGAGCAACGGATTCCGCCCACGGGCACTGTTCCATCCGAAGGTGTTCGCATTTGGGGACGGCCTGCGCTGGCACGTGTTTGCCGGATCCGCAAATCTGACCGGCCGCGCCATGTCGGTCAATGTCGAGGCCGGCGTGCAATCAAGCGAGTCGAAGACCGATTTCGACTCCAGCTGGACGCGGGTCTGGGACAACTCAGTTCCTTGGACCGGGGACCTAGCCGCCGAGTATGCGAAATGGCGCAAGTCACTGCCCCCAGAACCGCGCGAAGCCGAAGACCTTACGCCCACGGTCGCGACGGCCGTGGCCGCGCCGATTCGGACGTTGCAGCAGGCTGTCGACGCAGGCTTCGACCCTTCGTCCTGGGACTTCATGTGGGTCGACGTCGGTTTCGTCTCAGGTGGTTCGGGCAATCAGCTTGAGATACCGCGAGGCAGCACGTCCTTCTTCGGCGCTCCAACACCAACCTATGGAAACGCGCATCAAGTCCTCGCGGATGTGCAGGTCGATATCCCTGGCGCCGGCCCGGTCGCGAGCCGGCTGAGCTGGCACGGCGGCAACAACAAGATGCTCCGCCTGAACTTGCCGACTGCTGAGAAGGGCGGTGAGGTGTATGCCTACCGGACAGTGCTCTTTCGACGCGTTTCGAGCCTGCGCGTGATCCTCACCGTCGCGGATCGCGGCTCTCCGCTCGAGCAAAGTTGGAAGGATGCGGGGACGAGGTCCGGCCGTCGATACCTCGTTGGACGCACGGACCGGCAAGTGGGCTTCTACTAACGGCCCCTTCGGTCTGCAACGCGCTGGTCTAGCTCCGCCAAGAGTTCAGCGCCGCGCTCGGCACCCACTACCACCTCAGTCGAAAGCAACCTAAGTTCCTCAAGAGTGATCTCGCCATGGCGGAAGCGCTGCCCGATCTGCGCGAGCTGTGGCCAGACGCGAGATTTTGGAGGCGGAACATGAAGACGAGCCAGAAGGTTGGCCTCAACTTTCAACCCGCCCGCGCCAAGGACACTGCCGCCGTCCTCCAACGCCAGCGCGACCGACGCATTGTTCAGGAACCCGAATAGCGCCCACACGTCGACAAGGCTCACCCCGCGGCGAAAGAACCCTGCGAAGTTGGCGTCGATTACGACCGGATCGCTGGATCGAATTCCGAACGTCGCGGCTCTGTCCGAGATTCGACCCACGAACAATTCCGGTGTGTGCCGCGGCTGAAGCGGGGGCAAATGGAACCACGACCTCAATCCATCGCGTGAGGCGTTGGTCCTTACCGCCGAGAGCTGCGGAACCGCGGTTCGACGCTCCCCTCTCCCTACGTACGTCGACTTGGCGGCCTCGATGTGCCTCAGGATCGGTCCCGACTCACTCAACTCAGATTGAGAGAGAGTCAACAAAAACGCCGACGGCACAAACGACTCGTCCACGACCGGTCGACCCGATCTTAGGTCGCTCTGTCGCCGCAGGAGAGGCGTCAAGGTCTCCCCGGCCGGGGCGAAGACCTCGCCAGTCAGCCGCGAACGCACGTGGTGCCCGTCCCAGTCCAAATGGAAGAAGTCATTCGCCCCGCTGCGATGGCCCTGGCCTGCAACCCAACCGAGGTCAGCCAGGGATACCCAGTCCTGGTAGCCCTGGCTTGCTACTGACACCGGGCCGCCGAGCCCAACGCCCTCATTACTAGCGAAGTCGGAGCGGGAGCCTTCAGTGAGAGTGACACCTTCGAGCTCGCCTCGCTTCCTTGCGCTCGCCCAACTCGCGAACTGTTGCTCAGGCTTCGGCCCGGAAAATGCAGAGCCCACGAGGCTGCGTTCGTCGCTTGCGCCGCGAGAAACAACGAGACGGCCGTGGTTGAGAGAGCCTGACTCAGTATCCACTCGTGTCGCAACAATCAGAGCCGCGCGGACAGTGGCATCGAACCAGTCGCCCGATGTGTCGATAACCACGTACCTGAGTCGAAACAGGCTGCCAAGGAGGTCAATCGTGCCGATGGCATACTGCCGCCGCAGCCAGGCTTGAGGCATCACTAGCGCGAGCGTTCCGCCAGGGCGCACTAAGGACGCACTCAGGATCAGGCCTGGCACGGCCAAGTCCGCGCGGCCCGAGTAGGCCGTCGCCGCCAAGAGAGCGCGCCGAGCGGCTGGCTCAAGTTCGGCGTTCTGCTCGATAGTGCGCCGAAGTCTCGAACGCACGACCTCGGCGTCATATCGGGAGATCGTTGCATAAGTCTCGTGGCCGCCATCCACCCGCACGTACGGCGGATTCGAAATGACGAGATCCCACGCACCGGTCGAAGTGAGCGCGCAATCGAAGGCATCTCCAACGAAGACCGTTGAGCGCGAAGGCAAGCGGGTGCGCGCCAGTCCTGCAGCCGCTGGATCGATCTCTACTCCGGCGATCTCCACGCCTGGAACGTGCGCGGCGACTGCGTCGATAAGGTCACCCGAACCGAGGAACGGGTCGATCACGGACCTAGGAAGCTGGCCTCCGGCTTCTAGTGCGAGAGCGACGAGAAGTTCACTCACGCGCGGCCCGCTGAAGTATTGACCAAGGGCCTTTTTGTCGAGATCTTGTTCTCGGTCAGACGCCAGCCGCGGTTCGGTCATGAGGCCTCACGTACGGCCTGCTCGCGGTACTGAGCAGGCGTCAGCTGGACCGGTTCTCCCACCCGGACCGACTCCGCAACATATCGGGAGTATTCGTAACGACCATCGGTCGGCACCGCTGCCGCGAGCTCGCTGGTGGCCGCTCCGGGCATCTGACTCGAGGTCATCACGGCTGACGATGAAGTCGCCTTCCTCACGCGAAGGATGGCGTCGCCTCGGGTGCCGTTCGCGTGAACGCTTTGCTTGAACGACGTCTGCTCCTTGTCAAGGACAGCCGTCTGTTGAATCTCAAGAGAAGCGGCGCTGAATGCAGAACTCACCCTGTTCCAAACTTCAGGGCGTGACGAATGAAAGATGATCGTTCCCTCGGCGTCCGCCCTCATGACCCGTGCCACCTCGGAGAAGACTCGCTCCAGTAAGGCCCCGTACTCGGTCACGCCTTTCGATTGGGCAGGGCTCATGATCACCTCTTCCGCCCGATCTGTCAGAGCACCCAACCAGACTTCATTGACTTGATTTAGTTCGGCGTAGGGAATGTAGTCGCCGAACGGGGGATCCGTAAAAACGTAGTCGACGCTCTCGTCTGGCAAGTCGATAGCCGTGCTTGAAGCGTTGATAACCCGGACCGAGCTGACCGACTCAGAGACGAGCCTGAAGGCCTCAGCGAACACGGATATCTTTCGGCGCAGTCCAAGAAAGACATTCTTTTCGACCGGAAGGCCACTGACGTACAGCACGCCCGACTGCGCACCCGAGACTGAGAAATCGCGTTGTGATTTCTTAGCCACGACTCGGGTCATCAGAGTGGCGTGGGCGGCGTTGAAGCTCAGTGCCCAGACCTTTAGTGCTGCCTGCATGTGGGCCGGCTGGGCTTCAATCGCCTGCCAGACGGCACTCAAGACCGCAGCGTTTCGCGCAGTGTAGAGATCCGCAAACGTATCGATTCCCGCGTGATATCCCGAGCGTCGCAGATCACCCCACTCGATAGGCTCACCAAGCGACTTGTGGATTGAACCTTCGCTATGCAGGGCCTCCGTGTCTGACGGTACGGCGGCTCGAGACCACATGTGGGAGCCCGTGATCCCGTAGACCCATGCAAGGACACGGACTCTTTTGCCCTCTGGATCGAGGAGACGCTCGGAGCTCTTCACGGTATTCAAAGTCCCGCAACCCGGGCACGAGAACTGAGTCTCGAGTCGGGCCGGGTCTCTGCGCGCTGCTGCATTCCAGAGTGGAATCTGGGCGCCGCAGCAGGCCGCCACGAGGACATCAGACCAGATGGAGTACCGGATACGCCCCCGGCCTCCCTGAGGGTCGACCGCCCTATAGACGTCAGCTGAGAAGCCCGCATCTGCCTCATCCAGGACGTGCAGTGCCGCCGTCCGGAACTCGCTCGGGTCAGGCGGCGAGGTCATCACCGTTGCAAGAAGCGCGCCCATCGAGCTCAGTTCGTAGATAGCGGCCCGCCTAGGGCCCCACTCGACATCGATCCCGAGCTCTACCGCCATCTCGCGCATCCTCTTCGTCGGCGCGTCGCACAACATCACAGCAATACCAGTTGACCCGCTACCTCCGAACGGATCCAACACGGTGTCGCCAGGCCGAGTGTGGGCGGCGACAAACAGTGCCACCGCCTCTGCGTCGATCTTGGTTGGGTAAGAAAATGCGTTGTACAGCGGACCCGAGCGCGCGGATTTTACCGACCCTCGATAGAGCCCCGCTTTTGTTCCTCGCGAGTCATCCACGCGGGCAAGTCTCCTCTCTGGTACTGACAGTCGACCTGCGGCACGCTGATAGTTGCAGAACCGACGCTCCCGCGGGGTGAGAAGGACGCTAGCTTGGGTCGGAGACCTCGTCGCGCGCGACGGTGACCGTGCGCGCCCGACGGGTCGAGA
>CAZPJC010000179.1:0-4982 GCA_964586645.1 uncultured Schumannella sp.
TCGCGGCGAACCTGCCCGACGAGGAGATCCCCGACGTCATCGACAGCCCGCAGACCGGGCTTCCGGCGGGCCGCGACAAGGACAACCCGCCGCAGCTCGCCAAGACCGAGCCGTACAAGACGCACCTCGCGTACGTGAAGGAGCGCCGCTCCGACGCCGAGGCCGCGCAGCTGCTGGACGAGGCGCTGGACCAGCTCCGCGCTCGTCGCGGCGCGACCTCGAACTAGAGTCCGCGCGCGGTGCGCCCGCGCAGCTCCGCTAGACCTCGTCCTTCGCGGTCCAGTAGCGACCGCCGTCGATGAGGGCGTCGGGAACCTCCGCCGCGGCATCCCGATCGACGAAGAACACCGTGCGCTTGCGCCCGCGCACGCCGGCGACCGGCACCGAGGCGACGTTCGCGTCCGCGAGGGCGAGACCGAGGGCGCCGGCCTTGTCCGCGCCGGCCATCACGAGCCAGATGCGCTCCGAGGCGTTGATCACCGGGAGGGTGAGCGACAGCCGCTCGGGCGGCGGCTTCGGCGAGTCGGTCTCGGCGACGACCTTCGCCACGGTCTCACGCACCGACGCGTGATCGGGGAAGAGCGAGGCGATGTGTCCGTCGGGGCCGACCCCGAGGAAGGTGATGTCGAAGACGGTGTCGCCGAGCTCGTCGGCGTAGGCCGCCGCCGCATCCTCGATCGTGGCATGCTCGCCCGGCGCCGCGAAGGTGTGGATGTTCCCGGCGGGCTGCGCGAGCGCGTCGAGGAGCGCGGCGCGCGCCTGGGTCTCGTTGCGTTCGGCGTCACCACGGGGGAGGTATCGCTCGTCGCCCCACCAGAAGTCGACCCGCGTCCAGTCGATCCCGTCGCGGGCGGGGTTCTGGGCCACCGCGGCGAGGACGGCGATCCCGGCCGTGCCGCCGGTGAGGCAGACGTCGATGGTCTCGTTCTCGTCGAGGAGGTCGATCACCTTGGTGAGGAAGCGGGCCGCGACGCTCGCCGCGAGGCTCGCCGCATCGGGATGGACCAGCACCCGTCGTTCGCTCGTCATCGAGTGGAAGCCTCCTGTCGCACGACGTCTCCGAAGAGTTCGTCGGGATCGAGCCTACGCAACTCCTCGGCGAGGCAGTCGCGGAGGCTGCGGCGGGGGAGGGCGATGTCGTGAGTCGGCTGGTCGGGCTGGGTCAGCGTGGCGACGCCGCCCCCGTCGCGCGACAACTCGATGGGACCGGACGCGCGGTCGAGCCGCACGCTGTGGATGCCATTGGGTCCGTCGCCCGGCTGCTTGACGACGAGGTCGACCTCGACGCCGAGCTGGAGCCCGAGCCACTGCGCGAGCAGTTCGGTCGACGGCGAGTCGGAGGAACCGACGACGGTGACACCGGTCACCGGCTCGTACGGCGGCTGGTCGAGCACGGCCGCCAGCTGGGCGCGCCACAGGGTGAGGCGTGTCCAGGCGAAGTCGGTGTCGCCCGGCGTGTAGTGCTCGCCGAGACGGGTCAGTGCCGCCACCGGATCGGCGCACGCCGCCGCATCCGTGATGCGGCGCGTGCCGATCCTGCCCAGGGGTGAGGCGTGCGGGTCCGCCGGGGCCTCGCCGGGCCACCAGACGACCACGGGCGCGTCGGGCAGCAGGAGGCCGGTCACGAGGCTCTCCGGGTCGGTCGCGGTCTCGCCGCTCGCGCGGAGCACGACCACCTCGCTCGCCCCGGCGTCGCCGCCGACGCGGATCTCGGCATCCAAGCGCGTCGCGCCGTCCGGCGAGGTGCTGAGGACGATGACGCGCATCGGGTGCTCGCGCGAGGCGTCGTTGGCGGCCTCGATGGCCTCCTCGTCGGTGCGGCCGGCGCTCGAGATGACGAGGGTGAGCACCCGGCCCAGGGCGACGGCACCGCCCTCTTCACGCACCTTGACGAGCGCTTTCGACACCGCGCTGATCGTGGTGTCCGGGAGATCGACGATCATCGCTTCGCTCCGTTGTCGTGCGGCATCCTCACGGTCGCCTCCAGACGTGCCCGCCGCGGGCCAGCAACTCGTCGGCGGAGGTGGGGCCCCAGGTCCCCGGACGGTACTGCTCGAGCGGGCCGCCCAGGCTCTCCCAGTACTCCTCGACCGGATCGAGGATCTTCCAGGACAGTTCGACCTCTTCGTGACGCGGGAACAGCGGCGGGTCGCCGAGCAGGACGTCCAGGATGAGACGCTCGTAAGCCTCGGGGCTGGCCTCGGTGAAGGCGTGCCCGTAGCCGAAGTCCATCGTCACGTCGCGCACCTGCATCCCGGCGCCGGGCACCTTGGAGCCGAATCGGATCGTGACGCCCTCGTCGGGTTGCACCCGGATGACGAGGGCGTTCTGGCCGAGCGCCGAGGTCTGGCTCTCCGCGAACAGGTATTGCGGGGCGCGCTTGAAGACGACGGCGATCTCGGTCACCCGCCGGCCGAGGCGCTTGCCGGCCCGCAGGTAGAACGGCACGCCCGACCAGCGGCGGGTGTTCACGTCGAGGCGCAGCGCCGCATAGGTCTCGGTCGTCGAGGTCGGGCTCATCCCGTCCTCCTCCAGGAATCCGAGCACTCGCTCGCCGCCCTGCCAGCCGCCGGCGTACTGCCCGCGCGCGGTCGCGAGCGAGAGGTCCTTGGCCAGGTGCACGGCCGAGAGCACCTTCTCCTTCTCGGCACGCAGGTCGCCGGCGTCGAACGACACCGGCTCCTCCATCGCGGTGAGCGCGAACAGCTGCAGCAGGTGGTTCTGGATGACGTCGCGCGCCGCGCCGATGCCGTCGTAGTAGCCGGCCCGACCGCCGACGCCGATGTCCTCGGCCATCGTGATCTGCACGTGGTCGACGTAGCGCTCGTTCCAGATCGGTTCGTACAACTGGTTGGCGAAGCGCAGGGCGAGGATGTTCTGCACCGTCTCCTTGCCCAGGTAGTGGTCGATGCGGAACACGCTGTCGGGCGGGAAGACGCTCTCGACGACGTCGTTGAGCTCGCGCGCGGTCGTCAGGTCGGAGCCGAACGGCTTCTCGATGACGACGCGCCGCCACGAGCCCGCCTTCTGCTCGGCGAGACCCGACCGGCGGAGCTGCTCGGTGACGAGCGGGAAGGACTTCGGGGGGATCGAGAGGTAGAAGGCGTGGTTGCCCATCGTGCCGCGCTCGCGATCGAGCTCGGTGAGGGTCTCGGTCAGCCTGTCGAACGCCTCGTCCTGGTCGAACTCGCCGACGACGAAACGGATGCCCTGACGCAGCTGCGCCCAGACCGCCTCGTCGAACGGGGTGCGGGCGTATTGCTTGACGGCCTCCAGCACCACCTGCTCGAAGTCCTGGTCGCTCCACTCGCGGCGGGCGAATCCGACGAGACCGAAGCCGGGCGGGAGCAGGCCGCGGTTGGCGAGGTCGTAGACCGCGGGCATCAGCTTCTTGCGCGAGAGATCGCCCGTGACGCCGAAGATGACCAGCGCGCTCGGCCCGGCGATCCGGTTGAGCCGGCGGTCGGACGGGACGCGCAGCGGATTGGATTCCGCGGAGATCGGGACGGTCATCGCGCCGCGAGCTCGCGCAGCCTCTCCGTGTCGGCCTGGCCCGACTCGCCTCGGACATCGCCGAGGACGAGCGTCAGCACGGGCCGGCCGTGCTCGGCGAGCACGCTCGCGTCGCCCGCCGCCTGGGCCGTGATCAGCTGGCCGAAGGTGAACGGCCGGTCGGGGATCTCGAGGTCGGCCGCGCCGGACTCCGTGACCTGCAGGAACACCCCGAACGCGGGACCGCCCTTGTGGTACTGGCCCGTCGAGTGCAGGAAGCGCGGACCCCAGCCGAAGGTGACCGGTCGCCCGGTCTTCGCCGCCAGCAGGGCCCGGAGCCGCTCGAGCCCGGGATGTGCGATGCGGTCGAGGTAGACCTGCACCGAGAGGTAGCCGTCGGCCGGGAGGGTGGCGAGCAGCGCGGCGAGAGCCGCATCCACGGTCTCCTCGGCCGGGAGGTCGAGACCGAGCGACCGCACGCCGATGGTGCCGTCCGTGAAGGCCGGGGGAGCGGGCGGCGTGAGGTCGTCGATGAGCGCCCGCGCCGCGACCTTCGCGGCCTCGACATCCGGCTGGTCGAACGGGTTGACGCCGAGCAGCCGGCCGGCCACCGCCGTCGCGTACTCCCAGGTGAGCAGCTGGGCGCCGAGGGTGCCGGCGATCTCCACCTCGCCCGGGGTCACCTCGTGCGTCGCGCGGGCGTCCTTGACGAGCCGGATGATCTGCACGTCGGCGAGGCCCCCGCCGACCTCCGGGGCGTCGAGCTCGAGGACGACCGGGAGGAGTCCCTTGCCGTCCTTCCCCGTCGACTCGGCGATCAGCTGCTCGGCCCAGTCGGCGAAGCCGACGATGTGGGTGCCGTCGGCGACGATCCCGATCTTGTCCTTGAGGGGGCGGGTGCCGGCCAGCACCGCGCCGAGCTGGAGCCCGGGGTTGCTCTCGGTGTCGAGGGCGAGCTCGAGGCTCACGGCCTCCGCCTCGTCGAGGAGTTCGCCGAGGTCGACGCCCGCGAGGCCGCTCGGCACGAGTCCGAAGGCGGTGAGAGCGGAATAGCGTCCGCCGACGTTGGGGTCGGCGTTGAAGACCCGGTAGCCGTCGGCACGCGCCGAGACGTCGAGCGGCGAGCCGGGGTCGGTCACGATCACGATCCGCTCGGTCGGGTCGATGCCCGCCGCGGCGAACGCCGCCGCGAAGACCCGCTTGTGGCTGTCGGTTTCGAGGGTCGAGCCCGACTTCGAGGAGACGACGACGACCGTCGACGCGAGCGGTCCGGCCAGGGCTCCGGCCACCTGCGTCGGGTGGGTCGAATCGAGCACGACGAGGTCGACCCCGTAGGTCTTGGTGATCAGCTCGGGCGCGAGCGAGGAACCGCCCATCCCGCAGAGCACGACCCGGTGGACGCCCTTCTGCGCGAGGTCCTCGCGCAGCGCCTCGATGTCGTCGAGGAGGCTCCGGGAGATCGCGACGGCCTCGGTCCAGCCCAGCCGGAT
>CAZPJC010000180.1:0-4974 GCA_964586645.1 uncultured Schumannella sp.
CCGGGCTTGAACTCGAACTCGCGGTCGGACTGGTTGTAGATGCTCACGCCGGTGATGTCGGCGGGCAGCAGATCGGGGGTGAACTGGATGCGGCTCACGCTGCAGTCGACGCTGCGAGCGAGAGCGCGGGCCAGCATCGTCTTGCCGACGCCCGGCACGTCCTCCATGAGGAGGTGCCCTTCGCTCAGCAGCACCGTGACCGCGGTTTCGATGACGGGGCGCTTGCCGTCGATGACGGTCTCGATCGCGGCGATGACGGCGCGGGCATCCAGCAGGAACTCGGCCGGCGACAGGGCCGGGGTCGGCACCTCCGCGGCGCTGCCTGCGTGCATCCCGGTCCCTGATCCGGAGTAGTCACTCATGTCGCGAGTCTGCCATTGCGCAGAGGATTCGTCAGCTGAGAATCTGCCGTCACGCGGGTTAGGGTCGTGCGCATGGCGCGCCACCACGACCTCCCGCCGGACCCGATCGCCGCGGAGGAGTTGTCGGCGCGCGGCCTGCGCTACGCCCTGATCGACCCCGAGGACCCGGCGGCTTTCGCGCCGTTCCAGCGCGCGGTCGCCCGGGGATTCCACGGCGCCGACCCCACACCCGAGAACGTCGAGCAGGCGCGCACCGAGGGGATGATCCTCCGCCGCCACTCGGCGGTGTTCGACGACGCGATCGCGCATCCCGAGTTCCCGGTCGGCACGGTCAACTCCTGGCCGACGGATCTCGCGATCCCCGGCGAGCGCACGATCGAGGCGTGGGCGATCAGCTCGGTGAGCGTCGCGCCCACGCATCGTCGCCGCGGCATCGCGCGTTCCCTGCTCGAGGCCGAGCTGCGTACGGCGCAGGCTCACGGCACGCCGATCGCGATGCTGACCGTGAGCGAATCCGGCATCTACGGACGGTTCGGCTTCGCCCCGGCGGCGAGCGCCGCAACCTGGGTGTTCGACACCCGGCGGGTCACCTGGACCGGGCCGACCCCGGCGGGGCGGGTCGAGTTCATCACGACCGAGGAGTACCTCGACCAGGCGGCGACGCTGCACGCCGAGACCCTCGCCGACCGGCCCGGCGAGATCGCGATGTGGCCGGGCCGCTGGCAGCAGCGCGCCGGCACCTTCGCCGACGACGCCTCGCTCGCCCGCAAGACCCGGGCGGTGCGCTACCTCGACGACGCCGGGGCCGTGCGCGGAGTCGCCGTCTACCGCGTCGGCGACTCGGGAGAGGACTTCACGGCGCACGACCTCGAGGTCGTGCACCTCTGGGCCCCGCATCCCGATGCCCACGCCGCCCTCTGGCGGTTCCTGCTCGACCAGGACCTCGTGAGCACCGTCACGGCGCGCCTGATGCGACCCGACGACCCGGTGCGCTGGTCGATCGGCGACTGGCGAGCCGCCACGGTGACGGTGCTCGACCACCAGTACCTGCGCATCCTCGACGTCGCCGCCGCGTTCGGCGCGCGCGGCTACGACGCCGCGGGAGAGCTCGTGGTCGAGGTCGACGACGTGCAGGGATTCGCGGCCGGCACCTGGCTGCTGCGCGTCGCCGACGGGGTCGGGCGGGTCGAGCCCGTCGAGACCCCGCCGGACGGCATTCCCGTGCTCGCGGTCGACGTGGGGGCGCTCAGCGCGCTCTACCTCGGCGGCGTGCGGGCGCTCGACCTCGTCCAGGCCGGGCGGGCCTCCGAGCACACGCCGGGAGCGGCGCGCGTCGCCGACGCGCTCCTGCACAGCCTCGTCGAGCCGTCGCTCGGCGGGTGGTACTGAGGCGGGGCGTCCCTAACTCTCGGGATTCCGGGGGTCTGTCGACGTGTCGTCGCCGAGACCCCGGGATTCCGAGAGTTGGGAACCGCCACGGGCCTCGAGCCCGGCGCGGTAGCCCTCGTCCCACGCCTCGGTCGAGCCGACGCGGAACATGTCGTGGTCGGCATCCCGGATCAGCGGCTGCGCCCCGCGCGGGTCGATGTCGTCGGTGACGTAGTGCGCGAGGCCCCGCACGACGGCGACCGGGGTGCCGTTCGCCTTGCCCTTCACGAGGTCGGCGGCGGCGGCGATCTCATCGCCGACGGCCGGCTGGGTGACGTGCAGCTCGCGGCCGGAGGCATCCACTGATCCACGCAGGTCGTCGAGAACGCGCAGACCGGCGGCGCCGATCGCGACGTCGGTCTGCCCGTCGCGCCAGGGGCGCCCGAAGGTGTCGGTGATGAGCACGCCGATCCGGATGCCGAAACGCTCCCGCAGGGCGAGGCACAGCGCGCGGGCCGACGCGTCGGGGTCGGCAGGCAGCAGCAGCACGGTGCCGTCGTCGGTGTTGCTCGAGTCGACCCCCGCGGCGGCCATCACCTGCCCCCACGCGTTCTGCACGATGCGGGTCTGCCCGCGGGTCGCGACGACCCGCACGGTCTCGGCGGTGATCGCGTCCTCGCGGTCCTCGGCGACGACGATGCGACCCTCCGCCTTGCTCACGATCTTCGAGGTGACGGCGAGGATGTCGCCATCCTGCAGACTCTGGTCTCCTCGGCTGGCCACGCGGTCGCCGATCAGCGTGACGAGGTCGTCGCCGGGGCGGATCTCGGGCAGCCCCTCGACCGCCCACACCGTCATCACGGGTTCAGCCCCGGCAGCACGTCGCGGCCGAACACCTCGAGGAACTCCTGCTGGTTACGGCCGACGTTGTGCAGGTAGATGCGGTCGACGCCGAGGTCGAGGAACCCCTGCAGGTACGCCCGGTGCGCGTCGGGGTCGGACGAGATGTGCAGCCGCCCCTCGAAGTGCGCCGGCGTGACCATCCGCGCCATCTGCTCGATCTCGTACGGCGAGCGGATGTCGGCCTTCGGGAACCGCAGACCCAGGTTCGGCCACTGGTCGAGCGCGTTGCGTGTGGCCTCCTCGTCGGTCGGCGCCCAGCTCACGTGCACGCGCATGATGCGCCGCGTGCTCTTGCGCCCGGCCTCCTTCGCGCCTTCGTCGAAACGCTGGAACAGGTTCTCGAGCCTCTCGCGGGGAGCCGTCTCGGTGATGACCCCGTCGGCGACGCGGCCGGCGCGTTTGGCGGTGACGGGTCCGGATGCCGCGACGTAGATCGGCGGCGGAGTCGCCGGGGCGGTCCACAGCCGGGTGGACTCGAGCCGGTAGTACTTGCCCTCGTGCCGCACGTCTTTGCCGGTGACGCCGGAGGTGAACAACTTGCGGATGATGTCGATCGCCTCGAACATCCGGTCGATGCGTTCCGGCGCATCCGGCCAGTACTGCCCGACGACGTGCTCGTTGAGCGCCTCGCCGCTGCCGAGCCCGAGCCAGTGCCTCCCCGGGTACATGCTCTCCAGGGTCGCGCTCGCCTGCGCCACGACGGCCGGATGCACCCGGTAGGTCGGCGTCGTCACCGTGCCCAGGTCGCCGGTCGTCGTCTGCCCGAGCGCGCTCAGCACGTTCCAGACGAAGGATGCCTGCCCCTGCTGCGGCACCCACGGCTGGAAGTGGTCGGCGGCCATCACCCCGGCGAACCCGTTCGCCTCGGCGACCTTCGTGATCTCGACGATCTCGGTCGGCGTGAACTGCTCGAGCATCGCCGCATACCCGATCGCGCTCACAGCTGATTATCCCGCCCCGCGGGCCCAGTGCCGCCGCAGGCGGTGTATCGAAACCGCGAGGCTCCGCGGGTTGAGTGCCCGCGCAGCGGGTGTATCGAAACCCGCCCCGGGTAACCTCGCCGCATGCCCACGATCTCCGCCGTCACCCTCTTCGTCGAAGACCTCGCCGCCGCCCGCGACTGGTACGCCCGCGCGTTCGGCCTCGAGGAGCACTACGCCGACGACGTCTCGGTGGTGTTCCTCTTCGACGGCACGATGATCAACCTGCTGCAGATCTCGGAGGCGTCCGAGCTCATCGCCCCCGCGCCGATCGGCGGTCGGGATGCCGGCTCCCGCATGCAGTTCACCGTCGAGGTCGAGGATGTCGACGCCCAGGTCGCGACGCTCGCGGCAGCGGGAATCCCGGTGCTCAACGGTCCGATGGACCGCCCCTGGGGTGTGCGTACCGCGGCGTTCGCCGACCCGGCCGGTCACGTGTGGGAGTTCGCGGCGGCTTCCGACTCATGACCTTCAGCACTTGAGACGGTCGAACGCTCGCGTCTGTCACGAATAGGGGCCCGGAAGTCCTCGACCATCTGGGCGATCTGGACAGCCAAGAACGTCAACGAAAAGATGAGCGCAAAGAACGCACTCACGAAGAAGAAGACGCCAGTCACGATGACGGAGAGCCCGAGATCGGCGGCGTGCCGGCGGGCGAGATCGAGCATGGCCGGACTCAGGTCGACGCCGGTGAGCGTGACGTCGGGACCGTAGAACTCGAGGCTGCGCCCGGTGCCGATCGCGACCTCGAGCACGCGACCGTGCGCGCGGGCACCGATCCACTCGCGGTTCCCGGCGAAGAGGCCGGACTCGAACTTCCGCATCGCGCGGTCGTAGCGCGGGGCGGTCGCCTGCCAGACCGTCCGCTGCTCCGCCGGGCACTCGACCCGCGGGCGGGTCAGAGCGCGCGGAGGCGCGGGGCGAGGTCGTTCTCGAACAGTTCGAGGAACCGGCGCTGGTCGTGCCCCGGGGCGTGGAAGACGAGGTGGGTGAAGCCGGCATCCACGTACTGCTTGACGCCGGCGACGACCTCGTCGGGATCGGAGCCGACGATCCAGCGCGAGGCGATCTGCTCGATGGGGAGGGCATCCGCCGCCTTCTCCATCTCGACCGGATCGGTGATGTCGTGCTTCTGCTCCTTGCTGAGCGCGAGCGGCGCCCAGAAGCGGGTGTTCTCGAGCGCGGCCACGGGGTCGGAGTCGTAGGAGAGCTTGATCTCGATCATCCGGTCGATCTCGTCGTACGACTTGCCGGCCTTCTCGACCCCCTCCTTCACCGCGGGGATGAGCTCGTCGGTGTAGAGCGACATGCCCTTGCCGGAGGTGCAGATGAAGCCGTCGCCCGCGCGGCCGGCGTAGCGC
>CAZPJC010000181.1:0-4925 GCA_964586645.1 uncultured Schumannella sp.
CGCACCCTCGGCGGCGCGATCGAGGACCTCGACCGCCGCGTCGCCGAGATCGCCGAGGCCCGGCAGGCGCAGCTCGACTGGATCTCGGGCGTCGACGCGAGAGCCGCCGCCGACTACCAGGACGCGGTGGATGCCGTCGACGAGGCCACCCGCGACGGCGCGTTGCTGCGCGGCGAGGTGCTCGCGCGCTGGCAGGACTTCGTCGGCACGACCGACTTCTTCCGCAAGGTCGAGTCGTGGGTCTCGCGCACCCGCGACAGCGTCGCCGCCTGGATCCAGGGCAAGCCGAGCCCGGTGATCGACGTCGAGACGCAGATCGAGACCGGACTGCACGCGGTGATCGTCGACGAGGGCGGACGTGCCGCCGCCGCGACCTGGGCCGACCTGCAGCGCAGCGCCGCCGGACGCACGATCGCGGAACGGCATCCCGAGCTCGCCCGGCAGAGCACCGGCTTCAGCGACGCGGCCGCGGCGACGATCCGCGACTGGCAGGGCGCCCTGCTGCAGCTCGTGCGCGACAACGCCGGCAACAAGCGCATCAAGGCCCGGGTGCTCTCCGCCGGGCTCAACGTCATCACGGTGGCCCTGATGATCGTCGTGTTCGCCTCGACCGGCGGGCTCACCGGCGGCGAACTGCTGATCGCCGGCGGGTCGGCGGTGCTCGGCCAGAAGCTGCTCGAGACGGTGTTCGGGGAGGATGCCGTGCGCCGTCTCGCCGGGGAGGCGCGCCGCGACCTCCAGAGCCGCGTGCAGGCGCTGTTCGACACCGAGCGGGCCCGGGTCACGACGGCGCTCGACGCGCTGCGCTTCGGCTCGTCGCCCGAGTCGTTGCGCCGGGAGTCGGCGATCCTGCTCGACGACGTTCGACGCGCGGCGGCCGGCGCGTGAGCCTCGACGACCGCCTCGCCGCCCTGCGCACCCTGCGCTCCGCGGGCGGCGACACCGTTCCGGCGGCGCTCGCAGCGGAGATGGATGCCCTGCTCGAGCGGGCCGGACGCCGCCGCGAGCTCTCCCCCGGGTCGACGGTCGTCGGGCTGTTCGGGGCGACCGGGTCGGGCAAGTCGAGCCTGCTGAACGCGCTCGTCGGCGACGAGGTCGCCCGCACCCACGTGCGCCGCCCCACGACCTCCGAAGCCCTCGCCGTGACCTGGGAGCCGGAGGGCGCCGCCGATCTGCTCGACTGGCTCGAGGTACGCGATCGCGTCGTGCGCGCTGATGCGATCGACCCGCGGGCCCGGCAGCTCGTGCTGCTCGACCTGCCCGACTTCGACTCGATCGAGGCGGGCAACCGGGCCGTCGCCGAACGGCTCGCCGCGCAGGTCGACGCGCTCGTCTGGGTCGTCGACCCGCAGAAGTACGCCGACGAGGTGCTGCACGCGCAGTTCATCACCCCGCACGCCCGGCACGCCGAGGTCACGCTGATCGTGCTCAACCAGTCCGACCTGCTCGCGCCCGCCGACCTGCCGCGCGTCGTCGCGTCGCTGCGGGAGATCGTCGACCGCGACGGCATCGCGAAGGCGACCGTGCTCGCGGTGAGCGCCCGCACGGGGGACGGGATCGACGCGCTGCGCCGCGCGCTCGGCGACCTCGCCGCCGCGCGCAGCTCCCGGGACGCCCGGCTCTCGGCCGACATCGCGGCCCTCGCCGACCGGCTCGAGTCCCCCGGCGAGGTTTCCCGGCTCGAGTCCCGGGCTCGCAGCCGCCTCGTCGAGGAGATCGCCGTCGCGGCCGGGGCCGATGTCGTCGCTCGCGCGGTCGCCGGGTCGTACCGCAAGCGCTCGGCGCAGGCGACCGGCTGGCCGCTCGTGTCGTGGATCGCCCGGCTGCGCGCCGACCCCCTGACCCGCCTCGGGCTCGGCCGGAAGCGGAGGGGGGCCGACCCGGATCTCCACCGCACGAGCCTCCCGCCGGCTGACGCCGCCGCACGGGCGCGCGTCTCGATCGCCGTGCGGGAGTACACCGACACCGCCGCCGCCGGGCTCACCGAGACCTGGCGGAGCACCCTGCGCACGTCGGCCGAGACCTCGATCGCAAAGCTTCCGGATGCCCTCGACCTCGCGATCGCCCGCACGCCGCTGCCGGACCGCGGGTCGTGGTGGTGGGTGCTGTTCGGGATCGTGCAGTGGGTCAGCATCCTCACCGGTCTCGTCGGCGCCGGGTGGCTGCTCGGTGCCGCCCTGCTGCCGCGCATCGGGCTCCCTCCGTTCGAGATCCCGACGGTCGAGGGCTGGGCGGTGCCGACGCTGCTGATCGTCGCGGCGGTGCTCGCCGGCATCCTGCTCGGTCTTCTCGGCGGGGCGCTCGGCGCGCTCACTGCGGCCGCGAGGCGGCGACGGGCGCGGCGGCGACTGGTCGCGTCGATCGACGCGGTCGTCGAGTCGGCGGTCGTCGCCCCGATCGGCGCCGCCCTCGATCGCGCGCGGGAGTTCGCCGCCGCGCTCAGGACCGCGGCGAGCTGACCCCCTGAGCGGCGTCGGCGAACGCGCCGACCGTCGCGACGACGCCCGGATCGCTCAGGATGCGGTGGTGCCCGAGGCCGTCGGCGAGCACGACCCGCACCGGGCCGGTGTGGGCTTCGGCGATCAGCCCGGTCTGAGTCACGTCGACGCGCGAGTCGTCGCGCGAGTGGACGAGCAGCAGCGCGGTGCGGGTGTCGGCGGGGTCGAGTTCCGACCGGAAGCGCCGCCAGATGTCGGGCACGCCGGCGAAGAAGCGGTTCTCGATGCGGCGCCGGAGCCCCGCCTTCGCGCGACGGCCGAGCCCGGCGTCGCGGCTGAACTGGTCGACGATCTCGTCGGCGCCGTGCAGCCCGGCGAGGCCGACGATCCGATCGACCGCGACCCCCTCCCGCACGGCGACGAACGCGCACAGCACGCCGAACGAGTGCGCGACGATCGTCGAGACGCCGCCGTGCCGTGCCGCGAGCAGCCTGATGATGCGGGCGTACTCGAGGATCGAGGTGCGCGCTCCGGGGGTGTCGCCGTTGCCGGGCGCGTCGAAGGCGACGATCGTGCGTCCGGGCGCCTCGAGCTCGTCGACGAGGGCGGCGAACCGCGACGCGCGGCTGCGCCAGCCGTGGACGAGCAGCACGACCTCGGGCCCGCTCCCCCAGGTGTAGGTGGCGACCGGGACGCCGTCGAGGTCGAGCGTGCCGCGCGAGGCGCGGGCGTGCACGGCGAGGTCGCGCGGGTGGACGCCCTCGGGCCGGCCCAGGCTGCGCCAGAGGCGGAAGCCGAGCTCGGCGGCGACGGACGGGGCGACGGCGCTGAGGGCGACCAGCGAGCCGCGAACGGCACGGCGGGCGAGGGACATGGCTCCTCCAAGATTTACATACGATCGTTCGTATATAATCAGAACCGTCCCGGAACGGCAAGCAGAGAGAATGAACGACATGACGGTGACCGACGGACGACGTGCACGCGGGGACCTCTCCCGCCAGGCCGTCATGGCCGTCGCCGTCGACCTCGCCTCGGTCAACGGACTCGACGGCCTGTCGATCGGCGGGCTCGCGACCGCTGTCGACCGGAGCAAGGCGGGGATCGCCGGACTGTTCGGCTCGAAGGAGGAGCTGCAGCTCGCGACCGTCGCCGCCGCCGCCGAGATCTTCCAGCGCACCGTCATCGCGCCCGCCCTGACCGCGCCCGCCGGGCTCACCCGCCTGCGCGCCCTCGTCGACGCCTGGCTCGCCTACAGCGAGGGCCGCGTCTTCGCGGGGGGCTGCTTCTTCGCGGCCGCGACCGCGGAGTACCGGTCACGCCCGGGCCCGGTGCGGGATGCCGTCGCCGCCCGGATGGCCCGCTGGCACGAGTTCCTCGCCGAAGCCGTGACCCGATCCGTCGCCACCGGCGAACTCGCCGCGGACACCGACGCGACCCAGGTCGCCTTCGAGATCTCCGCGCTCCTCGACGCCGCGAACGACGCGTCCCTGTTGTTCGACACCCCCGCGCCGTACGCCCGCGCCCGCACCGCGATCGACGCCCTCCTCGACCGGGAGTCGACGCACAGGTGAATGCTCGGGTCAAGCACATCCACCCCACAGCTCGACCCGCTAGATTCAGGACATCTGGAGCGTTCCGCTCACCCGCCGGCTGGGAAGTCGTACCCGACCTACCGAGGCCGACTTGTCGCTTGAAGCCGCACCCCGTCCCTTCCGTTCGACCGTGCCGCGCACGGCGGCTCCGAGCGGCTTCGCGCCGCTGCTGAACCGCGTGAAGGATGCCGGGCTCCTCCGCCGTTCGCAGGTGTTCTACATCTCGCTGCTGACCACCCTCGTGCTCGCCCTCGGCGGCGCGATCGCCGGATTCGTGCTGCTCGGCGACTCGTGGTTCCAGCTGCTCATCGCGGCGGCCCTCGGCGTGATCTTCACGCAGTTCGCGTTCCTCGGGCACGAGGCATCCCACCGTCAGGTCTTCTCGTCGAACAAGGCGAACGATTCGCTCGGCCGCGCGCTCGCCTCGGGCGTCGTCGGACTCTCGTACTCGTGGTGGATGAACAAGCACACCCGCCACCACGGCAACCCGAACGTCATCGGCAAGGACCCCGACCTCGACATCGACACGGTCTCGTTCGTCGACGCGGACGCCCGCTCGGCCCGCGGCGCCCGTGCGCTCGTCACCCGGCACCAGGGGAAGCTGTTCTTCCCGTTGCTCGCCTTCGAGGGCATCAACCTGCACGTGAAGTCGTTCCTCCACGCGTTCGGCAAGGGCAAGGTCGACAACCGCTCGCTCGAGATCATCCTGCTCGTCGCGCGCATGGCGATCGTCGTCAGCGCCGTCTTCCTCGTGCTGCCGCTCGGCATGGCGTTCGCCTTCCTCGGCGTGCAGCTGGTCGTCTTCGGCGCCTACATGGGCCTGTCGTTCGCCCCGAACCACATCGGCATGACGATGTTCACGCTCGACGCGAAGCCCGACTTCCTGCGCAAGCAG
>CAZPJC010000182.1:0-4898 GCA_964586645.1 uncultured Schumannella sp.
CGCCGGAGCGAGGCATGACGGGGGTGGCGACCGGCTTATCCGTCGCACATGTCACGGTTCGCGTCGACGACACGCTCATCATCGACGGATCGACGTTCGACGCCCCCACGGGGACGGTCACCGCACTCCTCGGCCCGAACGGCGCCGGCAAGTCGACACTGCTGCGGGCGGTCGCCGGAATCCGCCGCCCCGACGCCGGCACCGTGCACTTCGAGGGCGACGACCTCCTCGCGATGCGCCGCCGCGACCGGGCCCGCCGGGTCGCCCTCGTCGAGCAGGACGCGACGACCGAACTCCCCCTCACGGGGCGCGCCGTCGCCGGACTCGGCCGCACCCCGCACGAGGCACTGCTCGGCGGCCGAGATCCGTCGTCGGATGCCGTGGTCACCCGAGCGCTGACGGATGCCGGCGCTCTGCCGCTCGCCGACCGCGAGGTGCCGTCGCTCTCCGGCGGCGAGCGCCAGCGCGTGCTGCTCGCCCGGGCCCTCGCCCAGCAGCCGCGCCTGCTGCTTCTCGACGAGCCGATGAACCACCTCGACATCGCCGCCCAGCTCGACGTGCTCGCCCTCGTCGCGCGGCTCGCCGCCGACGGCGTCACCGTCGTCGCGGCGATGCACGACCTCACCCTCGCCGCGTCGCACGCCGACCACGTGGTCGTGCTGTCCGGCGGCCGAGTCGTGGAAGCCGGGCCGACCGCGGAGACCCTGACGCCCGATCTCATCCGGGACGTCTACGGCGTGCGTGCGGCGTGGACGACCAACCCGCTCACCGGGAAGCCGCTCCTCGCGATCGGCTGACCTCGCCGGGTTTCGATACGCCGCCTTCGGCGGCACTCAACCCGCGGCTACTCGCGACGGGTCAGGCCGGCGCGGGCGGTGAGGGACGGCGGGAGGAAGATCGCCCGCAGCCGCACCCGAAGGGTCGCGGCGGAGGCGATCGCCCGGCGGAGGTCGTCGACATCCTCGACCGTCATCGCGGGCGTGCCGGGGCGGTCGTACGCCGCCGCCTCGACGCCGGACTGCAGGCGCGCGACGGCGTCGTCGCCGACGACGATCGCGAGCCGGGTGCTGAGCTGCCGGGGCGTCTCGGAGTCGGGCGCGACCCAGTCGTGGTCGTGCGCGGTGTCGCGGATCTCCGCCCAGGCGGCCGCGGCATCCCGGCCGGTGCGCACGAGCCGCATGCGACGCAGCCGCACGGCGACGCGCAGACCGGCGGGGACGAGCAGCAGCGCGATCGCGCCGAGCGTGATGAGGAGCAGCACGGGCGCCGGGTTCTGGGTGGGCGCGGTCCCGGTCGGGGTGTCGGCGGGACCCTCCTGGGGCGCCGTCGTCGGGGCAGTCGTCGGGGCCGGCGTCACGGGTGCGGCGTCGGGGTTCCGCCCCTCGTTCTGCGGCGTCAGCGGGTCGTCGACGGCCGCCAGCGACGAGTAGTCGGGCAGCGAGCCGCGGCCCGGGGTCGGCTCGAAGCGCAGCCAGCCGATGCCTTCGAAGTACAGTTCGGGCCAGGCGTGCAGGTTGGACGAGTCGACCGTGTAGTCGTTGCGGGCGCCGGTGCTGCCCCGGGTTCCGGGCGTGAAGCCGACGACGAGACGCGACGGGATGCCGACGGCCCGCGCCATGACCGCCATCGACGACGCGAAGTGCACGCAGTAGCCGCTCTTCTCCTCCAGGAACCGCTCGATGACGCCGATGCCCGTGCCGTCGTAGTCCTCCTCGACGGGGGTGTCGACGGAGTAGGTGAAGTCGCCGTCGGCGAAGAAGCTCTGCAGGGCGATGGCCCGCTCGTACGTCGACCCGCTGCCCGCCACCTCGTCGGCGGTCTCCTGGATGCTCGCCGGGAGGTCGTCGGGCAGCTCGAGGTAGCGCTCCTTGTCGGCCGGCGCCACGTCGGCCGTCAGCTGGGCGAGATCGGGTTGCACGTCGAGGAACGACACCTGGTAGTCCTGCCCCCGGGCGTCGGTGCCGGTGCTGCGGACGGCCAGGCCGTCGGGCTCCCAGCGCCAGTCGCCCTCGAGTCCGCGGATCGACGTCGCCGGGTAGGGCACGGGCAGCCAGCGGCCGCTGACATCCGCGATCTCGACGTCGGCGGTGTAGGCCGCGCGCGGCACCGCGTCCTGAAGGCCCGGCGCCGTCGGGAACCGGGCGACGTCGTTTCCGGGGTCCGTCCCGGTGTCGGGCGTCCAGGAGATGCCGGTGAACTCGTCGAGAGTCGCGAGCCGCAGGTACAGGCCGCCCGGCGCGTCGGTCGTGTAGGTCAGCGCCTTCACGACCTGGTCGCGGCGCAGATCCTCGCCGAGGTCGACGAGCGGGTTGAGCCCCGTGCCGAGGCCGCTGTTCGCGGTGCTCGCGTTCTCCGGCGGGTCGGGGAACACGGCGGGCAGCACGAGCGACCCGGCGACCACGATCGAGCCGACCGCGAGCACGCTCGGCAGCGGCATCCGACGTCGCCCCACGCGCAGCAGCGCGAGGTAGGCGGCCGCCGCCAGGACGAACCAGATCGGCTCCGCGATGCCGCCGCGCACCGCGACCGGGATGTCGAGCACGACGAGCAGCGGAAGCGCGGCGGTCGCGGGGAAGCGGTCGAGGACGGGGGCGATGAAGACGACCGCGACGACCGCGAGGATCGCGAGGAGGAACAGGATGCCGTCGATCGCCTGCGCCGGCGTCCGCTGCGTCGTGATGCTGAAGATCCCGCGTCCGACCAGCTCTCCCCAGCGCCCGAAGGTGTCGAACGTCGGCACGACGCCGAGCAGGGAGACGTCGCGGGCGAAGCCGACCGTGAGGGTGCCGACGGCGGTGACGAGGCCCGCGACGAAGGGCTGCCACGGGCGCCGGCCGACGGCGGCGGCGATGCCGATCGCGAGGATCGGGAGGATGACCGGGATGGCGGTGAGCGGGAACCAGGCCCAGCCCTCGAGGAGGGTGCTGAGTCCCGCGAAGCCCGCGAGCAGCGCGGCCGCGAAGAGGCCGAGGCGGAGCCAGGTGCGGGTCGTGGACGCCCGGCGGGGGGCACGGCGAAGCGACCCGGCGGGCGGGCCTCGATACACCGCCTGCGGCGGCACTCGACCCGCGGGGGTCGTGGGGGCGTCAGTAACGGCCACGGACGTATCCCGTCTGCGTCGAGGCGGTGCGCCAGGCGTCGGCCGGGTCGTCGCGGTCGTCGACGGCGACGACCGCCCAGCCCGCGTCGCGCAGGCGCTCGAGCACCCCGGGCCGCGCGCCGACGAGGAACGCGTAGGCGGCCTCCCCCTGCGTGCGACGGCGGATCAGCCAGTCGACCGTGGCGTCCTCGGGGTCGCCGAGGATCGCGAACATCGGCCCCGCGCCCTCGGTCGCCGCCAGCGACGGCGACCTGTCGAGTTCGCCGTCGAGCAGCTGCACCCCCGCGAGGCTGGTCAGGAACCCCTCCGCGCGGCGACCCTCCCACCGGTCGCCCATGCCTTCGATCTGCGGGCGGGCCGACTCCTCGACGGTCACGCGGAATCCGGCCGACTCGAGGTGCAGGCCGAGGGAGGCGACCATCCGCACGACCCATTCGAAGTCGTTGCTCGCCCAGTCGGCCGACCACGACATCCCGGTGTCGCGCGCGGCGTCGGGATATCCGTGGCGCCGGGTGTCGACGAGGATGCGGGCATCCGGATGACTGCGGTGCTCCTCCTGGCGCACCATCAGCTCGCCGTGCCGGGCCGAGGCGCGCCAGTGCACCCGGCGGAGGGCGTCGCCGCGACGGTACTCGCGGGTCGTCAGATCGTCGTCGTTGCCGGCGACCTTGCGCTGCACCAGCTGGGCTTCGCCGTCGCCGTCGGCGAGCGTCGGGCCGCCGTCGGTGAGCGACGACACCGACGGCACGACGACGAGCCGCTCGGGCCGCCCGACGGCGAGCGTCGAGACCGCCATGCCGAACGGGTCCTCGTGCTCGGCGACGAACGGGCCGATCGCGTAGAGGCCGCGGCGGGGCGGGTGCAGGTCGTAGACCGCCAGATGCGGATGCCGGCGCCCGGGCGTGATCCAGCCGATCTCGCGGGTCGCGATCGGCTCGTCCCAGGGCAGGGCGTCGTCCCAGACGAACGGGGTGTTGCGCGACGGCCCGACGTTGGCGATGCGCACGGTCACCTGCGTCACCCCGCCGACGGCGACGACGGGCGGGGAGAACAGCCGGGTCACCTCGAGCCTCGGCCGGCGCAGACGCACGAAGAGCAGTCCGACGATCGGCAGCAGCAGCGCGATCCCGGCGGCGACGAAGTACTCCCGCCTGCCGAGACCGTAGCCGAGGATCACGGCGAGCAGCCCGATCAGCAGCGACGTCCACGCACGCCAGGTCAGGCGGATCTTGCGGGTGCGTTCGAGCGCGCGGAGACCCTCCGCGGCGGGCGTGCGGGTGCGGGCCACGGGTGCCAGATCTCAGACCGCGCCCGAGGCGCCGAGCGGAACCGGCGTGCTCGCGACGATGCGCGAGGTGATCTCGGCGAGCGCCTCGCCGCCGAGCGCGCCGCTCGCCCCCGAGCGCGCGGGGATGAGGCGATGCGCGAGCACGGGCACGGCGAGGGCGTCGACGTCGTCGGGGAGCACGAAGTCGCGGCCGTCGAGCGCGGCCCGGGCCTTGCTCGCGCGCACCAGCTGCAGCGTCGCGCGCGGGCTCGCGCCGAGCCGCAGTTCGCGATCCGTGCGGGTCGCCGCGGCGATCGCGACCGCGTACTGCTCGACCGCGGGGCTCACGAAGACGGCCCGCACGGTGTCGATCATCCTCCGCAGCCGGTCGAGGGTGACGACGGGCGCCAGGCGGTCGAGCGGGCTGCCGGTCTCGCGCTGACGCAGCATCGCGGCCTCGGCCGTCTGGTCGGGGTAGCCCATCGAGATGCGCGCGGTGAAGCGGTCCCGCTGCGCCTCCGGGAGCGCGTA
>CAZPJC010000183.1:0-4865 GCA_964586645.1 uncultured Schumannella sp.
TCGTCGAGCAGGCGATCGTCGGCCGCGAGGTCGAGTGCGCCGTGCTGCAGGGCCGTGACGGCGGGCCGACCCGGGTGAGCGTCGCCGGCGAGATCGTGCTGACGACGCGCGAGTTCTACGACTTCGACGCCAAGTACCACGGGGCGTCCGGGGTGGAACTCGTGTGCCCGGCCGACCTGCTCCCGGGCGACCTCGCCGAGATGCAGCGGATCGCCGCCCGGGCGTTCGAGGCGATCGGCGGAGCCGGGCTCGCGCGCGTCGACTTCTTCTTCACCGGCGAGGGCTTCGTGCTCAACGAGATCAACACGATGCCGGGGTTCACCCCGATCTCGATGTTCCCCGCCTGCTGGCAGGCGTCCGGCGTGAGCTACCCCGAGCTGATCGACGAGCTCATCACCCTCGGCCTGCACACCCCCCGCTGACGCACCGCGGGTCGAGTGCGCGCGCAGCGGGTGTATCGAGACCCCGGGCTGAACGGAGTCGGGTTTCGATACACCGCCTCCGGCGGCACTCAACCCGCGTGGGATCTCTATCGACCGGTGACGGTGTCCTCGACGGAGAGGCACTCGCGGCCGGTCTCCGAGGTGTACGACACGGCGTTCGCCAGCGCGTCGAGCACGACGCCGGGGGCGACGGGGGCCTCGGCGACATCCTCGGGCACGTCGACGACGACGCGGATGGCGGGGTCGCGCCCGTAGCTGGTGAACGCGAGCCCCGCGGGAACCTCCTCGCGCAGCCAGAAGATGTCGCCGATGTCGACGCACGGCAGGTCGGACACCTCGGGCACCGGCACCCCGCAGTACAGCAGCACGACCGTCGGGTTCCCCCACGCGGCCGTGGCCTGCGCGTCGGTCTGCCGCAGCTCGTAGCTGCTGATCGCGTCCGGCATCCGCACGGTCGCGGCGGCGCAGCCGGGGTCGTTGGCGAACTCGGCCGCGGGGATCATCGACACCACCGGCGAGCAGCCCGCCAGCACGGCGGCGAGGGCGGCGGCGGCGAGGGCGGCGAGGGTGCGGCGGGAGTTCATGACGGTCCCAGGCTAACCTGGCCGACGTGGTCACCCTCGGCGAGCTCGGAGAGAGCGCGGTGCTCGCCCGGATCTTCCCCCGGCTGCCCGACTCCGCCGCCACGGTCCTGGGGCCCGGCGACGACGCGGCCGTGCTGCGCGCCCCCGACGGCCGCTTCGTGGTGACGACCGACATGATGATCCACGGGCCCGACTTCCGGCTCGCCTGGTCGACGCCGCACGACCTGGGCTGGAAGGCCGCCGCGACGAACCTCGCCGACGTCGCCGCGATGGGCGCCGTGCCGACCGCGCTCGTGGTCGCGGTCGCCGCGCCGCCCGGCACCGATGTGGCCGTCCTGGAGGGTCTCGCCGACGGGCTGCGCGACGCGTGCGAGAGTCTCGCTCCCGGGTGCGGGGTCGTCGGGGGTGACCTGTCGTCGTCGGCGACGTTCACGATCGCGGTGACCGCGTTCGGCGACCTCGAGGGCCGCGAGCCGGTGACGCGATCGGGGGCGCGCCCGGGCGACGTGCTCGCCGTCTCGGGGCCGCTCGACCGCGCCGCCCGCGGCCTCGAACTGCTGTTCACCCGCGCGGTCGACGAGACGGGGGCACCGGATGCGGCTCGCGCCGTCGCGCTCCGCGCCGAGTTCCCGGCCGAGATCGAGGCACAGCTCGCGCCCTCGCCGCCGCTCGGCGACGGGCCGGCGGCGGCGCTCGCCGGGGCCACGGCGATGCTCGACGTGAGCGACGGGCTGGGCATCGACGCGCGGCGGATCGCGACGGCGTCGGGGGTGCGGCTCGACATCCTGTTCGCGGCCCTCGAGTCGCCGGCATCCCTCGAGGGCGGCGAGGCGCACGCGCTGCTCGCCACCTTCCCGCCGGACGCGGTGCTGCCGCGCGGGTTCCGGGTGATCGGCCGGGTGGAGGCCGGCGAAGGCGTGCGGGTCGACGGGGTGCCGTTCGACGAGCGCGGCGGCTGGGACCCCTACGTCGACGGCGACAGGTAGAAGACCGCGGTCTCGCTGTAGTCCTTGCGGCGATCGAGCTCGAGCCCCTCGGGCCACTCGGGCGGGAGATCCCGGGCGGAACGCTCGACGACGACGACCGCGTCCTCGCTGAGCCGGGGGACGAGCGCCTCGAGATTGTGCGCGAGTTCGAGCCCGCCGAGATCGTAGGGCGGGTCGAGGAAGACGACATCCCAGGTGATCCCCGGCGAGGTGCCGCCGAGGAACGACTGCACCGGCTGCGACGAGACGACGATCTCGGGGGCTGCCCCGCGTGGGGCGGCCTTGCGCACGCGCGCGGCGTTGTCGGTCGTGACCCGGTGGGCGGCCGTCGCCTTGTCGACGAGTGTGACGTGGGCGGCGCCGCGGGATGCCGCTTCGAGCCCGAGGGCGCCGGATCCGGCGTACAGGTCGAGCACCCGGGCGCCCGGGAGCACGCCGCGCGCGTCGAGCGCCGAGAAGATCGCCTCCCGCACCCGGTCGCTCGTGGGGCGCGTGCCGACCGGCGGCACCGCGAGGCGCAGCGATCCGGCGAAGCCCGAGATGATCCGCGTCACCCCGTCACCCTAATCCGCCAATCCCGCGGGTCGGACACGGGCGATCCGTGACATGTGCGACGGATCGCCGCTCTACGATCGGCACGTGGCGACGCGCGAACCCGGGGTGGTGAACAACGCCGTCTACGTCGACGGCGAGCGGATCGCGACCCCGGCGACCCTGGCCGAGACGTTCGCCCTTCTCGCGAAGCGGCCGACCGCGTTGGCCTGGATCGGGCTCTACCGTCCGGAGTCGTCGCTGCTGGTCGAGCTGGCCGAGGAGTTCGATCTGCACGAGCTCGCGATCGAGGATGCCGTGGTCGCCCACCAGCGCCCGAAGCTCGAGCGATACGGCGACACGATGTTCATGGTGCTGCGGGCGGCGCACTACGACGACGACGACGAGCGCGTCGACTTCGGTGAGCTGCACGTCTTCGCCGGCGCGAACTTCGTCATCACGGTGCGGCACAGCGAGGGCCCCGACCTGTCGATCGTGCGTCGGCACATGGAGACGACGCCGGATGCGATGCACGGGGGCACCGAGGCGGTGCTCTACGCGATCATCGACGCGGTCGTCGACGGCTACAAGCCGGTCGTCGAGGGTCTCGCCAACGACATCGACGAGATCGAGACGCAGGTGTTCGACGGCGACCCGAAGGTGTCGCGGCGCATCTACGAGCTCAACCGCGAGGTCATCGAGTTCCAGCGCGCGGTCGTGCCGCTCAACGCGATGCTCGACCAGTTCTCGGCCGGATTCGCCGACGGGCACGTCGACGACCACCTCGAGCCGGTGCTGCGCGACATCGCCGACCACGTCACGCAGGCGACGGAGAAGATCGAGGAGTTCCGCGTGCTGCTGCGCGACATCCTCGCCGTCAACACCTCGCTCGTCGGCCAGCGGCAGAACGAGGAGGCGCAGCGGCTCTCCGAGGCGAGCAACGCGCAGGCCGACCAGACCCGCCGCATCTCGGGCTGGGCGGCCATCCTGTTCGCGCCGTCGCTCATCGGGTCGATCTACGGGATGAACTTCGACTTCATGCCCGAGCTGCACCAGACCTGGGGCTACCCGGCGGCGCTCGGGGCGATGGCGGCGTCGAGCCTCGTGCTCTACATCGTGTTCAAGCGGCGCGGGTGGTTGTAGCTACCCTCGGAGGGTGCCCGGACCTCTCGACACGCGCCTGCTGACGGCGCTCGGTGCGCGCGTCGCGCCGCTGTTCGAGAAGGCGTTCGGGCTCGAGACCGTCGGCGATCTGCTCGGCCACTACCCGCGTCGGTACGCCACCCGCGGCGACCTCACGCCGCTCGACGCGCTGCGCATCGGCGACACCGTCGTCGTGGTCGCGGAGGTGCGCAGCATCCAGTCGCGTCCGATGCGCAACCGTCACGGCGAGCTGATCGAGGTCGTGATCACCGACGGCACCGGCACCCTCCAGCTGACCTTCTTCAGCCGCAAGGCGACCTACGGGCTGAAGGTCGGGATGCGCGCGATCTTCGCCGGCAAGGTCGGGCTCTACCGGGAGACCCGGCAGCTCGCGCACCCCGCCTACGAGGCGTTCCCCGAGGATCTCGAGGCCGACTCCGAGGAGGCGCGGGCCTGGGCCGAGGCGCCGATGCCGATCTACCCGGCGACGTCGTCGCTCGACGGCACGAAGATCCGCGGAGTGATCCAGGCCCAGGTCGACGCCCTGCCCCCGCTCGACGACCCGGTGCCGGATGTCGTGCGCGCCACCCGCGGACTGCTCGACTTCCGCGACGCCCTGCGCCTCATCCACCACCCCCGCGTCGACGCCGACTGGAAGAGCGCGCAGGAGACGCTGCGTTTCCACGAGGCGCTCGTGCTGCAGACCTCGCTGCTGCGGCAGCGCGCTCTCGCCCGGGCGCGGGTGGCGAGCAAACGGGTGCCCGGCAAGGCGTCGGCGGAGTTCGAGGCACGCCTGCCGTTCGAGCTCACCGACGACCAGAGGGCCGTCGGCGCGGAGATCGAGCACGACCTCGCGTCGGGCATCCCGATGAACCGGCTCGTGCAGGGCGAGGTCGGCTCGGGCAAGACGCTCGTCGCGCTCAAGGCGATGCTCGCGGTCGCCGACTCGGGCGGCCAGTCGGCGTTCCTCGCCCCGACGGAGGTGCTCGCGGGGCAGCACCTGCGCTCGATCGTGCAGTCGCTCGGCCCCGACCTCGCGGCGCGTTTGCGCCCGACGCTCATCACCGGGCAGCTGCCGGTCGCCGACCGCCGCAAGGCGACGCTCGCGGCGGCGTCGGGCGGAGCGTCGATCGTCGTCGGCACGCACGCGCTGCTCGGCGACCAGGTGCAGTTCGCCG
>CAZPJC010000184.1:0-4815 GCA_964586645.1 uncultured Schumannella sp.
ACAACTGACCTCGCAGGTGTTGAGAAACTCCACCACTCAGAGGGACGTCACCCAAGCAACAGCGACGCACCGTAGCGTTCGAGCACTGCCAATGCGGAATCGTGATCCGTGCTTGGAACGCCGGAGATTTTCACCGAGGCCGCTCTGCGCCCGTACGCCAAGTCCATAGCCGTGGCGCCGAGCGAGGGGTGAGAGATCTCAACTCGCTTGCCGCCATCTTCGAGACGAAGCCGCCAGGGACCGTCTTCCGGCGCCTCGCCTTGCGAGTCCTCTTGCTCGACTAGTTCAGGATCAACGTCCGCGGCATCGTCGTTCGCGGCCTCAACGCCCGGCAGCCGCGCGAGCAAGGCTGCTGGCGCATTGCGGCTGGAACCGTGGACTGTGACGATCGCCTCGATCTCACCCGTTGATGTGTCTACAAACGCTTGATAGTCGCCCAGGAAGACATAGTTCTCGAACGGCAGACCAAGAAAGTCTTCGAAGTCGTTTGGGAACAAAACCACACTTCGCAAGCGGCGGCCGTTTGGCATAAAGATCATTACGTATTCGCGCTCGCGGGGGGTGCCAGTACCTACGATCCGCGTTTCGATCTGAATACTGGCCGCCGAAGCCCGTTCGATGATCGCGCTTAGCCCTGGGTCACGACGCTCGACTTCAGCCGGTTGCGGTTCAGATTCGCTCACGTCGCCGACAGTAGCGGCATCACGACGACGCGACCTAGCCTCACCACCACTCAGACGGAGGCCCGGCCCCGTCAGCAGAACGCCTCGGGCGCGAGAGGCAGCAAGGACGTGTATTAGCGATTGTCCGGAGCCCCACATTGCGTGGTTATGAGAGCTTGACCCACGCCTCCGGTGCGACACGGCGGTAGATGTGTCGCACGCGCGGGATTCGTTCCTCATCGTCCTCAACCTCCGTTCGGACGACAATCAACCGCTTCTCGACGAGGCCTTTGACGGCCCTAGTCCACGTGTCGTCGGAGATGCCGTACTGCCGCTTCTGGTGCCTGCTCATGGAGCCCTCGTCGTCGTCGTAGGTGACATCGAGGAGAGCGATATAGACCGCGAGTTCTCGTGCGGGCATCTCTAGAAGGAGTCCTCCGGTCCACAGGTCGATCGGCACCGACAAGTAGCGGCCGTGTCGATCACGCTTTGGGAGGTCGGAGGGCGGGTCGGCGGCGTCAAGCAACAGAATCTCGCCGGGCGTCCCAACCTTCGGGGAGATCGTGAGGAAACGGTTGGTAGCGAGCCAGCGCATGGCGTCTGAGGCCCGCCGCGGCCCGGTCTCCGGCGGTAGACCAAGCATGCGTGCCAGCGTCCTGGGCCGACGAGCGGGCAACGTCGGGCGACCGCTCGTCGCGCGTAGCGCGAAAGTGAGGAAAAGCTTCAGGCGCACCTCTCCCCCACGTCCGGCTCCGAAGAGGCGGGCCAGCGCCGGCGGTTTGTCGGTGTCTGCGCTTCTTGCGAACGAGGGAGCGAACTGGACGCCCGTAGTCCGCTTGGAGCGGCCCACCTCCTCTTGCAGAAGAGTCAGAGCGTCGAGTTGCAGCTTCGTGGCCACGAGATTCCTTACGGCTGTTGCGGGACAACCCGGTGTATCGGGGGTACCGGAGTGAATGGGGTTTTGCCTTAACTACTGTATTCCGCAATAGACGTGCCGGATCCCCTTGAATAGGGGCCTTCTTCCTAAGCTATAGCAGTCGCGTGAGCCCGCTTGAAGCGGCCTGCCTGTCCGCTGATAAGGTCGAAAATTCGATGTGCGCGAGCGACGTCACTGAACTACCTTCGGCCACATGACTTTGATCCGCTCCTGCGTCCGTCTTCGTATCGCGGTGCCCAACATGCGGGGATCGAGTGTCGGCGCCGAACCGTTTGGCGGGCTTCGCCAGCACGCGACGGCGGCTCGCCCACCCCTATCGGCGGGCGGTCGCCGGAGCGGGAGTAATCGTGCCTTGGTGGCTTGAACCAGTGTTGTCCACCCTCCTGGACGCCGCCCGCGGCTTCAGTTGGGTCGCGCTTGGCTACCTTCTGCTAATCGCATCCGCCGCGGTGGGCAGCATCGCCTTCCGCGGCCGAAGAGCGGACCGCTGTCTAAAGGTGCTGAAACTATTGGTTCGCGCGCGTCGTATCGAGCCCGAACCGTAAAGTCCGGGCGATAGCTCCGCCGCGAGGGCCGACCTTCGGCGGGCCGGTAGCCCCGAGATGTGCCTCGCTTTGTTAGATCAGTTCACACAGAGCAGAGGACTGGGCAACATCTTGTCGCCTAGTTCACTCGGGAACTACGCGAAGGCTCGGCCGACTCGAGGTCTCACCGACGACCTCCCTGAGACGGTATGGCTTCCACTTGAGCTCGTTTGAGATGTCTATCGGGTCGGTCCCGTGCCGGCTCGCCACCGCCACCGCCTCACGCAACAAAGAAGGCATCTCACCGGGATAAGCGTTGAGTGGCTCCGCTGCTTCGATGCCTGAATCTCTCAGTTGGTTGAGTCGTTGAAACCCCCGACGGATCGCAGCTTCTGAGACGACACCGAGTTCCTTCATGCGATACAAGAGCGACTCGACCGAGACACCCCAGTGTCGAGACAGTTGATGAAGGAGCGCGAAGTTCAAGGCACGAGGAAGAAGATTAGCAATCTCATTCCGCGGCGTAAGAAAGTCAGCGGCGAACTGATCAGCCTCCCGCTCTTGCTGCAGATCTCCTGGATTCGTATCGCGGTGCATCAATAGGTGTCCAAGCTCGTGGGCGATCGTAAATCGATAGGTGTAGATCGATCGAGCACGTTCAGGAGTGATCACGATGATTGGTCGCTCGAGATGCGAAGTAGAGAAGGCTCCGACACGGGCGACATCGGCGTTGGCCAGCGTGAGCAACGACACGATGATGCCTTTGGACTCGATCAGCGCCACCAAGTGACGCACCGGCCCCTTATCCAAACCCCAGTAGCGCCGCAGCGCAACGGCAGCCGCCTTGGGGTCTAGCCCATCCAGGTCGGGCAAATCTACCGCTGGAAAACGTACGCGCTTCTCAAGAGCGACTGAGAGTTCCCACACCTGCTCAATGAACGCCAACGCTTTGCTGCGGTCTCGAGACGAAGTTGAGCGAAGGCTCCGGAAATGAACCTGCGCACCGTCTACCCGACCGATTGGACGACCAGCCGCGAAGTACATCGGTGGGACGTCCAGGGCCTTCGCCAAGCTTGAGAGCAATGTCTTCCGCGGCGCCACCACCCGCGCTTCGTATTGACCTATGGCGGCGGCAGTGACGCCTACCAGGTCGGCCAACTTCGCCTTGGTCATGCCCGCAGCTTGCCGCGCCTGGGTTAGCCGAGCAGGGTCGAAAGCAAGTGCAACCGCGTCGAGATCGAATCCTTCGATCTCGCTGAAGATCTCGAACGGGGTGTCGCCCGAAGTCACTGTCCCGACGTGCCTTCCGACACGTCACCGAACTGCGGACGCGGGATCTCACCCTCGTCGAACGCGGCTCCGCCAACGCCGACCAGTTCGGCCTCGTTCGCGCTGTGAAGCACCTCGAGATGACTGAATTTCAAGCGACGATCCTCTTGGAGAACGGCCTCCCCCCAGACGATTTGATGAAGAACTGTAGGATTGCTTGCGTACCCGACCACAACCAGTGGAGTGCGTTTCGCGAGCTCCGCCGTGATCCGATCGTCGGCAATCTGAAGTTCCTCTTCGCTCAGTTCAGGGTGCTCGAACTCAATATCGAGCCGAGGCTGCGAGACGGTGGGCCTGATCTTGGTGATCCTTTCCCGAGTGCCCGAAATCGCGAAAATCGAATCCGTTGCCGAGTCATTCGCATCGCGGCCGAACCGCCACGGAAAGACGATCACCCCGCCGACCGAGACGAGCTTGTACGGGGTCCGGTAGAGGGGGACGATCTCGGCACTCGGGAGGCGACCGAGCTTGCTACTGAACTCGTTGAGGCATTTCAACCAGATGTAGCTGTAGGGCCCGCTGTGATTCATCTGGGCTTCAGCCTGAGCGTTCGCCATCTGCTCGTGGCACTGCAGGATGATCTCCTGGACCTGCTCTCGCACCAGCACACCATCTGATCCCAGCGTTTGAAGTGCCCACTCGCGCCCTGATGCCACAGCCGTCTCCTTTAGTTTGTCGCCGCCTGACCATTGAAGCACTTTAGTTTTCAGCACGCAAGCGACATCCGCACTGCGATAACCTGTTCTCAGAGAGAACGCTCGTACGCATCCCGAACGAGCGGGTGAGGACAACGGTATGCGGACGAAGATCGTCCCCGACGTCGCTGCCGCCCTCGAAGGCATCCCGGATGGCGCCACGGTGCTCGTCGGAGGCTTCGGGTTGGCGGGCCAGCCGATCGCGCTGATCGACGGGTTGCTCGAGGTCGGCACGAAGGATCTGACCATCGTGGCGAACAACGCCGGCAACGGCGACACCGGCCTCGCGGCTCTCCTCAAAGCGCAAAGGGTGAGGAAGGTGATCTGCTCCTTCCCCCGCCAGGTCGACTCCTGGGTGTTCGACGAGCTGTACCGCGCGGGCAAGATCGAGCTCGAAGTCGTTCCGCAGGGCAACCTCGCCGAACGCATCCGGGCGGGCGGCGCCGGCATCGGCGGCTTCTTCTCCCCCACCGGCGTCGGCACCCTCCTCGCCGAGGGCAAGGAAACCAGGGTCATCGACGGCCGGGAGTACGTGCTCGAAAGCCCGATCAAGGGCGACGTCGCCCTTATCGGCGCCTTCAAGGGCGACCGGCTCGGTAACCTCGTGTACCGCAAGACGAGCCGCAACTTCAATCCGGTGATGGCGACCGCGGCGACGCTCACCGTCG
>CAZPJC010000185.1:0-4736 GCA_964586645.1 uncultured Schumannella sp.
GTACACCCCCCGGGACTTGAACCCGGAACCCACTGATTAAGAGTCAGTTGCTCTGCCAATTGAGCTAGAGGTGCGCAGTCCACGAGTGGACCGAGGGACAACGATAGCATGACCAGCGATGCCTGATTCCGTCCGCCTCGAAGAAGGCTCGCTCGCCCCGGACTTCACCCTCACCGACCAGAACGGCCACCCGTTCACGCTGTCGAGCACGCGCGGGTCGAAGACGATCGTCTACTTCTACGGCGAGGCCGGCACCCCCGCGTGCACGAGCCAGGCGTGCGACTTCCGCGACCACATGTCGGTCTTCGAGGAGGCCGGATACCGCGTCGTCGGCATCTCGCGCGATGAGCCCGCGGCCAACGCCGCCTTCGCGAAAGACGAGAAGCTGCCGCAGATCATCCTGAGCGATCCGACGCGCGAGGTGCACGGGCTCTACGGCACGTTCGGTGAGAAGCAGCTCTACGGCCGCACCGTGCAGGGCGTGATCCGGGCGACCTTCGTGCTCGATGAGGAGGGCCGCATCCTCATGCCGCTCTACAACATCAAGGCGACCGGGCACGTCGCGATGCTGCTCAAGAAGCTGCGTCTCGCCCGCTGAGCCACGCGGCCGTCGGCCGGGCGACGAGCAGCACGAAGCCGATCACGGCGACGATGATGAGCGGCCAGCCCCAGCCCGGCTGAGCGAGCGCGCCCTGCAGCGCGCCGACGCCGATCGCGAACAGCAGCACCTGGAAGACGACGCCCGCGGCCCGCACCCAGGCCCGGCCGCGCCAGACCCCGGCGAGCACCGCGCCGAGCACGCCGGCCGTGATCCCGGCCAGCACGACGAGGGCGAGCGCGGTCGCGACGGAGGCCGGCGGCTCGGTCAGCAGCTCCACCAGGAGCAGGATGCCGAGGGCGAGAACACCCGCGAACTCGGCAGCGACGACCGCCAGCAGCGCCCAGACGGTTGCCGGGCGGTGACGGGGAGCTGAAGGATCACCTATTGATTCGATGTAACAAGTATGAAACCCTGACTGACGGTTGATGTGACGCCTACAGAGTCGTAGGTGAGTCCGGAAGGCCGACTTTTCCCCCAACTTTCCGTTCTCACTTCGACCATGCGCGAAATACCTGACAACGAACCCGCTTCGCGCCCGCGTCAGCAACAACGAAGGAGCACCACCATGGATTGGCGTGACAAGGCCGCCTGTCTCACCGCAGACCCGGAACTCTTCTTCCCGGTCGGCAACACCGGACCCGCCGTCGACCAGATCGACAAGGCGAAGACGGTCTGCGCGCGGTGCTCCGTCACCGAGCAGTGCCTGCAGTACGCGCTCGAGACCAACCAGGACTCGGGCGTCTGGGGCGGGCTCAGCGAAGACGAGCGTCGGGCGCTGAAGCGTCGCGCCGCTCGCGCGCGCCGCGCGTCCTAGCTGCACGCGCACCCTCCCCGCTGAGGGGGAGGTCCAGGGTCATGCCCGTCGCGTCTGAGTGGTAACCCCTCATTGTCGGGTGCCGTTCCGGCACGCATCGTGAGAGTCGTCCTGTTTCGACGCGCCGCGCGGTGCGTCGGACCTTCTGGAGGCCCTCCGCATGTTCCGTCGCCCTGTCGCTCTCGCCGCCGCGGCGTTCGCCGTCACCCTGCTCGCCGGCTGCGGTGTGATCCCCAGCCCGCAGGACGTCGTCGAGAACACCATCGAGGAGACCATCGAGGACGCCACCGGCACCGACGTGTCGACGGGCCGGCTGCCCTCCGATTGGCCCGGGCTGCCGACTCCCGACGGCCAGCTGCTGTCATCGCTCGCCGCCGACGGCACTTACGTTCTCAGCTACCTGCTCGACGACGACACCCCGATCACGGGCCTTCGCGACACTCTCGTCGGCCAGGGCTTCGAGGTCACGGCCGAGACGACCGGGGAGATCAACGCTCTCGTGCTCGTCGGCCCCGACTGGACGGTGTCGCTCGGCTGGTACGTCACCGATGGCAAGACCGCGCTCAACTACGGGGTGACGCCGACGCCAGCTTCGTGACCTCGGGCCGGTCCGACGACCCCCGCTACAGTGGGGTCGTCAGGCCGACGAGGACACCGGAGGGGCATGCCCGAGCACGCCAGCTGGCCGATCGCCGCCCGGTCGCAGCTGCGTGAGGCCATCCAGCACGGCCTCGCGCGCCGCCCGGCGCGGGCACAGCTGCTGACCGGGATCGGCGGAACCGGCAAGTCGACCCTGCTCGCCGCGATCGTCGCCGAGGCGCGCGCCGCCGGCCGCCGCATCGTGCCGGTCACCGGCGCGGCGCCGTTCGCCCGCGTGCCGCTGGGCGCTCTCGCCCCCGCCCTCGCCGCGCTCTCCGCCGACGCCGAACTCGGCCTGTCCACGGACCAGCGCCTGCAGCTGGTGCTCGACCGTGTGGGCCGTGACCCCGAGAGCCATCTCGTCGTCGTCGACGACGCACACCAGCTCGACGAGCTGAGCTCGGCGACCGTCTACCAACTGGTCCGGGTCTTCGGTGTGGCCTCCCTCATCGCGGCGCGCAGCGGCGAACGCCTCCCCGAGGCGATGGAACGGTTGCGCCGCGACGACCTCGTGTCGGAGCATCCCGTCCCGGGCCTGCGCCCCGACGAGATCGCCGAGGTGCTGGAGCGCCACCTCGGGGCGAGCGCCGCCCCCGACACGATCGACGCCCTGTGGCGGCGCACCGACGGCAACCCGCTCTTCGTGCGCGGACTCGTGCTGCGCTCCCTCGCCGCCGGAGCCGCCGAACGATCGCCGCACGGCATCCGCCTCGCCCTGGAGGACGCCGGCGACGTGACCGAGCTCGCCGAACGCAGCCTCGCCGCACTCGCGGCACCGTCCCGCCGCACCGCGCAACTGCTGGCCCTGGCCGACGGTGTCCGCGTCGACCTGCTCACCCCGGACGACGCGGCAGGGCTCGACGGACTGCGCGGGGCCCGCCTCGTCGACGCCGCCTCCGACGGCACGGTCCGGCTGCCGCATCCGCTGTTCGTGGAGGTCGCCCGCCGATCGCTCGACGCCGACCCCGCTCGAGCCGAGGTGGTCGACGCGGCCGTCCGACTGCTCGACGCCGACCCCGACCCGCTGCGACGCACCAGCGGCGTGCGGCTGCTGCTCGCCGCTGGCGGTGCCGTGGATGCCAACCGCCTCGCCGCGGCCGCCGCCGTCGCGCACACCGTCGGCGATCACGACACCGTCGCCGAACTCGCCCCGCTCGCCGTGGCCGCCGGCGGCGACACCGCAGCTCTGCGCTGGGACCAGGGCGACTCGCTGTCCCTGCTCGGCCGGCTCGACGAGGCCGACGCGGCTTTCGCGGCCGGCTGGCGCTGCTCGCCGACCTCCGAACTGCGTGCCCTCGGCATCGCCCGCCAGGGGGAGCACCTCGCCTTCCGGCGGTTCGATGTCGGCGCGGCGCTCGACCTCGCCCGCCGCCAGACACCGGACCTGCCCGAGGAGCTGCGCGTCGCGCTGGAGCCGGAGCTGCGGATCTGGCGCACCCTCGCCGGGCACCGCCACGAGGGCGACGGTGCGCTGCCCCGCGACGCGCCGCCCGCGCTGCTCGTCCGCGCGGCGATGGCGGCGGTGCTCGGGGAGTCGATGCGCGGGCACCCGGACGCGGCGCGCGAGTCCGCCGACGCCCTCGCCGCCGTCGAGAGGGAGTTCGGCACCCTCGACCCGCAGGCCGCTGCGGCGATCCACCTCGAGGAGTTCTTCCGGCACCTGGCCGCCGCCGACGGGGAGGCAGCCTGGCGCAGCGTCGCACGTCAGCGCACCGGGCCGGTGACGGATGCCGTCGGCATGTGGACCTACACCCTCGGCGTCTTCTGCTCCTACGACGGACGGTTGGCAGAGGGGTCGCGGCTCGCCGCTCTCGCCGTCGACCAGCTGCGGTGGCGCGACCCGACGGGCCTGCTCGGCGCGGCCCTGGCCTTGCGCGCGGTGCTCGCCGCGGCCGCCGGTGACGCCGCGACTGCTCGTGCGACGGTGGGGCTGTTGCGCGATGAGCAGACTGCGGAGCCGCGCGCGGCCATGCTCCTGGCCGAGTGCCGAGCCTGGGAGCTGTACTGCAGCGGCCGGGGCGACGAGGCCGCGGAGTTCCTCGCCGGAGTCGCGGGAGGAGCGCTGGATGCCGGCTACGGCCTGGTGGCGGCATTGACCGCCTCGCTCGGGATCCGCTTCGGTCGGGCCGCTGTCGTGCTGCCGGTGCTCGAGCGGGCTGTCGCCGCTGCCGCACCCGGCAATCGGCTCATCGACGCCCTGCGGTCCCTGGCCGCGGGGGTCGTCGACGGCGACGGTGAAGGCACCCTCAAGGCCGCGCGGACCGTCGCCGAGGCGGGAATGCGGCCCACGGCCCGTGATGCGCTGCGGCACGTGCTCACCCGACGACGGACGTTGCACGGCGAGCTACGACGCCGGATGCTCGCGCTCGCCGAGCAACTCGAGGCCGGGATCGACGCTCCGACACTCCACCCGGCGCGACGAGCCGCGAGCAGCGCCGATCTGCCGACGGCGCGCGAACGGGCCGTCGCCGACCTCGCCGCCCGGCGGCTCAGCAACGACGAGATCGCCGCGAAGCTCGGCATCTCGGTGCGCACTGTCGAGAACCACCTGTCCCGGTTCTACGCCAAGACCGGGACCGACCGCCGCACCTTGCGCGCCGGCGGCTGACGCCCGGCGCTACCCGCGGGTGAGCCAGAGCAGGGGCACGTCGATCGTGACCTCGGTGCCCTCGCCCTCGAGGG
>CAZPJC010000186.1:0-4735 GCA_964586645.1 uncultured Schumannella sp.
AGCACCTCGCGAAGCTGAGGGAGCTCGAGGCGATCGGGGTGCACCAGTTCGCCGGCTACCTGCAGCACGACAACAAGGAGGAGACCCTCCGCGTGTACGGCGAGACCGTCATCCCCGCCATGTCGGCCGCGGTGCTCGCCAAAAAATCCGACACGGCGAAGAGCTGAGCGGCGTGAAGCGCGCCGCCGCGGTCGGTTGGGGAGTGCTCGGCCTCCTCCTCGTCGCGGGCGCGTGGGAGCTCTACAAGGCGGTGGGACCCGTCGACGGCTTCACGGTGGGTGCGGTCGACGGCGAGACCGGCTCGGGGGTGATGCTGCTCCCGCGCACCAACGACCGCTCGATGCCGCACCTCTGGGACATGGGCGCCCGGCTCTTCGAGGCCACGAGCGGCGGCTCGACGCCTCCGCTCTGGATCACGGTGGTGCAGGCCGCCGGGTTCACGCTCGGCGTCGCCGCCGTCGGCTGGGTCATCGGCGTGCTCGTCGGCCTGCTGCTCGGGCTCGTGATGCAGCGCTGGCGGATCGCCGAGTGGGGCATCCTGCCCTGGGTCGTCGTCAGCCAGACCGTGCCGCTCATCGCCTTCGCGCCCGTCGTCAATGCGATCGGCAATCAGATCGACCGCGGCGGGGTAGACTGGCCGCAGTGGGCGTCGGTCGCCGTCATCGCCTCGTATCTCGCGTTCTTCCCGGTCGCGATCGGCGCCCTGCGCGGACTCGGCTCGCCCGACGCGATCCACGTCGACCTCATGCGCTCCTACGCGGCCGGCTACTGGAAGACGCTGTTCCGTCTGCGACTTCCCGCGGCCGTCCCGCACCTGCTGCCGGCGCTTCGTCTCGCCGCCGCGAACGCGGTCGTCGGAGCCGTCGTCGCGGAGGTGTCGATCGGCATGCGGGGCGGCATCGGCCGGATGATCATCCAGCTCGCCGGGCAGGGCTCGAGCGACCCGTCGGCCCCGTGGGGTCCGACGTTCGGGGCCATCGCGCTCGGGCTCGTGGCGGCCGGCTCCGTCGCGCTGCTCGGCGTCGGCCTGAAGACCTATCGACGCGGAGAGGCGACGGCATGACCCCCACCCCCGAGGATTCCGCACCGGCCGTCAGGGCGTCGGGAGTGGGCAAGACCTTCGCCGTGACGCGGGGAGAGGTGGTCGCCCTCACCGGCGTCGAGCTCGAGGTCCGCGCGGGCGAGTTCGTCTCGCTCATCGGTCCCTCCGGGTGCGGCAAGTCGACGCTGCTGCGCCTCATCGCCGACCTCGACGAGTCGAGCATCGGCACGCTCGAGGTGTTCGGCAAGACGCCCCGGCAGGCCCGCCTCGACCAGGACTACGGCATCGCGTTCCAGCAGGCCGGGCTGCTGCCCTGGCGCGACGTCGCCGCGAACATCGCCCTGCCGCTCGAACTGCACGGGGTCGACGCCGCGGGCAGGAAGGCGCGCGTCGCCGAACTCGCCGAACTCGTCGGGCTGACCGACTTCGTCGACCGCTACCCCGACCAGCTCTCGGGCGGCATGCAGCAGCGGGTCGCGATCGCCCGCGCGCTCGCCGAACGGCCGCGTCTGCTGCTGATGGACGAGCCGTTCGGCGCCCTCGACGAGATGACCCGCGAATACCTCCAGGGCGAGCTGGCCCGCATCGCGGCCGAGACCGGCGCCGCCGTCGTCTTCGTGACGCACTCGATCCCCGAGGCGGTCTTCCTCTCCGACCGGGTCGTGGTGATGAGTCCGCGCCCGGGGCGGATCACCGACGTGATCGCAACCGGGTTCGACGGCCCCCGGGGCGACGCACTCCGCGAATCGCCGGAGTACTTCGCCAAGGTCACCGAGGTGCGCGAGGCCCTGCACGGCGCGCCCGTGGAGAGGGCCAACGAACGATGAGCGCCCTGCCCGGCTGGGTCCGCCTCGCCGCCCCGGTCGGGGTCGGCGTGCTGATCGTCGCCCTCTGGATGCTCTGGGTCGACGTGCTGCGGACGGCGCCGCGGATGCTGCCGAGCCCGATCGCGATCGGCACCGAACTCGGGCTGCGCTGGGAGCTGATCCTCGGCGACGTGCTCGTGACCGGCACCAACGCCGTGATCGGTCTGCTCGCCGGCGCGCTCCTCGCGATCGTGTTCGCCGGGCTGGCCGCCGCCGCCCGCCCGATCGACGGGATGCTCGCTCCGCTGGTCGCCGCCCTCGCCGTGGTGCCGATCGTCGCCCTCACCCCGATCCTGAACGGGATGTTCGGTGCGTCGAACCAGTTCGGCCGTCAGGCGGTCGCGGCGATCGCCGCCTTCGTGCCCGTCTTCATCAACGTGCTCCGCGGGCTGCGGCAGACCCGGCCCGTGCACCGCGACCTGCTGCGCGCCTCGGCGGCGACCGGCATCCAGACCTTCCGCGTCCTGACCCTGCCGACCGCGCTGCCCTACCTGATGACCGGCCTGCGCATCGCGTCGTCGCTCGCCGTCATCTCCGCGCTCGTCGCGGAGTACTTCGGCGGCCCGGCCGACGGCATCGGCACGGCGATCGCGACGTACGCGAAGTCCGGGCGGGCCGCGCTCTCCTGGTCGTTCGTCGCCGGGGGCATCGCCCTCGGCCTCCTGTTCTTCCTCGTCACGTCGCTCCTCGAGCGGCTCGTGACGAGGCGAGCGCCGGTCTGACCGGCACCCCCTTCGCACCACCCCGACGAAAGGACACACATGAAGCACAGCATCCGGCGGGGGCTCCTCGCCTCCGCCGCCGCCGCGACGGCGCTCGCGCTCGCCGCATGTTCCGCTCCGGCCGACACCGGTTCGGATGACGGCGACTTCGAGCCGATCACCGAGATCAAGCTCCAGCTGCAGTGGCTCCCGCAGGCCCAGTTCGCCGGCTACTACCTCGCGCAGGAGGAGGGCTATTTCGAGGAGTACGGCTTCGACTCGGTCGAGATCGTCCCCTCGGGCGGCGACATCGTGCCGCAGGACGCCCTCATCGCCGGCGACGTCGACTTCGCGATCGCCTGGGTGCCGAAGGTGCTCGGCAGCCTCGAGGCCACGGGCGTCGAACTGACCGACATCGCCCAGGTCTTCCAGGCCTCGGGCACCACGCAGGTGTCGTTCAAGGGCGACGGGATCGAGTCGGTCGCCGACTTCGAGGGCAAGCGCATCGGCTCGTGGGGCTTCGGCAACGAGTGGGAGATCTTCGCCGCGATGGCGGCCGAGGGCCTCGACTCGACCTCGGTGTCGATCACGACGCAGGACTTCTCGATGAACGCCCTGCTCAACGGCGACGTCGACGCCGCGCAGGCGATGACCTACAACGAGCTCGCGCAGCTGCTCGAGACCGTCAACCCGGCCACCGGCGAGCTCTACACGCTCGACGATCTCGATGTCATCTACTACGAGGACACCGAGGGCGCGATGCTGCAGGACGCGATCTGGGCCGACACGCAGCGTCTCGCCGACGACCCGGCCTACGCCGACGCCGCCGTGCGTTTCCTGAAGGCGATCATCAAGGGCTGGCTGTACGCCCGCGACAACCCGGAGGACGCCGCCGCGAAGGTCTACGACATCGCGAGCAACGCCGAGGCCGCGTTCCCCGTGGGTCCGGTGCACCAGCAGTGGCAGATGAACGAGGTCAACAAGCTCATCTGGACCGGTGCCGACTTCGGCGTCATCGACCAGGCGGCGTGGGACAAGACGGTCGCGGGTGCGCTCGCGGCGATCAACCAGGACGGCCTGCCGCTGATCACCGCGGAGCCCGCCGACTCGGCCTTCTCGAACGAGTACATCGAGAAGGCGCTCGCGGAACTCGCGGACGAGGGAGTCGACGTCAGCGGCGCCTACACGCCGATCGAGGTCACCCTCACCGAGGGCGGCCAGTAGGTCCGAACATCCCGGTGCGGGGGCGGTCCGCCGCCCCCGCACCACCCCGCATCACCGCTCCACCGCAGCAGCACGAAAGGCTCCACCCCATGACCGACAACGCCGCCGACCTCGACCCCGAGCTGGGCACCCGCGCCTACGACCTCGACCGCGCGCACGTCTTCCACTCCTGGTCGGCGCAGGGCGCGCTGACCCCGTTCGTCGTCGCCGGCGGCCACGGCAGCGAGGTGTGGGACTACGACGGCACCCGCTACCTCGACTTCTCGAGCCAGCTCGTCAACATGAACATCGGCCACACGCATCCGAAGGTCGTCGCGGCGATCCAGAAGCAGGCGGCGGAACTGCCGATGGTCGCCCCCGCGCACGCGAACCTCGCGCGCGGCGAGGCGGCGGCGCGCATCCTCGCGAAGGCGGGGTCGCACTTCGGCCGGGTGTTCTTCACCAACGGGGGAGCGGATGCCAACGAGAACGCGATCCGCATGGCCCGGCTCACGACGGGCCGCGACAAGGTGCTCAGCACCTATCGCAGCTACCACGGCAACACGGGCGCGGCCGTCGTCGCGACCGGCGACTGGCGCCGCGTGCCGAACGAGTATGCGCGCGGTCATGTGCACTTCTTCGGCCCGTTCCTCTACCGCACCGAGTTCTGGGCGACGACGCCCGAGGAGGAGAGCGCTCGCGCCCTCCAGCACCTCGAGCGGGTCATCGTCTCGGAGGGGGCGGCGTCGATCGCCGCGATCCTGCTCGAGGGCGTCCCTGGCACGGCCGGCGTGCTGATCCCGCCGCCCGGCTACCTCAGCGGGGTGCGCGAGCTGTGCGACAGGCACGGCATCGTGCTGATCCTCGACGAGGTGATGTCGGGCTTCGGCCGCACGGGTTCGTGGTTCTCCTGGCAGCATCCG
>CAZPJC010000187.1:0-4684 GCA_964586645.1 uncultured Schumannella sp.
GTCTGCAGGGGCGGTACGCGGCCGAGGACGACGAGTTCGCGGCGTCCGTGCACTTCCAGTACCCGAAGTCGGTCGAGACGCTCGAGATCGTCGTCGCGGCGCCGGCGCCGGCTCCGGTCGCCTCCGCTCCGGGCGGACGGCGGCTGCTCGCGCTGCTCTAGCTAGTCGATCGAGCCGTCGATGAATCGGTTGGTCGCGATGTCCTCGGCCTGCAGCCCGCCGGGCACGGCGACCTCCGCCTTCTTCCAGGCGGGCACACCCTCCTCGAGCAGGTCGCGGATGCGGCCCATGTCGAGTTCGCCGAACGCGCGGTCGCGCCGGGCGCCCAGGAGACCCTCGGAGTCGGCCAGCTCGAGAGCCGCGTGCGCCAGCGCGGCGTCGTAGTCGGCGTCGCCGAACCCGGCCGAGAGCTCGACGAGCAACGCGGTCGTCGCGTCGGGGTCGTGCAGGTAGTCGGCGAGCGCCCGTTGCAGGATCGGGACGAGCACCTCGAGGCAGTCGGAGTACTGGACGAGTGCCTGCGGACGAGCGGACAGCACCCCGGCATCCCGTTCGTACCCCGCGTCGTCGAGCAGCTGCCAGGCGACCTCCCGGGGGGACCCGGTGCCGGGCACCGCGAGCAGGTACGGGTCGACCAGGAGGTCGCCGAGCCGCGCCGACACCCCGCCCCCGGCGACGAAGCCCGGGACGCCGAGCTCCTGGTCGGTCACGAACTGGTCGGCGGACAGCATCCCGTCCCCGATCGCGAACGAGCTGAACGGGTCGTCCGGGACCGTGACGATCGGCACGGGCCCGAGGCCGTCGGGCGTCAGCCGGCCGCCGATGTTCTGGACGGTCCGGACGCCCGGGTAGACGGTCGCGTCCCAGTAGACGATCCGGGAGTCGCGGCGCATCGGGGCGAAGACCCCGACGCTCGGGCGTCGCACCGCGTCGAGGATGGCGGCATCGGTGTCGACCGCCGCGAGCAGGATGCTCTCGTCGTCGTACAGGGAGACGTTGCCGCTGACGCCGTCGTCGGGGTCGCCGAGCAGGATCGTCAGCGTCGACCCGGACGGCTCGCCGTCGATCAGCAGCGGCGCGCTCACCGAGTCCTCGCCGACCTTGGGCTCATTCACCACGAGGTGGTCGGGGTCGAGCAGCGAGTAGAGGAAGCCCCACTCGACCCGCGGCAGGTCGTCGGTCTGGATGCGGATGTCGGCGGGGCAGCCGGCGCGCACGAGTCCCTCACCGCCCGCGACCCCCGTCGAGCACGCGGCGAGCGGCAGGCCGAGGGAGACGACCGCGACCGCGCTCATGGCGCGTGCGCGGCGTCGTGCGCTTCCCTGTCGCATCCCGATCCTCCTGAGCATCAGTCAACCGCACTCTCCGGCGCTCACGATTATCCGCGCCGTAGGCTGGGTGGATGCCCCCCGTCGCGCTCGGAATCCCGGTGCTGCGCCGCGACCCCCCGGACGCGCCGTCGATGGAGGGCCGTCCCGACACCGCCGACCTCGTCGACAGGTTCGGCCGCGTCGCCCGGGACCTGCGGGTGTCGATCACCTCGGCGTGCTCGCTGCGGTGCACCTACTGCATGCCCGCCGAGGGGCTGCCGGTCATCCCGTCCCGGGATCTGCTGAGCGCCGACGAGATCGGGCGGCTGGTCGGCATCGCGGTGCACGACCTCGGCGTGCGCGAGGTGCGTTTCACCGGCGGGGAGCCGCTCACCCGGCCCGACCTCGTCGACATCATCCGCGCCTCCTCGTCGATCGCGCCGGGCATCCCGCTCGCGATGACCACGAACGGCCTGGGGCTCGACCGCAAGGCCGCCGCGCTCGCCGCCGCGGGACTGACCAGGATCAACGTGTCGCTCGACACGATCGACCGCGAGCACTTCGCCGCCGTCACCCGCCGCGACCGCCTGCCGGCCGTGCTGCGCGGGCTCGACGCCGCGCGCGAGGCGGGCCTGGGTCCGATCAAGATCAACGCCGTCGCCCTGCGCGAGACGCTGCCGGACGCCGGCGACCTGCTGGCCTGGGCGCTCGAGAACGACGTGCGGCTGCGGTTCATCGAGCAGATGCCGCTCGACGCCGACGAGACCTGGCGACGCGACAACCTCGTCTCGGCGGCCGAGCTGCTCGCCGAGCTCGGGTCGCGGTTCGCCCTCACGTCCGCGGGGCGCGACGACCCGTCGGCCCCCGCCGAGGACTGGTTCGTCGACGGCGGACCCGCGACCGTCGGCATCATCGCGTCGGTCACCCGCTCGTTCTGCGAGGCCTGCGACCGCACGCGCCTCACGGCCGAGGGGACCGTGCGATCCTGCCTGTTCGGCGACGACGAGACCGATCTGCGCGCCCTCCTGCGCGGCGGCGCCTCGGACGCCGACATCGCGTTCCGCTGGCGCGGGGCGATGTGGAACAAGCAGGCCGGGCACGGCATCGACGCCGACGACTTCGTCCGTCCCGAGCGCTCGATGGGTGCGATCGGTGGCTGAGGTCGTCGTCCGGTACTTCGCGGCTGCGGCGGAGGCGACCGGCCGGGACGAGGAGACGCTCGCGGCCACGACGGTCGGCGAGCTGCGCGACACCCTCCTGACGAGTTACCCGGCCCTGGCGCCCGTGCTCGCGAAGGGCTCGTTCCTCGTCGACGGGGTCGTCACCCGCGACCCCGCGCGGGCCCTCGGCGCCCGGGTCGACGTGCTCCCGCCGTTCTCCGGCGGCTGACATCCCGGTTGGTCCGCCGAATGCGCCCTGGTCCACGAGATTCTCGTAGGCACGGGGCGCGGGTGGCGGACCAAGGGTGCTCTAGAGCCCGACCCACTCCGACGGGCCGTCGGCCAGGTGCTGGCGCTTCCAGATCGGCACGCTGCGCTTGATCTGCTCGACCAGCTCGGCGCAGGCGGCGAACGCCTCGGCGCGGTGGGCGGCGGCGACGACGGCGACCAGGGCGACATCCCCGACCTCGAGGTGGCCGATGCGGTGCGCCGCGGCGACCCGCAGCCCCGACGACGTGGCGACCGCGGCGCAGACGTCGGCGAGGAACCTCTCGGCATCCGGATGCGCCTGGTAGTCCAGCGACGACACCCCTTCGCCGTGGTCGTGGTCGCGGATGACGCCCTCGAACACGACGAGGGCGCCGTCGGTCGCGGTGAGCACCTGCGCTTCGAGCCAGGCGCGGTCGATCGGCTCGGACGTGATGAGGGCGACCGGCTCACTCATGGCCGCCCCCGCCGATCTGGTCGTGCAGGTGGGGCAGCAGGGTGCCGAGCACGGCGAGCCCGTCCGTCACCCCGCCCGGCGACCCCGGCAGGTTGACGACGATCGTCGACCCGGCGATGCCCGCAAGGGCCCGGCTGAGCGCGGCGGTCGGCGTGGCGGCGCGCCCGGCCGCCCGGATCGCCTCGGCCACTCCGGGCAGCTCGCGGTCGAGCACGGTGCGGGTCGCCTCGGGGGTGCGGTCCTGGGGGTGGATGCCGGTGCCGCCCGTCGTGATCACCAGTGCGGGCGATCCGGCGACGGCGCCGCCGAGAGCCGCCTCGATGTCCGCGTCGGCGACGACGACGGGAGAATCGACCGTATAGCCCTGCGCGGTCAGCCAGTCGACGATGACCGGGCCGGTGCGGTCCTCGCGCGTGCCGGCGGCGGCGCCGGTCGACGAGACGATGACGACGGCGGTTCCGCGCGGGGTGGGCGCGGCGGCATCCGGAGTCCAGTGGCCGTGCTTGCCGCCCGACTTCTCGAGGAGGCGGATGTCGCCGAGCACGGCGGCGGGATCCACGGCCTTGATCATGTCGTGCAGGGTGAGGCCCGCGACGGCGACGGCGGTGAGCGCCTCCATCTCGACCCCCGTCTTCGCGGTCACGGCGACGGTCGCGCGGATGCCGATGGATGCCTCGCCCGGCTCGAACTCGATCGTCACCGAATCCAGCGGCAGGAGGTGGGCGAGCGGGATGAGGTCGCTCGTGCGCTTCGCGGCGGCGATCCCGGCGATGCGCGCGGTGGCGAGGGCATCCGCCTTCTTCAGCCCGTCGGCGAGCACGAGCGCGACGACCTGGGCCGTCGTGTCGAGCCGGCCCGACGCCGTGGCGACGCGGCGCGTGACGGCCTTGCCGCCGACATCGATCATCCGGGCGCGGCCCTCGTCGTCGAGGTGGCTGAGTGCGCTCATAGCTCCCAGGTTTCCACACTCGCCCCGGCGGGCAGTTCGGTGACGTCCTCGGGCACATCGAGCAGCACGTCGGCGGCGGCGAGGGCGGCGACGAGATGCGACGACGGACCGCCGAGCGTCTCGACCCGTCCGTCGGGCAGCGCGCGGCCGCGCAGGAACTGCCGCTTGCCCGCGACCGAGCTGACGGGGGCGTCGAGGACCCGGGTCACTCGGATGCGATCGGGCAGCCCGGCGATCTCGCGCAGCAGCGGTTCGACGAACAGCAGGAACGACAACTGGCTCGACACCGGGTTGCCCGGGAAGCAGACGACGGGCACCTCGCCGAACGAGCCGATCGCCTGCGGGCCGCCGGGCTGCATCGCGAGCACGTCGACGAGCGCCCCGCGCGGCTCGAGGGTCTCGCGCACGACCTCGTAGTCGCCCTGCGAGATCCCGCCGCTCGTGAGCACGAGCTCCGCGTCGGCCGCGACCGCCGCCGACAGCAGCGCCTCGAACGCCTCGCGATCGTCGACGACGCGACCCTCGAGCACGATCTCGGCGT
>CAZPJC010000188.1:0-4669 GCA_964586645.1 uncultured Schumannella sp.
CCTGCATGGAGGACCGGCTGTTCTGGATGGCCGAGGACCCGAGCACCGACCCGGCCAGCGCCTGGGGCCACATGGGCTCCGTCCGCTCCGACGGCGTCCCGTCCTACGGCTGCGACGGCAACCTCGCCGGCGGCTCGGGCAACTCCGGCGCCACCGTCGCCCAGAAGTGGTGGAACTCCTCGGCCCACCGCGCGTCGCTCTACCGTCCCGGGTCGGGCATCGGCGGAGTGTGCATCTACTTCGCGATGACCCACGGCGGCGTGCCGAACGAGCCGTACAGCTTCACCCGCGCCGCGGCGCGCTGGGGCGGCTGCTAGCCCCCCACGCGGCGTCGGAGGTCTCACGCACGTCGCACCCGGAACGGGTCCGGGTGCGGCGGGTGCGAGGCCTCCGGCGCCGCCTTTTCATCGAGCGCCGTATCATCGGTAGGTGACCGACGAGCAACCGATGTCGCGCCGGGCGGCCCGCGAGGCCGCGGCACCGGCGGCGAGGCGGGGATCCCGCTCGAAGCCCACGGCACCGCCGGCGGACGGTTCCGAGCCCGTGAAGGCCACCGGCATCGGGGCGTTCTTCGCCCGGCATCCCACCGGCTGGCTCCTCGGCGCGATCGGCGTCGTCTTCGTGCTGCTTGGCACGGGCGCGGTGTTCGCGGGGGTCTCGGTCGGCTCGGCGAAGGCCGTCGTCCCCACGTCGACGCCCACCCCGGAGCCCCCGCGTGACGTGCCGGAGGGCGACCTCGCGGCGAGCCGGCTGCGCACCTGCTCGATCGCCGCGCAGGCGGCCGACCCGAGGCTCATGGCCCTCTCGGCCTACGTCGTGAAGGTCGACACCGGCGAGGTGCTGTTCGACCGCGCGGGCACGACGCCCGCGCGCACGGCGAGCCTGCTCAAGATCCTGACGGCAGCGGCGGCCCTCGGCACTCTCGGACCCGACTTCCAGATCACCACCTCGGTGTACCAGGGCAGCCAGGCGGGGTCGATCGTGCTCGTCGGCCGCGGCGACGCGACCCTGAGCCGACTGCCGGCCGGGCAGGAGAGCGTCTACAAGGGCGCCCCGAAACTGAGCGACCTCGCAGCCCAGGTGCTGGCGAGCTACAACGCCGGAACCCCGATCACGAACCTCGTGCTGGACGCCTCCTACTGGTCGGTGGCCGACAAGTGGGATCCGGCCTGGAAGCGCTCCGAGCAGACCCAGGGCTACCACTCCGAGGTCACGGCGCTGCAGGTCGACGGCGACCGCGCGAACCCGTCGACGCAGGACAGCCCGCGCAGCACCGACCCGGTCGGCCGTGCGGGTCAGTGGTTCCTCGAGGCGCTGCGCGCGGCCGACACCGAGGGCGAGCTCGCCGACGACGTCACGATCTCGACCGGGGCCGTGGTTCCCAACTCGCCCCTGCTCGGCGAGGTGAGGTCGCAGCCGATCCGGTCGATCATCGACTACATGCTCAAGGTGAGCGACAACACGATGGCCGAGATGCTCGCCCGCATCGTGTCGAGGCAGACGTCGCTCAACGGCTCGGCGGCGTCGCTGCAGCAGGCGATCCCGAGCGCGCTGTTCGACAAGTACCAGATCCCGCAGGCCGGCCTCACGATCAAGGACGGGTCGGGCCTCAGCGAGTTCAACGCGGTGCCGCCCTCGACGCTCACCCTGCTGCTGAAGAAGATGAACGACGGCACGTACCCCGAGCTCGAGGTGCTGCGCAACGGGCTCCCGGTCGCGGGTCAGTCCGGCACTCTGGCGAGCCGGTTCACCGGCGACAACGCCGTCGCGCGCGGGCACGTGTTCGCCAAGACCGGGTGGATCGACACCTCGTACTCGCTCGCGGGTCTCGTGCAGAACGCCGACGGCACCGTCGACGCGTTCGCCTTCTACGCGATCGGCGACGGCATCCAGAGTTCGGCGCGCGCGGCGCTCGACACGCTGACGACGGCCGTCTACAACTGCGGCGACAACCTCTCCAACAACTGAGCCCCGAGCCGAAGGACCCGCCATGCGTGCCCTCTTCATCATCGACGTGCAGAACGACTTCACCGAGGGCGGTGCGCTCGGGGTCGCCGGCGGCGCCGCCGTCGCGGAGGGGATCACCGAATACCTGCGCGCGAATCCGGATGCCTACGACCTGGTGATCGCGAGCCGTGACTGGCACGACGGCGACAACGACAACGGCGGGCACTTCGCCACGGGCGCCCCCGATTTCGTCGACACCTGGCCGCGGCACTGCGTCGCCGGCACGACGGGCGCCGAGTACCACCCCGCCCTCGACACGTCGCTGATCGACGTGCACGTGAAGAAGGGGCAGGGCGTTCCGGCCTATTCGATCTTCGAGGGGACGACCGAGGAGGGCGGCGACCTCATCGACCTGCTCGACGACAAGGGCGTGGATGTCGTGCACGTCGCCGGCATCGCGACCGACTACTGCGTGCTGGCCTCCGCCCGCGACGCCCTGGATGCCGGCCGCGAGGTCGCCGTGCTGACCGACCTCGTCGCCGGGGTCGCCCCCGAGTCGTCGCGCGCGGCTCTCGGCGAGCTGGCGGCGGCCGGCGCCGAGCTGCTGGCGACCGGCCCGGGTACGGCAGAATAGGCGTATGGCTGCCCAACTGCTCATGGTCGGAGCCGTCCTCGGCGCGATCGTCATCGCCGTGCTGTTCACGATCACCGTCTTCTTCGGCGGTCTGTAGCCCTCTCCGCGGGTTGAGTGCCCGCCGGAGGCGGGTGTATCGAAACCCGACCGCCGGGCTACTCGCGGTGGGTTTCGATACACCGCTGCGCGGCACTCACCCCACGGTGGCGCCGGTCAGTTCGAGCGACACGTCCCAGACACGGGCGGCCTCGGCGGCGTCGGTGAGCGGCCGGTAGAGCGACTGCGGGCCGGGGCGTCCGGCGACGCGACCCGGGCCGTTGGGGCCGAACTGCAGCCCGCCGGCATCCGGAGTCGTCGCCGCGAGCAGTGCGGGCAGCCCGGCCGAGGCGACCGTGCCGGCGAGCCCGAGGCGCGACAGGAGCACGATCATCCGCCGAGCGCCGACCGCCCGGGAGCGCCCGACCTCGGGTCGGGCGGCGAGCAGGTTCGTGGGCGCGACGCCGGGGTGCGACAGGTTGCTCGTGATGCCCCAGCCCTCGGCGAGCGACCGGCGCTGCAGTTCGAGCCCGAACAGCCCGAACGCGATCTTCGACTGGCGGTAGGCCCGCATCCCGTCGTACGAGCGCTCCCAGTTGAGGTCGTCCCAATTGATCGAGCCGCTCGCCGCGGCGACGCTGATCTGCGAGGTGACCCGGGCCTTTCCCGCGCGCAGCAGGGGCAGCAGCTGCCCGACGACCGCGACGTGGCCGAGGTGGTTGGTTCCCCACTGCAGCTCGAAGCCGTCGGCGGTGGTCTGCCGGGACGGCGGCGTCATCACGCCGGCGTTGTTGATGAGCAGGTGGATCGGGTCGCCGGCATACCGCAGCTCCGCGCCGAGGGCGGCGACCGAGGCGAGCGACGACAGGTCGAGGTCGTGCAGGGCGATGCGGGCGCCGGGCACCGCGGCCGTGATGGTCGCGACCGCGCCCTCCCCCTTGCGCGCGTTGCGCACGGGGAGCAGCAGTTCGGCGCCGGCGGCGGCGAGGCGGGTGGCGATGACGAGCCCCATCCCGTCGCTCGCGCCGGTGACGAGGGCGCGGGTTCCGCTGAGGTCGGGGAGCTGGATGTCGTGTCGAGTCATGTTCCGACCCTCCGTCACGCGGCGGCGGCCATCCAGGACTCGCCGATCCGTGGATCGCGCGACCGGCCCGGGGTAGACAGGACTCATGGACATCGACCGCGCCGCGCTCGCCGCTTTCCTCCGGCTGCGCCGCGAATCGCTGCAACCCGAGGATGTCGGCCTGCCGCGGGGGCAGCGCCGCCGCACCGAGGGGCTCCGCCGCGAGGAGGTCGCCGCGCTCAGCCACATGTCGACCGACTACTACGCCCGACTCGAGCGCGAGGTCGGCCCGCAGCCGTCGGAGCAGATGATCGCGTCGATCGCCCAGGGCCTGCACCTCAGCCTCGACGAGCGCGACCACCTGTTCCGCCTCGCCGGGCACGCGCCGCCGACGCGCGGGGCGTCGAGCGAGCACATCAGCCCCGGGATGCTGCGCATCTTCGACCGCCTCGCCGACACCCCGGCGGAGGTCGTCACCGAACTCGGCGAGACGCTGCGGCAGACCCCGCTCGGCGTCGCCCTCACCGGCGATGCGACCCGCTGGACCGGGCCGTCGCGGTCGCTCGGCTACCGCTGGTTCATGGAACCGGGTTTCCGAGACCTCTACCCCGAGGAGGATCACCCGTTCCTCGCCCGGCTGTGGGCGTCGGGGCTCCGCGAGATCGCCGCCGTGCGCGGCCCGGGCTCACGGGCGGCCGGATACGTCGAGAGGCTGCTCGCGGAGAGCGCCGAGTTCCGCGCGGTCTGGGACCTGCAGGAGGTGGGGCTGCGTCCCGGGGAGACGAAGCGCTTCGTGCATCCCGAGGTCGGCGTGCTCGAGCTGAGCTGCCAGACCCTGCTCGACCCCGACCAGTCGCACCGGCTGCTCGTCTATACGGCCGCTCCCGGCACCGACTCCTACGAGAAGCTCGCCCTGCTCTCGGTGATCGCCCAGCCCGTGGGTTGAGTGCCCGCGCGGAGCGCGGGTGTATCGAAACCCACCGTCCGGG
>CAZPJC010000189.1:0-2388 GCA_964586645.1 uncultured Schumannella sp.
TGGTGACGTTACGGAGCGCGCGTTTCCGGCGTGTATCGCGATCGTTTCCGCGTGTTAATTCACCGTCCCCCCGCTCGTCCCCCGCGCGGACGTCGGTGATACTGGCGTCGTGGCCCCCGCCGTCGATGTTGCGCCGGATGTGCAGGCCGAGCGAATCGGATCCCGCATCCGACGCCTTCGCCATGCCCGCGGCTTGACACTCGTCCAGGTCGCGGAGATCGCGGAACTCTCGCACCCGTTCCTCAGTCAGCTCGAACGCGGCCTCGCCCGGCCGAGCATCGGGTCGCTCGAGAAAATCGCCCGCGCCCTCGGCTCGAGCCAGCTCGAGCTGCTCTCGGGCTCCGACGAGACCACCGACGACTGCGATGCCCCCGTCGCATTGGTGCGGGCCGCGGACGGGTCGCGGGGTCCCTACGCCGAGGGCGAGGGTCGGATGCTCGTCCACGGCGATCAGCGCCGGTTCCACCCGATGGCGCTCGCGGGGGCCAACCGAGAGTTCGGCGACGCCTTCGCCCATGACGAGGACGAATTCCTGCACGTCGTGGAGGGCCGCATCGAGGTCGATCTGGGAGACCGCGGGATCTTCGCCCTCGCTCCGGGCGACTCGGTGTACTACGTCGGGGGGACCCCCCATCGCTGGCGTGCTCTCGGCCCCGAGGGCTACCGGCTCTTCGTCGTGAAGGAGCATCCGCGTCGGCTATGAGCAGACCCTCAGGTCCCGTCTTCCCGCTCACCGTCGCCTCCCGTGCCGCCGTGGGCGACGTCGTCGTGCTCGAGCTCGCTCCCGCCGAGGGCCGACGGCTGCCCGGCTGGCGCCCCGGCGCGCACATCGACGTGCTCATGCCCGGCGACCTCACCCGGCAGTACTCCCTCATCGGCGATCCGGCGTCGCCGACGTGGCGCATCGCGGTGCTGCGCGAGCGGGAGAGCCGCGGCGGATCGGTCTGGATGCACGGTCTCCGGGTCGGCGATCCGGTCAGCGTCACCGCCCCGCGCTCGCACTTCGCGTTCGGTCCCGGTGACGCCCCGGTGATCTTCGTGGCCGGAGGCGTCGGGATCACCCCGATCTCGGCGATGGCGCTCGCCGCCGCCGCGACGGGCCGCGACTACCAGCTGCACTACGCCGGCCGGCCGGGGCACATGGCGCTCGTCGACGAGCTGCGCGAGCTGCACGGCGACCGGCTCCACGTCTATGAGAGCGGATCGGGCTCGCGGCTCGGGCTCGCCGAGCTGTTCGGCGCGGCGCCCTCCGGCTCGGTCGTCTACTGCTGCGGGCCGGCGCGCCTCCTCGACACCGCCGAGGAGGTCGCGACGCGCCACGGACTCGACTTCCGCGCGGAGCGCTTCGAGGCGCTCCCGCTCACCGAGCCGGTGTGGCCGGGCCCGTTCGAGGTCGAGCTGCAGTTCTCGGGACTCACCCTCGAGGTGCCGCCGGAGCAGAGCATCCTCGAGGTCGCCGAGCAGAACGGGGTGCTCGTGCCCTGGAGCTGCAAGGAGGGCACCTGCGGCACGTGCGAGACGCCGGTCGTCGAGGGTGAGATCGACCACCGCGATTCGATCCTCACGGCGCAGGAGCGGGCGCGGATGGACACGATGTTCATCTGCGTGTCCCGGGCGGCCTGCCCGCGGCTCGTGCTCGAGCTCTAGCTCGAGCAGCGGGAGGCGCGGTCTCGAGCTCTAGCGCTCGACGGCGGCGCGGCGCATCCGGCCGCGCACGTACAGCCCGATCAGGCGAGGGACGACGAGGTAGACGGCGATCGGCACGACGATCGCGGTCAGCACGAGCGCGCGCAGCACGGGATGCCAGTCGCCGGTGAACGGGGACATCGCGGTCATCCCGATCGCGACGAGCGGGAAGATCGCGACCCAGGTGAGGATCGCGCGGACGTGCACCGACGGGGGTGCGGGGGTGGTGGTGTTCGTGGTGATCGGGTTCCTCCAACTGTTCAGTTGGAAATGTAGACCCTCCGCCGGAAAACTGCAACTATCCAGTTGGAGTTGCTACCCTCGGGGCATGGCCTGGGACACCGAACGAACCCGCCGCCTGCTGCTCGACGCGGCGGCGGGGGAGTTCAGCGAGCACGGGTTCGCCGGTGGGCGCGTCGACCGCATTGCCGAGGAGGCCGGCGTCAACAAGGAGCGCATCTACTCCTACTTCGGCAGCAAGGACGGATTGAGCGCTGCGGTGCTCGAGCACTGCCTCACCGCGGTCGTCGACGCCGTGCCGATCCGGGGCGAGGGGATCGACGCGATCACCGACTACGTCGGCCGGCTGTTCGACTACCACCGTGAGCACCCGAGGTTCGCGAGGCTGATGGTCTGGGAGGGACTCGAGCGCGGCGCCCCGATCGCCGAAGAGACCCGCGCGGCGTTCTCGGCCCGCAAGGT
>CAZPJC010000189.1:2488-4669 GCA_964586645.1 uncultured Schumannella sp.
CCCGCGCGCAGCTCGATCTCGGGATGCGCCTCCCGCCAGGCCAGCGTGTCGGCGAGGGTCTCGGCCAGCGGCCGGCGCACGAGTCCCAGCGACTCGGCGAGCGACATGTCGCTCGAGTTGAGCCCCGCCGAGTCCGCGGGCAGCCAGAGCGGGAGCGACTTCGGGCCCATCCACGGCTCGACGCCGTGGGCGAGCAGCCAGTCCTCGCTCGCCGGGATCGGCGTCACGTCGCCGCCCGTGACGGCCGCCGCGATCGCGAGGTGCTCGGCGAGGGGGAGGGTGGCCCCGCCGACGTTGGCGACGGCCGCGATCCGCCGCTCGGCGGCATCCACCGTCCAGGCCGCGAGGTCGCGGGCGTCGATGAGCTGCACCGGGGTGGCGGGCAGGTCGGGGACGAGCACCCTGCCCTCGGGGTTCGAGGGATGCGCGAACCGCCACGGCCAGTACACGCCGCGGCCCGACCAGTCGCCCGGCCCGCCGATCAGGCTCACCCGGGCGACGTGCGCGCGCTCCGGGCCGACGGCGTCGAGCAGGATGCGCTCGCACGCCGCCTTCGCGGCGCCGTACTCCTCCATCGACGCCATGACGTCGTGGTCGAGAGGGTCGTGCAGCGCCATCGACTCGTCGCCTCCGACGATCGACGCGTCACGGTAGGCCGAGCCGCTCGAGACGAAGACCCAGTGGGCGACCCGGTCGGCGAGCGCCTCGACCGCCGCGCGCAGCTGGCCGGGCTGGCGGGTCACGTCGATGACCGCGTCCCACTCGCCGGTCACCTCGTCGAATGCGCCGGGGACCGCACGGTCGGCGCGCACGAAGGCCGCGCCGGCGGGGAGGTCGCCCGACTCGCCGCGCGCGAGGGCGGTCACCTCGTGGCCGCGGGCCACCGCGCCGGCGACGATGAGGGAACCGAGCCAGGCGGTTCCACCGAGGACCAGGAGTCGCATGTCCCCAGTCCAGCACGCCCGCGCGCGCGAGGCGAGGGGGTCCGCCGACAGCGGACCGGTCCCTCAGCGGCCGACGCGCTCGCGCAGCCGCGCCGCGAGCTCCCGCTCGTCGGCATCGACCAGCGCGTAGTCGCGCACGACCACGCGCCCGCCGACCACGACGTGCTTCGGGCGGCGCCCGGGCGAGGCCCAGAGCAGCCCGGCGACCGGATCGGCGACGCCGGCATCCGCGATCCCGGAGACGTCCCAGACGCACAGGTCGCCGGCGGACCCCGTGCCGAGATGGCCGAGGTCGTCGCGACCGAGCCCGCGCGCCGAGCCCGCCGTCGCCATCGCGAGCACGTCGCGGGCCGGCAGCTGCGGCCCGACGAGCGCCGACACCTGGAGGGCGAGGCGCGCGTCGGCGAGCAGGTGCCCGGCGTCGTTCGAGCCGCCACCGCTCGTGCCGAGACCGACCGTCACCCCGGCATCCCGCAGCTCCGCGACCGGCGCGACGCCCCAGCCCATCGGCACGTCGCAGCCCGGGGCGTGAGTCGCGGTCACGCCCGCACGAGCGAGCCGCGCGATCTCGTCGGGCGTCACGTCGCACAGGTGGGCGAGGGTCACGTCGGGCGCGAGCCAGCCCCACTCCTCGAGCAGCTCGAGCGGGCGCCTCCCGTACCTCTCGAGCGCGATGGCGACGTCGACCTGCTCGTTCGACTGGGTGCGCCGGCGCAGGCCGTGGCGCGCGGCGACCTCGCCGAGCAGCTCGAAGGTCTCCCGGGAATCGGAGTGCACGCCCGCGGGTCCGACCGCGAGCTGCAGCATGCCGTCGTGCGTGCGGGGGAGCAGCGCGGTGACGATGGCCTCGGCGCTCGCCGCGGCATCCTGCGGGTCGTCGCGCGCACTGCCGCGCACGAAGACCAGCCGGCCGCCGAGCGCGAGGGCGGCGTCGGCGACGGCGGTCGCGATCCCGACGGTGTCGGTCGCGGAGAGCCCCGCCGGCCAGGTGAGGTGATGGTCGGCGACCGTCGTCACGCCGCAGAGCAGCCCCTCGGCGACGCCGACGCTCGCCGCGAGACCCGCGAGCTCGGGATCGACGCCCGCCTCGCCGTAGGCGGCCGCCATCGTCGGCAGCCAGTGCGACATGGGCACGCCGCGCGTCCCCGGCAGGGTGCGGAACGCCGACTGCAGGAGGTGGTGGTGCGCGTTGACGAGGCCCGGGGTGACGACGCAGCCCGACGCGTCGAGGGTGCCC
>CAZPJC010000190.1:0-4664 GCA_964586645.1 uncultured Schumannella sp.
TCGGGTTGTAGGTCGCGACCGAGTCGCGGCAGCGCACCTTGTCCCAGTGCTGCGCGGCGATCTCGGTCTCGAGGTCGAAGACGCGCTGGGCGGCGGCCGCCGCGTCGAGGTCGCGGAAGGCCATGCCGATCATCCGCTCGAGGTGCGTGCGGTAGGCGTCGCGGATGTCGGCGAACTTCTCCTCGCGGAAGTACGACTCGTCGGGCAGCCCGATGCCGCCCTGCTCGAGGAAGACCAGGTAGCGCTCGGGGTCGCCCGGGTCGTTGTCGACGAACGCCTGGATGAAGCCACCGACGCCCTGCCGCTCGAGCCGGCCGAGGGTCGCGACGAAGGACGGGATGTCGGTGACGTGCTCGACCCCGGCGACGTCGGACGCGATCGCGGTGAACCCGAGCTCTTCGATGCGGTCCTCGTCCATGAACGAGCGGTAGAGGTCGCCGAATTTGCGGGCCTCGGTGCCGGCGGGGGCCTCCTGGGCCTCCACGATGATGGCCTGGACGGCCTTCTCGGCGTCCTCGGCGAGGATGTAGAACGACCCGTAGCGCGCCTTGTCGCTCGGGATCTCGGTGCGCGCGATCCACTTCCCGTTCGCGTGGCGGAACAGGTCGTCCTGCGGACGCACCGCGGCATCCAGCTCGTCGGTGTCGATTCCGGAGGTCAGCTGCGCGTCGGTCACGCGCTCAACCCTATTTCGGGTCGGCCCGGGGCGCCGTCGTCGTGCCGATCCGGAGTTCGCAGTGCAACAGCACCGGCGCGGGTCGTCCGCCGGCGAGCGCGGCGAAGACCGCGGCCGCCGCCGCCTCGCCTTTCTCGACGGCCGGTTGCGCCAGGGTCGTGAGCTCGTGCGGTGCCGCCTCGTCGAGCCGGACCCCGTCGAACCCGAGGATGCTCAGGTCGCGCGGAACGTCGATGCCCAGTTCCTCCGCCGCACGCAGCACCCCGAGGGCGAGGAGGTCGCTCTGCGCGACGATCGCGGTCGGGCGGTCGGCCCGGTCGAGCAGCCGGATGCCCGCGGCGTAGCCGTCGGCGAGGTAGCTGCCCGAGGTCGACCAGCCGGTCGCCTGGGGGAACACGTCGCGGAGCCCGGCGAGCCGCTGCCGCGTCGTGTTGCCCGTCGCGGCCGCCTCGCGCTCAGGGGTCAGGGGGCCGGGCGTACGCGTGGCGTCGAGCGCGAGCGTCACCGTCGCCACGTCGCGATGACCGAGTTCGTGCAGGTACTCGGCGCCGCGGCGGGACGCGGCGCGGTTGTCGAGGTCGACGAGGAGCACGCCCTCGAACGGCTCCGCCTCGACGGCGACGATCGGGATGCGGCGCCGGCGCAGCACCTCGACCGACGCCCCGAGGTCGAGGCTGCAGCCGAGCAGGATGGCGGCATCCATCGGCGGTGCGGAGAGGTCGACGCCCGACTCGGCGGCGAGCGGGATGACGAGCAGGCCCGTGCGCTCGTCGCCGAACGCCTGGGCGACGCCGTCGAGGAACGCGAGGTTCATCGGATCCCGGAAGGCGTCGGCGAGGCGGTCCTCGGTGATGACCGCGATGACGCCCGAGCGCCCGCGACGCAGTGAGCGCGCCGTCGGATCGGGGCCGCCGTACTCGAGCGCGGCCGCGGCCGCCAGCACGCGATCCCGGGTCGCCGCCGCCACCGGACCCGCGCCGCTGAACACGAGGGACGCCGTGGACACCGAGACCCCGGCCCGGGCCGCGACGGCGGCGAGGGTCGGGCGCGGGCTCGTGGTTGCCTCCGGCTCCATGGCTTGCTAGCGTACTCGAATCGATTCGATCGAATCGATTCGACCTTCTCGGCTCGAATCCGGGCGGCCGGTACCCTGGCCCCATCCACCGCACCAGTCGGAGCACCATGTCCCACCCCGAGTCCCGCCGCGCACTCCGCGCTCGCGCCGCCCGCCCGGCCACCGCGCGCCGTGCGATGTTCGGCGTCTTCCTGACCTTCGGCCTCAACGGCGTCGGGGTCGCGACCTGGATCTCGCGGCTGCCCGCCGTGCGCGACATCCTCGAGCTGAGCGTCGCCCAGATCGGCTTCGTCATCTTCGGGATGTCGGCCGGCGCGATCCTCGGCCTCCTCGCCGCCGCGGCCGTCGTGCACCGCCTCGGGGCCCGGCGCACGATCGTCGTCGCCTTCCTCGTCGGCGGAGCCGCGCTCGGCGTGCTCGCTCTCGCCACCTCGCTCACCCCGTCCTTCGTCCTCGCGATCGTCGCGATGGCCGCGTTCGGGGTCGCCTGGTCGATCTGCGACGTCGCGATGAACGTCGAAGGCACCGTCGTCGAGCGCGAGATGGGCCGCACGCTGATGCCCTGGTTCCACGCCTCGTGGAGCCTCGGGTCGGTGGCCGGAGCCGCCGTCGGCGCGGGCGCCGCCGCCCTCGGCATCATCCCGGCCGTGCACTTCGCCGTCATCGGCGTGATCCTCGTCGGCACGGCGTTCCTCATCCCGCGGCTGCTGCCCCGCGTTCTCGACGCCGAGGCGACCGAGACGGCCGAAGAGGAGCGCTCGGGCTTCCGCGCCCAGCTCGCCGCCTGGGCCGAGCCGCGCACGCTGCTGCTCGGCGTGCTCGTGCTCGGGATGGCCTTCGCCGAGGGCTCCGCCAACGACTGGCTCGCGCTCGCGATGACCGACGACCGCGACCTCTCCGACGCGCAGGGAGCCCTGCTCTTCGGCGTCTTCAGTGTCGCGATGACCATCGGCCGCATCGCCGGGGTCCCGCTGCTCGACCGGTTCGGTCGCGTGCCGGTGCTGCGCGTCGCCGTCGTGATGGCGGCGGTCGGACTCGCGGTCGTCATCCTCGTCCCGGTGATCCCGATCATGGTCGCCGGCATCGTCGTCTGGGGACTCGGCGCCGCGCTCGGCTTCCCGGTCGGGATGTCGGCCGCGGGAGACGATCCCGTCGGGGCCGCGGCCCGGGTGAGCGCCGTCGCCACGATCGCCTACTGCGCGTTCCTCGTGGGCCCGCCGGTCATCGGGTTCGTGGGCGAGCACATCGGCATCCTCAACGCGCTGTGGATCGTGTTCGGCCTCATCGTCGTCGCGGGCCTCGCCGTGCCGGCGGCGCGGGAGCGGAAGCCGCTCGGCGAGAAGGCGCCGGTGCCGACCTTCACCGACCCTCAGGCCTAGACCTAGGCTGGGCGGGTGCGTCTCGTCGTTGCCCGCTGCTCGGTCGACTACGCCGGGCGGCTCTCGGCGCACCTGCCGCTCGCGACCCGGCTGCTCGTGCTCAAGGGCGACGGCAGCGTGCTCGTGCACTCCGACTCGCTGAGCTACAAGCCGCTCAACTGGATGAGTCCGCCCGCGACCTTCACGGTCGAGGAGGTCGACGCCGAGCGCGCCGCTGCCGGGGTCGTCGAACTCTGGCGGGTGAGCCAGGCGAAGACCGCGGACATCCTGATGATCTCGATCCACGAGATCCTGCACGACTCGACCCACGACCTGGGCGTCGACCCGGGGCTGCAGAAGGACGGCGTTGAGGCCGACCTGCAGCGCCTCCTCGCCGAGCAGATCGAGCTGCTCGGCGCCGGCTACACCCTCGTGCGGCGCGAGTACATGACGGCGATCGGGCCGGTCGACATCCTGGCCCGGGATGCCGCCGGCGGCTCCGTCGCGGTCGAGATCAAGCGGCGCGGCGGCATCGACGGGGTCGAGCAGCTCACCCGCTACCTCGAGCTGATGAACCGGGACCCGCTGCTCGCACCCGTGGCCGGCGTGTTCGCGGCCCAGCAGATCGCCCCGCAGGCGCTCACCCTCGCGGCCGACCGCGGCATCCGCACCCTGCTGCTCGACTACGACGCGATGCGGGGCCTCGACTCCGGGCACGCCAGACTGTTCTGATGACCGAGCGCCCGTACACGGCCGTGCTGTTCGACCTGGACGGCACGATCGTCGACTCCGCGCCCGGCATCACCGCGAGCCTCGCCAAGACCCTCGCCGACCTGCACGAACCGATCCAGACGCCGGCCGAGTTGCTGCGCTGGGTCGGCCCGCCGATCCTCGACTCGTTCCGCGACCTCGGCGGTTTCGACGAGGAGGAGTCGGAGCGCGCCCTCGAGATCTACCGCGGGCACTACCTCTCCGAGGGCGTGTTCGACGCGACCGTCTACGACGGCGTGCCCGACGTGCTGCGCGCCGTCTCAGAGGCCCGCCTCCCGCTGTCGCTCGCGACCTCGAAGCCCGAGACCCCGGCGACGATCGTGCTCGAGCACTACGGGCTCGCCACCTATTTCGACGAGCTCACCGGCGCGAGCGACGACGAGACGCGCAGCAAGAAGGCGGATGTCATCGCCGAGGCGCTGCGCCGGCTCGCCGCGAACGGCGCCGACCTCAGCCGCACGATCATGATCGGCGACCGCATCCACGACATCGAGGGCGCCTCCGCCAACGGCATCCCGACGATCTACGTGACGTGGGGCTACGGCTCCCCGGCCGAGTCCGCGGGGGCCGTCGACATCGTCGACCACCCGGCGCAGCTCTTCCCGCTGCTGGGGCTCTCCGCACCGACCGCGGGTTGAGTGCCCGCGCAACGGGTGTATCGAGACCCGCCTGACGAGTAACCCGGGGTGGGTTTCGATACACCGCGCTGCGCGCGGCACTCAACCCGCGCGGTCTCAGCGGGCGAGACGCTCGACGGCTCCGGCGAACACCCCCGGCAGTCGCG
>CAZPJC010000191.1:0-4606 GCA_964586645.1 uncultured Schumannella sp.
GCAGGACCTCGACATCCTGCTGATCGGTCACACCGGTCACGAGGAGGTCGAGGGCACGATGGGGCACGCGCCCGAGCGCACGACCCTCGTCACCAGCCCGGAGGATGTCGACGCGCTCGTCGTGCGCGACCCCGACAACCTGGTCTGGATCTCGCAGACCACCCTCAGCGTCGACGAGACGATGGAGACGGTGCGGCGCCTGCGCGAGCGGTTCCCGAACCTGCAGGATCCGCCCAGCGACGACATCTGCTACGCCACCCAGAACCGTCAGGTCGCGATCAAGAAGGTCGCGCCGTCGGCGGACCTGGTGATCGTCGTCGGGTCGGCGAACAGCTCCAACACCGTGCGGCTCGTCGACGTCGCCCTCGAGAACGGCGCGAAGGCCGCGCACCGCGTCGACTACGCCACCGAGATCCAGCAGGAGTGGCTCGACGGCGTCGCGACCGTCGGGGTCACGAGCGGCGCCTCGGTGCCGGAGGTGCTCGTGCAGGAGGTGCTCGCCGAGCTCGCGGATGCCGGCTACCTCGACGTCGAGACCGTCGTGACGGCCGAGGAGGACCTCATGTTCTCGCTGCCGAAGGAGCTGCGCACCGACGCGCAGGGCAACCCCGACGAGCGCGGGCTCGGCGGGCGCACCCGTCGCCTCGATTGGCAGGGCTGAGCGGATGCCCGACTCCCGGCCCGCCCCGCAGTACGGCGAATACGCCACCCCCGAGGAGGTCGCCGCCCTGCGCGGGATCCCGGCGGAGGTGCCGAGACCGGCCCCCGCCGCTCCGGCCGCGGCCCCGCCGCGCGCCCGGGCGGCCGGAGCTCGCCGCTACGACCGGCCGGTGACGATCGCGCTGCTGCTCTTCGGCGTCATCAACTTCGTGCAGTACGCCGGGGCGATGCTCGACTTCGACACGTTCCTCGAGCTCGCGACCGCGGGGACCCCGACGGAGGAGATCGACTTCGGTGACCCGGCGCGGATCGGCGGGTACGTGCTGTTCGGCGTCTCGCTCGTGCTCCTCCTCGTCGCCGGGTTCGTGTCGGTCCAGCTGCTGCGCCGCGGACGGCTCGCGTTCTGGGTGCCGCTCGCGGCCGGAGCTCTCGCCGTCGGCACCTGGGTCGTCGTGCTCGTGGCGATCGTGCTGCAGACCCCCGACGCCCTGACCTATCCGGGGACCTGACCGGTGCGCGTCCGCGTCCTGCCCCGGGAGACGGCCGCCGCTGTCATCACCGGCGCGGTCTCGGCGGCCGGCTGGGCGGTCGCGGCGGTCACGATCCTGCTCACCGTCCCGGTGCTGGTCGAGACGCTCGCGCGGCGGGATCGGCTCGGCGACCTGCCGCTGGCCCTGCTGCTGCTCGGCGTCGTGCTGGGCGGGATCGTCGCCGTCGTCGTGCGTCCCCGGCGCTGGGTGGTGCTCGGCTACCTCGGGGTCGCCGGGGCCGCGACGATCGGGTACGAGGTGCTGCTGCTGACCGGAGACCCCGGGATCGTCGCGACCAGCCCGTACCTCGTCAACCGGCCCACGCTCGCCCTCGTGCTCGTCGGCATCCCGGCGACGCGGGCTCTCGTCGGGATCGCCTGGTCGTTCCTCGGATTCTGCGTGGCGTTGGTCGCCGGGGTCGTGGCGTTCGCCGCCTCGGGGATGACCTTCACCCCCGGGTTCGGTCCGCTCATGGTGCTCGCGATCTCGACGGTCGCCTACCTGACGCTCGCCGCCATCCAGGCCCGTATCCGCCGGCGCGTGCCGAACTTCGACGACCTCGAGGCCGAGACGCGCGCGCTCGCGCACGGGGAGGATCTCGCCCGACGCACGACCGCCATCGTGCACGACACGATCCTCAACGATCTCGCGGTCGTGATGAACGCCCCGGAACGGCTCGACGAGCGAGCGCGCGCGAGGCTGTTCGCCGACCTCGAGACCCTCCGCGGCGCCGACTGGATCCGGGCCTCGGCGGCGAGCCGTGACGTGGCCGTCGAGGATGCGGGACTGCGCAACGACCTCGCCCGGGTCGCGAGCGAGTTCCAGTGGCAGGGCCTGAGCCTGCACAAGACCGGCGCGTCGCTCGCGAATCACGTGCTCGACCCCGAGGTGTCGGAGGCGCTGCTCTGGTCGCTGCGGGCGGCGCTCGAGAACGTCGTGCGGCACTCGGGCGCCACGACCGCCGAGGTCGAGGTGATCGCCGAGCCGGCGCACGTGACGATCATGGTCACCGACAAGGGCACGGGCTTCGATCCGTCGTCGGTCGCCCGCGACCGGCTCGGGCTGCGGACGTCGGTCGTCGACCGGATGGCGGCGGTCGGCGGTCGCGCGCAGATCTGGTCGGCTCCCGGGGAGGGCACCTCGGTGATCCTCACCGCGCCGGCGACCGAGAGGGCCGTCCCGTGAGGCCCCCCGTGCTCGACCGGCGGTTCCTGCGCCTCTCCGCTCAGGACGCCGATCCGCTGAGCTGGTTCACCGGTCAGCTCGTGCCGCTCGTCTTCGCCGGGCTGAGCCTGCTCTACGGGGGGACGTTCGCGCTCGTCACCTGGAACGCGAGCCGTGACCCGGTGCTCCAGCTGGTCGGCGTCGCGCTCTGCACGGGGGCCTGCGTGCTCGTGCACGCGCTGACCCGCCCGATGCGCCGCCGGCTCGGCTGGGGGCGCGCGGCGGGGGCCCTGTCGATCGGGATCGTCGGCTTCGTGCTCTCGGCGATCGGCTACGCCGACACGGTGCTCTCGATCGAGCTGTGGTGGGCGCCGTTCGGCCTCGCGCTCGTGCTCGCCTCGCTCGGCCCCTACCTGCCGCCGCGCGCGATCATCGTGCTCGGCACCGCGGTCACGCTGGTGGCCGTTCCGATCGCCTACCTGCTGATCCGCGACGAGGCGACGACCTGGGGGCCGATCGCCACGGTGCTCATCATCGCGTCGCCGCTCGTGAGCGGCATCGCGGCGACCTCCGGATTCTCGCTCGCGGTCGTGGCGCGCACCCTGCCGCTCATCGAACGACGCACGCAGGCGATGCTCTCCCTCGACGCCCCGCAGGGCGAGCGCAACGAGGAGCTCGAGCGGGAGCGCCTCGCCCAGCTGATCGCCCGCGCGGCCCCGTTCCTCGAGGGCGTCGCGACCTCCGGCGAGGTCACGCCCGCCGACCGCACCCTCGCCGGGCAGCTCGCCCGCCGCCTGCGCGACGACCTGGTGACCCAGTCCGACGTGAGCTGGCTCGACTCGGTCGCCCAGGACCGCCTGGTCGTCGTCGACCCCGACCGCCAGGCCGGGCGGATGCGGTCCTCCCAGCGCACGGCGCTGCGGGCGCTCATCCGCGCGATCCTCGCGACGCCGGGCACGGACGCCGGTTCGCTCCTCGTCGAACTGCGCGCCCACCCCGACGGCACGACCGCGGTCGGCGTGAGCCTCGACTTCGAGTTGCCCGAGGGGCGGCGCATCATGCACCTCGCGCCGTACTACCTCGCGCTGCGCGGCAGCGTCGACGACCTCGAGTGGAGCGACGACAGGTTCCTGCGGGTGACGTTCAACCTCCCGCCCGGCAACGAACGCGCTCCGCTCTAGGCGGAGGCTGTTTCTGGCCTCCGCGCGGCGCCAGTTCCGACGACCGTCCCGGCCGTCGGGTCACTTCGAGCTGATCGAGTGCCCCACGCTGCCGAGCTGCCGGGTCGCCTCGGCCACGCGCGCGGCCATCGCGGACTCGGCGATCTTGCCCCAGGCGCGCGGGTCGTAGATCTTCTTGTTGCCGACGCCGCCGTCGACCTTGAGCACGCCGTCGTAGTTGGCGAACATCGTGCCGGCGATCGAGCGGGTGAAGGCGTACTGGGTGTCGGTGTCGATGTTCATCTTGACGACCCCGTACGAGACGGCGTCGGCGATCTCCTGGTCGCTCGAGCCCGACCCGCCGTGGAAGACGAGGTCGAGCGGCTTGGCGCCGGTGCCGTACTTGCTCGCGAGACCCTCCTGGATCTCGTTGAGCAGCTCGGGGCGGAGCTTCACGTTGCCGGGCGCGTACACACCGTGCACGTTGCCGAAGGTCAGCGCGGCCATGTACCGACCCTGGTCGCCGAGCCCGAGGGCCTCGACGGTCGCGATCGCGTCGTCGAGGGTCGTGTACAGGTGCTCGTTGATCTCGTGGGCGACGCCATCCTCTTCGCCGCCGACGACGCCGATCTCGACCTCGAGGATGGCGTTGATCGCCTTCATGCGCGGCAGGAGGTCCTTCGCGATCTCGAGGTTCTCGGCGAGCGGCACGGCCGAGCCGTCCCACATGTGCGACTGGAAGATCGGGTTGCCGCCGGCCTTGACCTGCGCCTCCGACGCCGCGATGAGCGGCTCGACGAAGCCGGGGAGCGCGTCCTTCGGGCAGTGGTCGGTGTGCAGCGCCACGGTGATCGGGTAGTTCTTGGCGACCTCGGTGGCGAACGCGGCGAAGGCGAGTGCACCGGCGGCGCGGGCCTTGACCGTCTGCCCGGCGAAGTAGTCGGCACCGCCCGTGGTGACCTGGATGATGCCGTCCGACCCGGCCTCGGTGAGACCCTGCAGCACCGCGTTGATCGTCTGCGACGACGAGACGTTGATCGCGGGGAAGGCGAAGCCCGTCTTCTTGGCGGTGTCGAGCATCTCGGCGTACTG
>CAZPJC010000192.1:0-4598 GCA_964586645.1 uncultured Schumannella sp.
CCCGCCAGACGATGAGCGTCGCGCAGGGCCTCTACGAGAACGGCCACATCACCTACATGCGAACGGACTCGCCGAACCTGTCGCAGCAGGCGGTGGATGCGGCGCGCAACCAGGCGGCGCAGCTGTACGGGCCCGAGACGGTTCCCGAGAAGCCGCGCGTCTACACCGGCAAGAGCAAGAACGCGCAGGAGGCCCACGAGGCCATCCGCCCCGCCGGCGACGTGTTCAAGACGCCTGCCGAACTCAGCACCGTGCTGCGCGGCAACGACTTCAAGCTCTACGACCTCATCTGGAAGCGCACCGTCGCCTCGCAGATGGCCGACGCCCGCGGGTCCACGGCGTCCGTCACGATCGCCGGGCAGACCGAGGATGCCGGCACCGCCGAGTTCACGGCATCCGGCACCGTCATCACCTTCCGCGGCTTCCTCGCCGCCTACGAGGAGGGCAAGGACGAGGCCCGCGACCCCGAGGCCAAGGACGCCGACGACGAGAAGCGCCTGCCCAACCTGACGATCGGCGAGGTGCTGACCCTCGTGCAGCTCGAGGCGAAGGGTCACGAGACCTCCCCGCCGCCGCGCTACACCGAGGCGAGCCTCGTGAAGACCCTCGAAGAGCTGGGGATCGGGCGTCCGTCCACGTTCGCGAGCATCATCTCGACGATCATCGACCGCGGCTACGTCACCCCGCGCGGCACGGCCCTGGTGCCGAACTGGATCGCGTTCAGCGTCGTGCGCCTGCTCGAGGACCACTTCGCCGACCTCGTGCAGTACGACTTCACCGCCGAGATGGAGGAAGACCTCGACCGCATCGCCGGGGGCGAGGAGAGCCGGGTCGACTGGCTCACCGGGTTCTACTTCGGCAACGCCACCCACAAGGGGCTCCGCACCGTCGTCGACAACCTCGGCGAGATCGACGCGCGCGACATCAACTCGGTGAAGCTGGCCGGCGACATCACGCTGCGCATCGGCAAGTACGGCCCGTACCTCGAGACGCCCGACCCCGACTCGGCCGACGGCACGCCGCGACGCGTCAACGTGCCGCCGGACCTCGCGCCCGACGAGCTCACGCCCGCGAAGGCGAAGGAGCTCATCGAGGCCCCGGTCGTCGGCGACCGCATCCTCGGTGTCGACCCGGAGACCGGGTACGAGATCGCGGCGAAGGACGGCCGCTACGGCCCGTATGTCACCCAGGTCATCCCCGAGCCCGAGGTGGTCGCGCCCGCTCCGGTCGCCGAGGGCGAGAAGCCCAAGCGGGCCCCCAAGAAGCCGGCGGCGGTGAAGCCGAAGACGGCGTCCCTCTTCAAGTCGATGGATCCGCAGACCGTCGACCTCGAGACGGCGCTCAAGCTGCTGTCGCTTCCGCGGGTGGTCGGCCAGGATCCCGAGACCGGCGTCGACATCACGACGCAGAACGGCCGGTACGGGCCGTACCTGAAGAAGGGCACCGACTCGCGCTCGCTCGAGTCGGAGGACCAGATCTTCGACCTGACGCTCGAGAAGGCGCTCGAGATCCTCGCGTCGCCGAAGTACGGCGCCGCGCGCACCTCGAGCGCGCTCAAGGAGTTCGACCCGGATCCCGAATCGGGCAAGCCGATCCGCATCCGCGACGGCCGCTTCGGCGCCTACGTGACCGACTCGATCACCAACGTGACGATCCCGCGTGGCGAGGATCCGATGGAGATCGACTTCGAGCGCGCCGTGCAGATGCTCGCCGACAAGCGCGCGAAGGGCCCCGCCCCGAAGCGCAAGGCCCCGCCGCGCAAGGCGGCGGCCAAGAAGTAGCCCTGCCCTCCCGCGGGTCGAGTGCCGGGCGCAGCCCGGTGTATCGAGACCGTCCCCGGGCCACTCGCCGGGCGGGTTTCGATACACCCGCGCTCCGCGCGGGCACTCGACCCGCGAGGGGGTGGCGGCACCTACGCTGGGGACATGAGCTGGGACGACCTGACCGGGCAGGCCGAGGCGGTCGCGACCCTGAAGGCCGCCGCGGCGGGCGAGGGGCTCACGCACTCCTGGTTGCTCACCGGCCCGCCGGGGTCGGGTCGCTCGGTGCTCGCCTACGCGTTCGCCTCGGCGCTCATCGCGCGCCCGGGCGACGAGGAGGCCACCGACGCGCAGATCGAGGCCCGCACGCATCCCGACCTCGGCGTGCTGAGCACCGAGGGCGTGACGATCTTGCGCAAGGACGTGAAGGACTTCGTCACCCAGAGCTACTTCTCGCCGTCGGTCGGCCGCTACCGCGTGATGGTGATCGAGGATGCCGACCGCATGGCGGAACTGTCGAGCAACGTGCTGCTGAAGGCGCTCGAGGAGCCGCCGCCGCGCACGATCTGGATCCTCTGCGCGCCGAGCGACGCCGACCTGCTGCCCACGGTGAGGAGCCGGGTGCGCACCGTGCGACTGCGGGTGCCCGGGGTCGACGAGGTCGCCGAGCTGATCTCCCGCCGCGACGGCATCAGCCTGCCCGAGGCCACCCGCGCCGCGCGCGAGGCCCAGAGCCACATCGGGATGGCGCACCGCCTGGCGACGAACGCCGAGGCGCGCACCCGACGGGCCCGCACTCTCGAACTCGCGCTCGGCATCCGCAGCGTGTCGGCTGCCGTGCTCGCGGCCGCGGAGCTGCTCGAGGTCGCCGGCGCGGACGCGAAGGCGATCACCGAGGAGCGGGATGCCGAGGAGCGCGCGTCCGCGTTGCGCTCGCTCGGCGTCGAGCCGGGCGGCACCGTGCCGCCGGGTCTGCGCGCCCAGCTCAAGAACCTCGAAGAGGATCAGAAGCGCCGGGCGACGCGGAGCCTGCGCGACGGGCTCGACCGCATCCTCGTCGACCTGCTGTCGCTGTACCGCGACATCCTGCTGCTGCAGCTCGGGGTCGGCAGCGACCCGGTGAACCTCGCGATCTACTCCGAGCTGGAGGCCGCCGCGCGCGCGACCACGCCGGCCACGACGCTCGCGACCCTCGACGCGATCACCGAGGCGCGCACGCGCATCGAAGGCAACGTCGCCCCGGCCCTCGCCCTCGAGGCGATGCTCATCACCGCGGTGCGCGACACCGCCCCGCAGCGTTAGGAACCCGATGAAGCGCATCGCCCTCGCCGCCCTCGGCGCGGTCGCCGTCACGAGCCTGCTCACCGGCTGCCTGCAGTGGTTCGTGCCGCCGCGGGTCGAGACGACCTCGCAGCCGACCGGGGAGGATGTCGCCGCCGACCTGCAGCCGTACTACCACCAGGTGCTCACCTGGGAGTCGTGCGGCGGCGGTCTGCAATGCACGACCGCCCGGGCGCCGATGGACTGGGCGAATCCGGCCGACGCGGAGGTCGAGCTCGCGCTCGTGCGGCACCCGGCGACCGGCAGGAAGCTCGGGTCGCTGCTGGTGAACCCGGGCGGCCCCGGCGGGTCGGGTTACGACTTCGTGTCCGACAGCGTGGATTTCGCCACGAGCCGCACGCTGCAGGCCAGTTACGACGTGGTCGGCTTCGATCCCCGCGGCGTCGGGCGCTCGTCGGCGGTCTCCTGCTACGACGACCCGGCCTTCCTCGACGAGTTCAACTACGGCGACGGCACGACCGACCAGGCGGGACCGATCGGCTCGGATGCCTGGATCGCCGACCTCGCGGCGACCAACGCGGAGTTCGCCGCCGCGTGCCTGCAGTTCACCGGCCCGCTGCTGCAGTTCGTCGACACGGTGAGCGCCGCCCGCGACCTCGACCTGCTGCGCGCGGTGCTCGGCGACGCGAAGCTCAACTACCTCGGCTACTCGTACGGCACGTTCCTCGGCGCGACCTACGCCGACCTCTACCCGCAGAACACCGGGCACCTCGTGCTCGACGGCGCGATCGACCCATCGACGACCGACTTCGACGTGACCAAGACGCAGGCGGTCGGGTTCGAGAACGCCTTCCGCGCCTACCTCGAGGACTGCGTGGCCCGCACCGCGTGCCCGTTCGACGGCACCGTCGACGAGGCGATGGCGCAGACCGGCGAGCTGCTGAGCACCCTCAACGAGTCGCCGATCCGCGCCGCCGACGGCCGGCTGCTGTGGGGCAGCACGATGTTCATCGCGATCATCCTGCCCCTCTACAACCAGGACAGCTGGCCGTTCCTCGACGACCTGTTCAGTGAGGTCTTCGCCGGCGAGACGGCGACCGCGTTCTTCCTGGCCGACAACTACAACGGCCGCAACTCCGACGGCACGTACCTCGACAACTCGACCGAGGCGTTCATCGCGATCAACTGTCTCGACTACGAGAGCGTCGTGTCGAACGACCAGATGCGCGCCGAGGCCGCCCTGCTCGCCGAGGCGGCGCCGGTCTTCGGGCCGGTCATGTCCTACGGGGGGACGCTCTGCGCCTCCTGGCCGTTCCCGTCGACCCGGCAGCGCGTCGCGATCGCGGCGGAGGGTTCCGCCGACATCCTCGTGATCGGCACGACGAACGACCCGGCGACCCCGTACGTCTGGGCGGTCGCCCTCGCCGACCAGCTGGAGAACGGGCACCTCGTCACGTACGAGGGCGAGGGTCACACCGCCTATACGACGGGCAACCCCTGCGTTCAGGATGTCGTCGACTCCTTCTTCATCGACGACGTCGTGCCCGACGCCGACCC
>CAZPJC010000193.1:0-4590 GCA_964586645.1 uncultured Schumannella sp.
CGGCGCGCTCAACCTGTCGATCCTCGACGGCTGGTGGAACGAGTACTACGACGACCGCAACGGCTGGGCGATCCCGTCGGCCGACTCCGCGGGCGACGGCGCCGAACGCGACGCCCTCGAGGCCGCCTCGCTCTACGACCTGCTCGAGCACCAGATCGCCCCGCGGTTCTACGAGCGCGGGGCCGACGGCATCCCGGCGAAGTGGGTCGCGGACATGCGCCACACGCTCGCGACCCTCTCGCCGGAGCTGTCGGCCGACCGGATGGTGAAGCAGTACGTCGGCGAGCTGTACACGCCCGCCGCCGTCGCCGGGCGCGCGATCGCGGTGTCGTCGTACCAGCCGGCGCGCGAGCTCGCGGCCTGGACGGCGAAGGTCGAGAAGGCCTGGCCCGGCGTGCACGTCGCGCACGTCGAATCCGGGGGAGTGGATGCGACCCCCCAGCTCGGAGAGGATCTGCACGTGCGCGCCTACGTCGAGCTGGGCGACCTCGTGCCCGACGACGTGAAGGTCGAGCTGGTCTACGGGCACGCGCGGGACGGCGATGTGCTGACCGACATCCGGCGCCTCCGGCTCGACCTCGAGTCCCACGACCTCGGGTCGCCCGCGACCTTCCACGGCACCGTCGAGCTCGACCTCGCGGGGGCGTTCGGCTACACGGTGCGCGTCGTGCCCAACCACGCGCTGCTCGCGACCCCCGCCGAACTGGGGCTGCTGGCGACGGCGTAGACTCCGGCGTCCCCGCCGGCTGGGCATTGCTCACTATGCTCTGCTCATGCGGCGACAGGGACTACTCGCACTACCGGTGATCGTGCTCGGACTGATGCTGGCCGGCTGCCAGGCGGCGCCGTCGGCCGAACTCGACGTGGAGCTCTCCGCGATCGGCGGCGTCGAGTCGGTGCACGTCGATTCGACCCGGGTCAAGGCCACCCTGGTCGACGACATCTCGGCCGCCGACGCCGAGGCCGCGATCGTCGCGCTGCACGACCAGGCCGTCGCGGGGCACGAGCTCGGCGACGGCGTCGAACTCGTCGTCGTGCTGCACGCCGGGGAGCGCGACTTCGGCGACGCCCAGCCGTGGCAGGTCTACAGCTACGGCAAGTGGGCCGCGGGTGCGCTGGGCGGGGACGGCTTCGGGCAGCAGGCGAAGTTCCTGGCGAGCCTCGCCGACTGGGAGACCCTGACAACCACGCCGGTGCAGATCCGGCAGGTGCGATTCGAGGTGACGGGGGTGACGTCGGTCGCCGAGACGCCCGCCGCCGAGACCCCGGCCGCCGGGGAGACGCCCGCCGCCGAGGACGCCGCGGATGCGGCGGTGCCCACGACTCAGGTCGTCGTGCTCAAGCTGCGCTGGACGCTCCCCGCCGAGCCCGCCGACCCGGCCGTCGACACCCAGGCCGCGATCGGCACGGCGATCTCCGAGTTGCAGGGCCTCTGGGTCGCCAGCGGCGGCCTCCCCGAGGGCATCGACATCAGCTGACGTCGCTCGCGTCGCTCACGCCGCTCGCTCAGCGGGCGATGTCGGCGAGCGTCGCCCCGATCGCGCGCACCAGGTCGGCGGGGGCGAGTTCGAGATCCAGCCCGCGGCGCCCCCCGCTCACGAAGACCGTGTCCCACAGCTCGGCCGTCTCATCGAGCACCGTCGGGTGGGCGGTCTTCTGCCCGATCGGCGAGATGCCGCCGACGACGTAGCCGGTCTTGCGCTCGGCCACCGCGGGGTCGGCCATGACGGCCTTCTTGCCGCCGACCGCGGCCGCGAGCGCCTTGAGGTCGAGCTTGCCGGTCACCGGCACGATGCCGACGACGAGCCGGCCGTCGACATCCGCCAGCAGCGTCTTGAACACGCGGTCCGGCTCGACGCCGAGCGCGTCGGCGGCCTCCCGGCCGAAGTCGGTCACGGCCGGGTCGTGCGCGTACGAGCGCTCGGTGAACGGGATGCCGGCCGCACGCAGCGCGACCGTGGCCGGGGTGCTCAGTACGCGTACCCGTACGACATCAGGAAGGCGATGTAGACGACGATGAACACGATGCCGAGCACGAGCACGACGATGCCGATCACGATCCCCGCCATCGCGAGGCCGCGGCCGCTGTTGGGCAGTCCGGCGGCCTCCATCTGGCGCGCCCGCGCGAGGCCGAAGCCGGACAGGATGATGCCCGCGATCGCCGCGAGACCGCCGAGCACGAGCCAGCCCGCGGCCGAGACCGCGAGACCCGCGATCGCGAGGCCGTTGGTGCCGGACCGCGGAGCGGCCGCGCCGTACGGGGCGGGCGCGTAGGGTGAACCCGGGGCGGCGTAGTACGGCTGCGCCGGGGAGGTCGGGGCGGCGGGCTGCACGGCGGACGGCGGCGCGTACGGGTCCGGTCGCGGACCCGCCGGTGCCGGACTGCCGAAACTGAAGCCGGTCTCGACCGGGGGAACCGGGGCTGGGGGAACCGGAGCCGGGGCCGCGGGAACCGCCGGCGTCTCGGCGGCGGTCGTCGCGGGGCGCTTGTGGTCCGACCACCCCGAGCCGTTCCACCAGCGTTCGCCCGCGGCGTTCTCGGGATCGGCGTACCAGCCGGCCTGCGGCGGGGTCACATCGGACATGCTGACAATCTAGAGCGAGTCGGGGCGCGGCGGGACCGGGTCAGAACGACGAGTAGACCGACGCGTAGTACACCGCGGCGAGGCCGCCGATGACGAGGTTGAGCAGGAGCCCGCCGAAGCCGACGATGACGCCGGCGAGGGCGAGCCCGCGCCGGTCCCCGGGCGTGCCGGCGGCTCGCATCCGGTTGGCCCGGATGAGACCGACGATCGAGACGATGCCGCCGGCGATCCCGACGAGCACGAAGACCCCCATCAGCAGCCCGAGCACGGTCCCGACGATCGCGAGGATGAGGCCGACGAGGGCGGGGACGTTCTGCGCCGGGGCCGCATAGCCGGGAGCCGCGCCGTAGGCGGGAGCCACCGGGTAGCCCGGGGCGGTGCCGGAGACGGGCGGGGCGGCCGGCGGGGCGCTCGGGGTGGGCGTGAAGGCGTACTGCGGAGCCTCGGCCGCCGGAGCCGCGGCGGCGGGCTCGACCGGGTGACGGTGGTCGGTCCACGTCGTCCCGTCCCAGTACCGCAGCTGGGCGGCGTCTTCGGGGTCGGGGTACCAGCCTGCGGGAGTCTGCGCGTCGGACATGAGGGAAACCCTACTAGTGTGCGCGGAACAACAGGATCGAGGTCGGTCCGACCGGCAGCTGCTCGCCGGGTGCGTGCTCGGGCTCGCGCCCCGTGATGTCGTCCTGCGAGGAGTCCCAGAGCAGCGTGTAGCCGGTGACGCCCTCGTGCTCGGGCAGGGTGACCGTCACGTCGGTCTCGAGGCCGTGCACGACCAGCAGGATGCGGTTGAAGTCCTCGAACTCGGGCGTCGACGCCGCGAGGTACTGCAGCGTGCGCTCGGCCGGGGAGTCCCAGTCCTCGAGCGACATCGACAGGCCCTGCTTGTTGTACCAGTCCATCTGCGTCGCGCTCGGCGTCGTCTCGCCGAAGCGGCCGAAGCGCACGGGCCGCAGCGCCGGGTTCGCGCGGCGCAGCTCGAGCAGGTGCCGGGTGGCGGCGTGCAGCTCCACCTGCCAGTCCTCGCGCTCCCAGGACAGCCAGGTGAGCTCGGAGTCGTGGCAGTAGGCGTTGTTGTTGCCGCGCTGGCTGCGCCCGAACTCGTCGCCCGCGGTCAGCATCGGCACGCCCGCCGACAGCAGCAGGGTGCCCAGCAGGTTGCGGATCGCGCGCCGCCGCACACTGAGGATGCCGGCATCCGTCGTCGGTCCCTCGACCCCGTGGTTGAACGACTTGTTGTCGTTCGAGCCGTCGCGGTTGTCCTCGCCGTTGCCCTTGTTGTGCTTCTCGTCGTAGGAGACCAGATCCCAGGCCGTGAAGCCGTCGTGCGCGGTGATGAAGTTGACGCTCGCGAGCGGGCCGCGCTCGAGGGCGAAGACGTGGTTCGAGCCGGCGAGGCGGCGGGCGAGCGAACCGATGCCCTCGCTCGGCAGCCCCTCCGGGCCGTCGCCGTCGGTGTCCGCGGTGTCCGCCCCGCGTGCGTCGGCGATGTCGCGCAGCCAGAAGTTGCGCATCCGGTCGCGGTAGCCGTCGTTCCACTCCGAGTAGCCGGCGGGGAAGTTGCCGACCTGCCAGCCGCCCATGCCGACGTCCCACGGCTCGGCGATCATCTTCACGCCGGCGAGCGCGGGGTGGTCGAGGATCGCGCGCAGCAGCGGATGCTCGGGGTCGAACTCCGCACCCGCGCCGCGGCCGAGGGTCGCCATCAGGTCGAACCGGAACCCGTCGATCTGCACGTCGTTCGCCCAGTAGCGCAGCGAGTCGAGCACGAGCCGCTGGGTCTCCGGCCGTTCGAAGTCGACGGTGTTGCCGCATCCCGTCGTGTCGATGTAGGCGCCCTCGGCGTCCTGCCGGTAGTACGACGCGTTGTCGAGGCCGCGGTAGGAGAACACCGGGCCGCCGCGGCCCTCCTCGGCGGTGTGGTTGTAGACGACGTCGAGCACGACCTCGAGCCCCGCCTCGTGCAGCAGCCGCACCATGCCCTTGAACTCGCGCAGCACCGCCCCGGTGC
>CAZPJC010000194.1:0-4491 GCA_964586645.1 uncultured Schumannella sp.
GGCAGTTCGCGCGCGATCGGCTCGATGAACCCGCGCACGATCATCGCCATCGCCTCGTCCTCGGCCATGCCGCGGGACATCAGGTAGAACAGCTGCTCCTCGGAGACGCGGGAGACGGTCGCCTCGTGCCCGAGCTGCACGTCGTCGACGCGGATGTCGATCGCCGGGTAGGTGTCGCTGCGCGAGATCGAGTCGACGAGCAGCGCGTCGCAGCGCACCGTGTTCGCCGAGTGGTGGGCGTTCTCCCCCACCCGCACCTCGCCGCGGTAGCCGGCACGACCGCCGCCGCGCGCGATCGACTTCGAGACGATCGACGAGGTCGTGTACGGCGCGAGGTGGATCATCTTGGCGCCGGCATCCTGGTGCTGACCGGGCCCGGCGAAGGCGACCGACAGGGTCTCGCCCTTCGCGTGCTCGCCCACCAGGTAGATCGACGGGTACTTCATCGTGACTTTGGATCCAATGTTGCCGTCGATCCACTCCATCGTCGCGCCCTCGTGCGCGATCGCGCGCTTGGTGACGAGGTTGTAGACGTTGTTCGACCAGTTCTGGATCGTCGTGTAGCGCACCCGCGCGTTCTTCTTGACGATGATCTCGACGACCGCGGAGTGCAGCGAGTCCGACTTGTAGATCGGCGCCGTGCAGCCCTCGATGTAGTGCACGTACGAGCCCTCGTCGGCGATGATCAGCGTGCGCTCGAACTGGCCCATGTTCTCGGTGTTGATCCGGAAGTAGGCCTGCAGCGGGATCTCGACGTGCACGCCCTTCGGCACGTAGACGAACGAGCCGCCCGACCACACCGCCGTGTTGAGCGCGGCGAACTTGTTGTCGCCGGCCGGGATCACCGTGCCGAAGTACTCCTGGAAGATCTCGGGGTGCTCGCGCAGCGCGGTGTCGGTGTCGAGGAAGATGACGCCCTGCGCCTCGAGGTCCTCGCGGATCTGGTGGTAGACGACCTCCGACTCGTACTGCGCGGCGACGCCGGCGACGAGGCGCGAGCGCTCCGCCTCCGGGATGCCGAGGCGCTCATACGTGTTGCGGATGTCCTCGGGCAGGTCTTCCCAGCTCTGCGCCTGCTTCTCGGTCGAGCGCACGAAGTACTTGATGTTGTCGAAGTCGATGCCCGAGAGGTCGGCGCCCCACGTCGGCATCGGCTTCATGCCGAAGATCTTGAGCGCCTTGAGGCGCATGTTGCGCATCCACTCGGGCTCGTTCTTGAGCTCGGAGATGTCGGTGACCACCTCGTCGGAGATGCCGCGACGGGCATTCGTGCCGGCGGAGTCGGAGTCGGACCAGCCGAACTCGTACTTTCCGAGGTCGTTGAGTTCCGGTCGGTCGATCAGGACGTCTGACATGGGTGAGCCTCTTTCCAGCTGAAGCGAACCATTCCGCTCGTGTCAGCATTCCGCGCTGCTGTGCAGCTAGTGCGTCGGGCAGCAGCGCTGGTGCTCTCAGCCTCCCGAGTCTACAGGCTGGCGCCGTTCAGCGGCTGGGCAGGGCCTCCGTGTTGGCGGGCCGCGCGAGCTGGGTCTCGCGCACCGCCCAGAGCCGTGGATCGGTGTCGAGCAGCACCCGGAGCGCTCCGATCCAGACCAGCGCACCCACCGTGACGTGCAGCGCGACGAGAACCTCCGGGATGCCGATGAGGGATTGCGTGAGACCGAGCGCGAGCTGGACGAAGAGCACGAGCAGGAAGACGCCGACGCGGGTCAGGGCGAGACGTCCGCCTTCCTCGGTGCGCAGCCGGAAGGCCAGCGCGACGGCGATCGCGAGCACGCCGACCGCCACCGCGCCGTGGACGACGACGACGACGTTCCAGTCGAAGCCCATGCGCGGGATGTCGGCCGAGTCCCCCGCGTGCGGACCCGATCCCGTGACGAGGGTCCCGGTGCCGACCACGGCCCCGGTCACGACGACGAGTCCCCAGGCGAGGGCGCGGGAGGCCGCCGACGGGCGCGGACCGTCGCCCCCGGTCCACCGGGCGCGATGCCAGGTGAAGGTCGCACAGGCGAGGAGACCCATCGCGAGGACGAAGTGCAGGGCCACGACCCACGGGTTGAGCCCGGCCAGCACCGTGATCCCGCCGGCGACGGCGTTGGCGATCGTCAGCCAGAACATCGACCAGGCGAGGCGCGTCAACATCCGGTCGCGCGGGCGCTGGAGGCGGGCCGCGACGATCGCCCAGCCGACGGCGAGGATGAGGAGTCCGGTGACGAGCCGGTTGGTCTGCTCGATGAGGAGATGGATCGAGTCGGGGACGACCTGGATGACGTTGGTGCCGTCGCAGGTCGGCCAGGTCGGGCAGCCCAGCCCGGATCCGGTCACCCGCACGACGACTCCGCCGAGCACGATCAGCACGCTCGCCACGAGAGCGGCCGTCGTCCCCCAGCGGAGCGCACGCGGGCCGAGCTCCCAGCGGGAGGCGGCCCAGCCGAGTGGGGTCTGGAGTCTCACGGTCAGAACGCCCGGCTCACCAGAAGGACAGTGGCAGATGCAGGAGCGGGTCGATGCCGACGGCGACGAAGACGAGCGTGAGGTAGGTGATCGACGCGTGGAAGACCCGCATCGGCTGGAGCGCCTCGCCGCGGATGGCGCCGGCGTACAGGCGGTGCGACTCGACGACGAACCAGGCGCCGGAGAGCGTCGCCACGACGGCGTAGAGCACGCCCATCGGGGCCACCGGGACGAGCAGGAGCGAGCACACGACCGTGGCCCAGGCGTAGAGCACGACCTGGAGGCCCACCGCCGAGCGCCCGCGGACGACCGCGAGCATCGGGACGTCGGCGGCCTCGTAGTCGTCGCGGTAGCGCATCGAGAGCGGCCAGTAGTGGGCGGGGGTCCAGAGGAACACGACGCCGAAGAGGACGAACGGCGTCCAGGTGAGCGATCCGGTCACCGCGGCCCAGCCGATGAGCACGGGCATGCAGCCGGCCGCCCCGCCCCAGACGATGTTCTGCGGAGTGCGGCGCTTGAGCACGAGCGTGTACAGGACGACGTAGATCAGGATCGCGATCACCGAGAGGCCCGCGGCGAGCCAGTTGATCGCGAGGCCGAAGAACAGCGTCGAGCCGACGGCGGTCGCCCAGGCGAAGATCAGCGCCTCACGCGGCGCCAGCACGCCGGTGACCAGCGGGCGCTTGCTCGTGCGGGCCATCTTCTTGTCGATGTCGCGCTCGAGGTAGCTGTTGAACGCGTGCGCCGAGCCGGCCGAGAAGTAGCCGCCGACGAGCGTGCCGAGGACGAGCCAGAGGTCCGGGATGCCGCGGGCGGCGAGGATCATGACCGGCGCTGTCGTCACCAGCAGCAGCTCGACGACGCGCGGCTTGGTGAGCGCCACGTAGCCCTGCACCTTGCGGAGACCACGTGCTCCGAAACCGGCCGGTCGGACCCCGGTGGGGGTCTCGACGGGGCTGTCGACGGCTCCCTGCATGGCTCCTCGGATCGCTCGCGGCTGTCGGTCCAGTGTAGGTGACGGCCATCGGGACCCCGCCACCCCGTCCGGACCGGCGGGAGCCGTCTCGGTATGCTGGACGGTGGCCCGCGCCACCCGGGTCTCATCCCCATTGCGAAAGGCTCTTTCCCCGTGCCAGAACTCTCCTGGGAAGCCATCGACGACTCCGCCGTCGCCACCGCCAAGATCCTCGCGGCGGACGCCGTCGAGAAGGTGGGGAACGGGCACCCCGGCACCGCCATCAGCCTCGCGCCGGCGGCCTACCTCCTCTTCCAGAAGGTCATGCGCCGCGATCCGCAGGACAACGAGTGGATCGGCCGCGACCGGTTCATCCTCTCCGCGGGCCACTCGTCGCTCACGCAGTACGTCCAGCTCTACCTCGGCGGCTACGGTCTCGAACTCGACGACCTCAAGGCGCTCCGCACCTGGGACTCCAAGACCCCGGGCCACCCGGAGTACGGCCACACCGACGGCGTGGAGATCACGACCGGCCCGCTCGGCCAGGGGATCTCGTCGGCCGTGGGCTTCGCCTACGCCCAGCGCTTCGAGCGCGGCCTGTTCGACCCCGAGGCGGCCGACGGCACGAGCCCGTTCGACCACTTCATCTACGTGATCGCCGGCGACGGCGACCTGCAGGAGGGCGTCAGCGCCGAGGCCTCCTCGCTCGCCGGGCACCAAGAGCTCGGCAACCTCATCGCGATCTACGACTCGAACCAGATCTCGATCGAGGACGACACGAACGTCGCGTTCACCGAGGACGTCGCGAAGCGCTACGAGGCCTACGGCTGGCAGGTGCTGACGGTCGACTGGAAGAAGACGGGTCAGTACGTCGAGGACGTCGCCGAGCTGTACGCGGCGATCGAGGAGGCCAAGGGCGAGACCAGCAAGCCCTCGCTCATCATCCTCAAGACGATCATCGGCTGGCCGTCGCCCGGCAAGCAGAACAGCGGCAAGATCCACGGCTCGGCGCTCGGCGCCGACGAACTGGCGGCCACGAAGAAGGTGCTCGGATTCGACCCCGAGAAGAACTTCGTGGTCGA
>CAZPJC010000195.1:0-4465 GCA_964586645.1 uncultured Schumannella sp.
CCGAACTCGGCGCGGTCGTGACGGTCGTGGCGAAGGTCGGTGCGGTGACGGACGACGAGGTGCGCATCGACCTCACGGTGACCTCCGGCGAGCAGACCGTGCTCGGCAAGGCGCAGGTGCGCGTGGTCCCGCCGATCGGATGACCTCGCTCGCGGATCTGACGACGCTCGGGATCGGCGGTCCCGCGGCGAGCCTGCTGCAGCCCGCGACCCGCGACGAGCTGATCGCCCAGACGCTCGCGACGTGGGGTTCGCCTGAGGACTGGCTGCTGCTCGGCGGCGGCTCCAACGTCGTGATCGCCGACGAGGGCTTCGACGGCGTCGTGATCCGGGTCGCGACCCGGGGCATGACGGCGACGCGCGTCGAGGGCAGCGCCCGGCCGGTGCGGCTCACCGTCGAGGCGGGGGAGCCGTGGGATGCCGTGGTCGCCCATGCGGTCGCGAACGGCTGGTCGGGGATCGAGGCGCTCTCCGGCATCCCGGGGTCGGCCGGTGCGGCGCCGGTGCAGAACATCGGCGCCTACGGGCAGGAGCTCGCCTCGAGTCTCGTCTCGATCGACTTCCTCGACTTCGACACCGGACAGGTGGTGAAGATCCCCGCGCCCGAGCTGGGGCTGGGGTACCGCACGAGCGCGCTCAAGCGCGGGCGGCTCGGGCTCGTCGTGTCGCTCGAGCTCGCGCTCGCCGACGACCCTTCGGCAGGCTCGGGACGGCGCGCCGGGCTGAGCCAGCCGATCGCCTACGCGCAACTGGCGTCCGCGCTGGGCGTGCGCATCGGCGACCGCGTCCCGGTCGGGGAACTGCGGGCCGCGGTGCTCGAGCTGCGCGGGTCGAAGGGGATGCTCTGGGACCCCGCCGACCCCGACTCCGCGAGTGCGGGCTCGTTCTTCACGAACCCGGTCGTCACCGAGACCTTCGCCCGCGGGCTGCCTGCCGACGCGCCGCGCTGGCCGACCGCCCCCGAGGAGGCGGCGCGGGTGCTGCCGCTCGGCAGCGACATCCCGCACATCGTGGGCGGCGAGTACCTCGTGAAGCTCTCCGCGGCGTGGCTCATCGAGAAGGCCGGGATCTCCCGGGGCTTCGCGATCCCGGGGTCGCGGGCCGCCATCTCGGGCAAGCACACGCTCGCCATCGTGAACCGGGGCGGGGCCACGGCCGCCGACGTCGTGCAGCTGGCCGGCTACATCCAGACCCGGGTGCTCGCCGAGTTCGGCGTGATCCTGCAGCCCGAGCCCGTCCTCGTGGGTGTTCAACTGTGAGCGACTGAGCTCGGGGCAGCGCACCTTCCGCCCGGCGACGCCTGAGTGCCGCGTCGGCTTGTTGCACCTGACGCGGTTCGTTCGACCGCCTCTGCAACAGGCCGGCGCATCAGCAGGCATTACCCCGCGACGAGCGCCTCCCGCAGGCGGTCGAGGATGTCGTCGACGTCGGTCGACGGCGCCTCGACCACGGCGCGCGGGTAGCGGTCGAGCAACCATTCGGGGGCGCCGCCGAGGTGCAGGAGCGCATCCAGCTCCGCCCCCTGCGCGGCCAGCGCCGCGTCGAGCACGTCCAGGTCGGCCGGCGGAGCCGCCAGCACGAAACCGGAGCCGTCGAGGCCGAGGCGCTCCCGGAGGAGATCCGCGAGCTGCACGCGGGTCTCCTCCGGGCCCCCGGCGAGGAGGATGCGGATCACCGGGTCACCGCCGCGAGCGCCGGAGCGTCGACGAGGTATCGCGTGTACGCCGGGATCGTGAGGAACGGCGGGAAGTCGTCCTCGAGGGTCACGTCGCGGAAGATCGCGGCGGCGTCCTCGAAGCGGTTGCCCGGTTCGCCGCCCCAGCGGTCGAGCTCCTCGATGAGGATGCGCTCGATCCACTCCCGGGTCACGAGCGTGCCCTCCGCGGTGGTCACGCGCTGCGCCGCCCACTGCCAGAGCTGCGACCGCGAGATCTCGGCCGTCGCGGCATCCTCCATCAGGCCGTCGAGCGCCACGGCACCCGTGCCCCGCAGCCAGGCCTCGATGTAGCGCAGCGCGACCGACACGTTGGCGTGCACGCCGGCATCCGTCACCTCGCCGTCGATCCGCAGATTCACGAGGTCGGCCGCGGCGACCTGCACGTCTTCGCGCAGCCGGTCGACCTGGTTCGGGCGCTCGCCGAGCACCGCGTCGAACTCGGCGAGCGCGACCGGCACGAGGTCGGGGTGCGCCACCCACGAGCCGTCGAACCCGTCGGCCGCCTCGCGGCGCTTGTCGGCGGCGACCTGGGCCAGCGCGGCTTCGGTCGCCTCGGGGTCGCGGCGGTTCGGGATGAAGGCGCTCATCCCGCCGATCGCGTGCGCGCCGCGCTGGTGGCAGGTCGCCACGAGCAGCTCGGTGTAGGCCCGCATGAACGGCGTCGTCATCGTGATCTTCTTGCGGTCGGGCAGCACGAAGCCGGCTCCGCGCCCACGGAAGTTCTTGATGATCGAGAACACGTAGTCCCAGCGGCCGGCGTTGAGCCCGGCGGCGTGGTCGCGGAGCTCGTAGAGGATCTCCTCCATCTCGAACGCCGCCGTGATCGTCTCGATGAGCACCGTCGCCCGGATCGTGCCGTGCGGGATGCCGAGGTTCGCCTCCGCGAAGGTGAACACGTCGTTCCAGAGCCGGGCCTCGAGGTGGTTCTCGAGCTTCGGCAGGTAGAAGTACGGGCCCGTGCCCCGGTCGATCAGCTCGGCCGCGTTGTGGAAGAAGTACAGCCCGAAATCCACGAGGGATGCCGACGCCGGCTGCGCGATGCCCGCCTGGTCGGTGTAGCGCAGGTGCTTCTCGACGAGGTGCCAGCCGCGCGGACGGGCGACGATCGTCGGCGTCTCGGCCCCGAGCTTGTACTCCTTGCCCTCCGGGGAGGTGAAGTCGACCTGCCGGCGGATCGCGTCGAACAGGTTGATCTGGCCCTCGACGATGTTCGCCCAGGTCGGGCTCGTCGCATCCTCGAAGTCGGCCAGCCAGACCTTCGCGCCCGAGTTGAGGGCGTTCACGGTCATCTTGCGGTCCGTCGGGCCGGTGATCTCGACCCGGCGGTCCTCGAGCCCCGGTCCCGGCCCGGCCACCCGCCACGAGCGGTTGCGGCGGACGTCGGCGTCGTCATCCAGGAACCGCAGGTTGCGGCCGTTGTCGATGGCCTGCCGGAACAGCATGCGCCCCGCGAGTCGCTCCTGCCGCCGGCCGAGGAACAGGTCGTGCAGCTTCGTGAGGAACTCCAGCGCCGCCGGCGTCAGGATGTCGTCGTAGCGCTCGCCGGTCGGGCCGGTGATCGCGATGCGGATGTCCATGTGCTTCGTCTCTCTTCGTGTCGTGAAGTGTGAGGTGTCACAAACGGCCGGATGCCGGGGGACCCGGGCGGCCGTTTGTGACACCTCAGCAGGGTTCAGTGGAACTGCTCGGACTCGGTCGAGCCGACGAGGGCGAGGGTCGCGCTCTCGGGGTTCAGGGCGGTCGCGATCTTGTCGAAGTAGCCGGTGCCCACCTCGCGCTGGTGCTTGGTCGCGGTGTAGCCGTGCGCCTCGGAGGCGAACTCCGCCTCCTGCAGTTCGACGTAGGCGCTCATCTGACGGTCCCGGTAGCCGGTCGCCAGCTCGAACATCGAGTGGTTGAGGGCGTGGAACCCGGCGAGGGTGATGAACTGGAACGCGTAACCCATCGCCGACAGCTCGCGCTGGAACTTCGCGATCTGGTCGTCGTCGAGGTGCTGCTTCCAGTTGAACGACGGCGAGCAGTTGTACGCGAGCTTCTGGTTCGGGAACTCGGCGTGGATGCTCTCCGCGAACTCGCGCGCCAGCTCGAGGTTCGGCTTGTCGGACTCGACCCAGAGCAGGTCGGCGTACGGCGCGTAGGCGTGGCCGCGGGCGAGCACCGGGCCGATCCCGTTCTGCACGTTGTAGAAGCCCTCGGCGGTGCGCTCGCCGGTGACGAACGGCTTGTCGCGCTCGTCGTGGTCGCTCGTGAGCAGCGTCGCCGCGAGGGCGTCGGTGCGGGCGATCACGATCGTCGGCACGCCCGCGACGTCGGCGGCGAGGCGCGCGGCGTTGAGGGTGCGGATGTGCTGGCTGGTCGGCACGAGCACCTTGCCGCCCATGTGGCCGCACTTCTTCTCGCTCGCCAGCTGGTCCTCCCAGTGCACGCCCGCGGCGCCGGCCTCGATCATCGAGCTCATGAGCTCGTAGGCGTTGAGCGGGCCGCCGAAGCCGGCCTCGGCATCCGCGACGATCGGCACCATCCAGTCACCGGCCGGAGGCGCGGCGTCCTCGATCTGGCCGGTGCGCAGCAGCGCGTTGTTGATGCGCCGCACGACGGCCGGCACGGAGTTGGCCGGGTAGAGGCTCTGGTCGGGGTAGGTCTGGCCGGACAGGTTGGCGTCGGCCGCGACCTGCCAGCCGGACAGGTAGATCGCCTTGAGCCCGGCGCGCACCTGCTGCACGGCCTGGTTGCCGGTGAGGGCGCCGAG
>CAZPJC010000196.1:0-4329 GCA_964586645.1 uncultured Schumannella sp.
CGTTGATCGGGCTGACGCCGCCGAAGTGGTGGTAGTGGTGCGCGACCTCCTCGAGCCGTTCGTCGGGGATGCCGCGGCCGCGGGTGACGTTCCTCAGGAACGGGATGACGTCGTCCTGCCCTTCGGGTCCGCCGAAGCCGGCGAGCAGGATCGCGTCGTAGGCGACGGGCACCTCGACGTGCTCGGGTCCGTCGGCGGCGGCGGGGCTCGCGCCGAGCACTTTGCCCAGGTTCTCCGCGCTCACGAGAGGACCTCGGCGACCTCGTCGCGGGTGATCAGCCGTCCGGTGAAGAACGGGATCTCCTCGCGCACGTGCCGGCGCGCCCCGGTCGAGCGGAGGTGCCGCATCAGGTCGACGAGGTCGATCGGATCCTCGGCCTCGAGCGCGAGGATCCACTCGTAGTCGCCGAGCGCGAACGACGCGACCGTGTTCGCCTGCACCTGCGGGTAGGTCGATCCCGCCATCCCGTGCTCCCGCAGCAGCTGCCGTCGCTCGTCGTCGGGCAGCAGGTACCACTCGTAGGAGCGCACGAACGGGTACACCGTCACCCAGCGCTTCGGCGGCAGCCCCTTCGCGAACGCGGGGAGGTGGTCGCGGCTGAACTCGGCGTCACGATGAACGCCGAGGGCGTTCCAGGTCGGGTCGAGCACCTCGAGCTGAACCGTCCGGCGCAGGCGGCGCAGGGCGAGCTGCAGCGTCTCGGCGGTGTCGCCGGTGAGCCAGAGCATGAGGTCGGCGTCGGCGCGGAGCCCGGAGACGTCGTAGACGCCGCGCAGCTCGACGCCGTCGGGCAGCGCGGTGATCTCCGCGGCGAGGTCGGGCATACGCGGCCCGGGCTTCGGCGTCGCCCGGCTGCGGCGGAAGACCGCCCACAGCGTGTAGTACGTCGCTCCCTCGGTCACGTGTCCATCCTCCCCCGCCCCTCTCGCGGGGGCGAATCGTTCGGCGCCGGGACGGCGCGGTCGTCGTTCAGAAGCGCGGCGGCGACCGCCTCGGCGTGCGGGATGACCGACGCGAGGCCGACGCCGGAGATCGTCTCCCCGACCCGCAGAGCCGGATCGCCGGGATCGGCAGCCGCTCGGGTCCAGGCGTGCACCGTCGCGTCGATCGGCTCGGGCAGCGGCGTGCCGAACATCGCCGCGGCGTCGGCGAGCGCGGTCGCCACCGGAGCGGCGGGCGGGCTGTCGTAGGAGAGCCGCAGGGCGTGGCGGCCGGGCAGGAGGTCGGCGACCCACCGCCACTTCGCCGTCAGATGGGTGAGGGCCCGGGCGGCCACCGGCGCTCCTTCGGCGACGAGCAGTCCCGATCCGCGGGGCGCGCCGTCGAGCTCGGGTGCCTCGACCACGAGGGTGACCAGGGTGACCTCCCGACCGGGCGCCGAACCGGGACGCGGCGCGGCGAGCACGGCCCCGGGCGGCACCTCGTCGACCCGCACGCCCGTCTCGACGACGACGCCGAGTCGCGCGCACTCGGCGGCGAGAGCGTCGGCGAGCCGGAACATCCCCCCGCGGAGGCCGGCGACGAGCGACCCGGCCGGAGCGGCGACGCGGAGGGCGCGGACCGCGGCCGCGAGCGACCCGTGCTCGCGCACCGCCGCGAGGAGTGTCGGCGCGGCGACGTCGAGAGGCAAGTCGCGGGCGTCGCGCGAGTAGACGCCGCGCGCGACCGGGCTCACCAGGGTGTCGAGCACGGCGCGGCCCATCCGGGCGGCGACGAGGTCGCCGACCGTGGTCGCGGCGGCGCCGACGGAGGCCGGGAGCCGTTCGTCGAGCTGGGCCCGCAGCGCCCCACGCCGGCCGACGGCGCGCAGCACGTCGGGCGCCCGCGGGTCCGCCGGGATGCCGAGCAGCCCCGCCGCCGGGAGCGGCACGGCCCCGCCGCGGGCGCGCTGCACCCACGCGCCCCCGGGCTCGGGCGACACGACGTCGCCGGCCAGCCCGAGCTCGGTGAGCAGGGCGACCACCCCGCCGCCGCGCGTCGCGAACGACTCGGCGGCGGCATCCAGGTCCACCCCCGCGATGTGCTGGGGGGCGAGCTGACCGCCGAGGCGGTCGGACGCTTCCCGGATCGTGACCCGGCGCCCGGCGAGGGCGAGGCGGCGTGCGACGACGAGGCCGGCGATGCCGCCGCCGACGATGTCGACACGCGTGTCGCCGCACGACGCGCTACTCAATCAGCGACTCCCGCGGCTCCGTGGACGACCTCGACGAGACGCGTCAGCACACCCGGGTCGGCGTCGGGCGGCACGCCGTGACCGAGGTTGACGATGTGGGCGGGCGCGGCGTCGCCGCGGCGCAGCACGTCGGCGACGTGGGCGTCGAGCACGGCGGCCGGCGCGTCGAGCAGCGCCGGGTCGATGTTGCCCTGCAAGGGGAGCCCCGGGACGCGGGCGGCGGCCTCGTCGAGCGGCACCCGCCAGTCGACCCCGACGACATCGGCGCCGGCGGTCGGCAGCAGGTCGAGGAACGGTCCGGTGCCGAGGCCGAAGTGGATCCGCGGCACCCCGAGGCCGGCCACGTGATCGAGCGCGCGTCGCGAGTGCGGCAGAACGGAGGTCTCGTAGTCGGCGCGCGACAGCGACCCCGCCCACGAGTCGAACAGCTGCACGACGCTCGCCCCCGCGTCGACCTGCGTGCGCAGGAAGAGCCCCGTCACGTCAGCGCACCAGTCGAGCAGCGCCGCCCAGGCCGCCGGGTCGGTGTGCATCATGCCGCGCGTGCGCAGCTGCTCCTTCGACGGCCCGCCCTCGACGAGGTAGGAGGCGAGGGTGTACGGCGCCCCGCCGAATCCGATCAGCGGCATGTCCCCCAGTTCGGCCACCGTGGTCGCCACCGCCTCCGCGATGGGGGCGAGTGCCAAGGGGTCGAGACGCGGGAGGCGCACGACATCCGCCGCGGTCCGGACGGGCTCGTCGAACACCGGCCCGCGCCCGGGCACGATGCGCACCGCGACGCCCGCGAGCAGCACCGGCACGACGATGTCGCTGAAGAAGACGGCGGCGTCCACCCCGTGGCGGCGCACCGGCTGCAGGGTGATGTCGCTCGCGAGGCCGGGCGTGAGGCAGGCCTCGAGCATGTCGCCGCCCGCCCGCAGCTCGCGGTATTCGGGCAGCGACCGCCCGGCCTGCCGCATGAACCAGACCGGCCGCACCTCGGGACGGTCGCCGCGGGCGGCGCGCACGAGGCGAGAGGATGCGGTGCGCCCGTCGGAGAGCGGATGTCCGGGAAGCAGGGGCACGATTTCTACTCTACGTAGAAAACCTGTACCCCGCCCGGGTTACCCTGGGACGTGCTGTTCTGCCTCACCGCGAGTCACCGGACGACCGAGTTCGACGTTCTCGACCGCATCTCGCGCACGACCTCGACGACCGCGGCCGACCTGCTCGCGCGGCAGGATTTCGTGCGCGGCGCGATCGTGCTGAGCACCTGCAACCGCTTCGAGGCGTACCTCGAGATCGACGACCCGCTGACCGCCGCCTCGGAGCTGGCGGTGGAGGCGGTGATCGAGGCGCTCGAGGAGCACGCCGGCGACGACGCCGAGTCGCTGCGCGCGACCGCCGTCGCCCTCACCGGGCAGGACGTCGTCACGCACCTGTTCGCCGTGAGCTCGGGGCTCGAGTCGATGGTGCTCGGCGAGGAGGAGATCACCGGGCAGGTGCAGCGCGCCCTCCGCGACGCCCGCGAGGCCGGCACGACGTCGAGCGGGCTCGAGCTGCTGTTCCAGCGCGCCGCCCACGCCTCGCGGGAGGCCCGGGCGCAGGGCGACCTCGCAGCCGCCGGACGATCGCTCGCCCGGCTCGCGCTCGACCTCGCCGACACCCGCGTGCCCGACTGGGCGGAGGCCCGCGTGCTGCTCGTCGGCACCGGCAGCTACGCCGCGACGACCGTCGCCGCCCTGCAGGCCCGCGGCGCCCGCGACATCCGGGTCTTCTCGGCGACGGGGCGCGCGGAGCGGTTCGCCGTCCGCTACGGGGTGCGCGCCGAGCGCGACCTCCGCGCCGGGATCCGGGATGCCGAGGTCGTCATCACCTGCACCGCCCGCTACGTCGTGACGGCCGCCGACATCCCCGACGACGCGCGGCGTCTCGTGATCGACCTCGGACTCCCCCGCAACGTCGAGCCGGCCGTCGGCGCGCTGCCCGGCGTCGACCTGCTCGACCTCGAGCTGATCGGCCGGCACGCGAGCCTGCCCGACCTCGGTCCCGGCGCGCACGAGGCCGTCGGCTCGGCCGCCGCCGCGTTCGAGGCCGACCGGCGCGCCGCCCCGGCCGTCGTCGCCCTGCGGCGGCACGTCGACGCGGTGCTGCAGTCGGAGATCGACCGGGCCCG
>CAZPJC010000197.1:0-4274 GCA_964586645.1 uncultured Schumannella sp.
GCCGCGAACGACTTCATGAAGGTCGCGTGCACGGTGAGCAGCGACTCCCACGCGTCGTTCGCGAGCCGGGCCCGGCCCGACATCAGGCGGCCTCGGTGTCTTCGGCGTCCTGGTACGGAGAGCCGCCCGTCACGTTGTCGCCGCGGTTGGCGTTCGGCCGCGGCTGGCGCGGGGCCTCGTCGCCGTACTTCGCGGTGACGAGCGACGCGTGGGACGGCGCGTCCGGGACCTCGGGGTCGCGCAGCGCGGCCAGTTCCTTGCGCAGCACCGGCACCACCTCGCCGCCGAGCAGCTCGAGCTGCTCGAGCACCATCGGCAGCGGGAGTCCCGCGTGGTCGATCAGGAACAGCTGCCGCTGGTAGTCGCCGAACGACTCGCGGAAGGTCAGCGTCTTGTCGATGACCTCCTGCGGCGACCCCACCGAGAGCGGGGTCTGCGCGGTGAACTGCTCCATCGTCGGGCCGTGGCCGTAGACCGGCGCCTCGTTGAAGTACGGCCGGAACCGCGCCACGGCATCCTGCGACTTCTTCGCGATGAAGGCCTGGCCGCCGAGTCCGACGATCGCCTGCTTCGCGGTGCCGTGCCCGTAGAACTCGTAGCGCTGGCGGTAGAACTCGATGAGCCGCTGGTAGTGCTCCTTCGGCCAGAAGATGTTGTTGGCGAAGAACCCGTCGCCGTAGAAGGCGGCCTGCTCGGCGATCTCCGGGGTGCGGATGCTGCCGTGCCAGACGAACGGCGGCACGTCGTCGAGCGGGCGCGGGGTCGAGGTGAAGCCCTGCAGGGGCGTGCGGAACTGGCCCTCCCAGTCGACGACGTCCTCGCGCCACAGGCGGTGCAGCAGGTTGTAGTTCTCCAGCGCCATCGGCAGGCTCTGCCGGATGTCCTGTCCGAACCACGGGTAGACCGGCGCGGTGTTGCCGCGGCCGAGCATGAGGTCCATGCGGCCGTCGGCGAGGTGCTGCAGCATCGCGTAGTCCTCGGCGATCTTCACCGGGTCGTTCGTGGTGATGAGCGTCGTCGAGGTGGTGACGACGAGCCGCTCGGTGACCGCCGCGATGTAGGCGAGCAGAGTCGTGGGGGAGGAGGAGAAGAACGGCGGGTTGTGGTGCTCGCCGACGGCGTAGACATCCATTCCGACCTCTTCGGTCTTCTTCGCGATCGCGACGGCCGCCTTGATGCGCTCCGCCTCGCTCGGGGTCTCACCCGAGACCGGATCGCGCGTGATGTCGCTGACCGAGAACACTCCGAACTGCATGGGGACCACTCCTTGGGTTCTTCCATTTATATGCGTTTGCATGGAAGTGTAACGCCGGAGCGGTCCCCCTATTCCCGGTTCCGGCTACCGGATCTTCCGTCGGTAGACGATCGTCGCGGCGACCATCGCGACGAGCAGGATGCCGACGCACCAGGCGAGCGCGATCCAGATCTCCCCGCCCACCGGCTGCCCCGAGAGGAGCGCCCGGATGGTCTTGACGATCGACGTCACCGGCTGGTTCTCGGCGAACCAGCGCACCGGCCCGGGCATCGACTCCGTCGGCACGAATGCCGAGCTGAGGAACGGCAGGCGCGCCACTGCTTCTTGTCGTCGAGCGAGCCGACGACGAGTTAGATGAGGTTCTTGGCCATGGTGCTAGTTCTCTGCGGTGCGGAGTCGATCGAGCCGGGTGGCGAGGAAGTCCCACGTCTCCCAGAAGTCGGCGAGGGCGCCGCGGCCCTCGGCGTTGAGCGAGTAGACCTTGCGCGGCGGGCCCTTCTCGGAGGGCACCTTCTCGACGTCGACGAGGCCGCGCTGCTCCACGCGCACGAGCAGCGCGTACACGGTGCCCTCGGCGATGTCGGCGAAGCCCTGCTCGCGCAGCCACGAGGTGATCTCGTAGCCGTAGGCGGCGCGGCCGGCCAGGATCGCGAGGATCATGCCTTCGAGGGTCCCCTTGAGCATCTCGGTGATCTGCTTGGGCACGTCGCTCCTCCAACTATTCAGTGCTACTGAGTACCGGTACAAAGTAACACTGAGTACCGGTAGATAGCAACACTGAATACCGAAGCGCGGCCCGGAGGCTCAGGATGGGGGGATGGCGCATCGGGTGACGAAGTCGACGACCAGCGGCTCGCTCCTCTCGATCGGCTCGACCGGGTCGATCCTGTCCATCGGGTCGGCGGGGTCGATCCTGTCGATCGGGTCCGTCGGATCGGTGCTCTCGATCGGATCCGCGTTCAGCTTCGGCGGCATCCTGTCCTGGCTGTCGTTCTTCTCGATCATGAGCGGAACGTCGGCGTTCTCGATCCTGAGCTGGCGCGCCCGCCGCGGTCGGCTGACCGGGCGGCCCCGCCCTCGACGCTGACGGGGCTCACGTTCACGCGCAGGGATTCCCGAACCGTGAGCGGAACGAGGAGCGTGACGATGATCAGGTATCGACCGAGGGTGCGCGATCCGCGGCACTACCCGCCGGCGGCGGAGCGGCGCACAATGGGGCCATGGCGAGCATGCTGAACCCCGACCTCGACGCAGCCTGATGGCGGCCGAAGCGGTCGTCCTCGAAGTCGGCGACCGGCAGGTGCGCCTGTCGAGTCCGAGCCGCGTGCTCTGGCCCCAGGTCGGCATCACGAAGCTCGACCTCGCGAACTACCACATCGCGGTCGCGGAGGCGTTCCTCGCCGCGAACGGCGACCGTCCCGTCGCCCTCGAACGGTACTCCGCGGGAGTCGACGGCGAGAGCTTCTTCTCGAAGAACCCGCCGAAGGGCGCGCCCGACTGGCTGCGCTCGGTGCCGGTCGTCTTCCCGAGCGCGCGCTCGCATCCGCTCGTCGTGCTCGACGAGCCCGCCGACATCGTGTGGGCGGTGCAGATGAACACCATCGTCTTCCACCCGTGGCCGTCGCGCACGAGCAACACCGACAATCCCGACCAGCTGCGCATCGACCTCGACCCGCAACCGGGCACCGACTTCGGCGACGCCGTCCCCGCCGCGTTCGAGATGCGCGAGGTGCTGCGCGAGGCCGGGCTCGAGTCATGGATCAAGACCTCGGGCAACCGGGGCATCCACCTGTACGCGCCGATCGTTCCCGACTGGGAGTTCCTCGACGTCCGGCACGCGGTGATCGCCGCGGCCCGCGAACTCGAGCGTCGGATGCCTGAGCGGGTCACGACTTCCTGGTGGAAGGAGGAGCGCGGCACCAAGGTGTTCGTCGACTTCAACCAGGCGAATCGCGATCGCACGATCGCCGGCGCCTACAGTCCGCGCGCGCTGCCGCACGCCTCCGTGTCGACGCCGATCACCTGGGAGGAACTGCCGAGCGTCGACCCGCGTGCCTTCACCGTGCTGACGGTGCCCGAGCGGCTGCGCACGACGGGCGACCCGTGGGCGACCTTCGCGGAGCGGCCGGGCCGCATCGACGTGCTGCTCGACTGGTGGGCGCGCGACCTCGACGCGGGCCTCGGCGAGATGCCGTTCCCGCCCGACTTCCCGAAGATGCCCGGCGAGCCGCCGCGCGTGCAGCCGAGCAAGAAGAACGCCGAGAACTGGGATGCCGACGACAACCCGATCTAGGCCCGCGAGGGCCGTTACTGCAGCACGTCGTCCAAGTCGTACACCGTCGGCACCTCGAGCTGGTCGTACGTGCACGAGGCGGGGTCGCGGTCGGGGCGCCAGCGATCGAACTGCACCGTGTGCCGGAACCGCCGGCCCTCCATCTGGTCGTAGCGCACCTCGAGCACCCGCTCGGGGCGCAGCTGCACGACCGAGGTGTCCTTGTTCGCCGAGGCGAAGCGGCTGCGCTCCTTCTCGTTCGTGACCGCCGCGCCGTCACCGTCGCGCACGACGAGCGGCTCGAGTTCGTCGATGAGTTCCATCCGCCGGGCATTGCTGAACGCCGACACGCCTCCGACCGGGAACAGGTCGCCCGACGCGGTGTGCAGCCCGACGATCAGCGAGCCGACGCCGGCTCCCGACTTGTGAAGCCGGTAGCCCATCAGCACGACGTCGGCCGTGCGCTTGTGCTTGATCTTGAACATCGCGCGCTTGCCGGGCTGGTACGGCTGATCCAGCGGCTTGGCGACCACGCCATCCAGCCCCGCGCCTTCGAATTCATCGAGCCAGCGCCGGGCGACCTCGACGTCGCGCGTCGTGCGGGTGAGGTGCAGCGGGGCGGGCACGCCGGCGAACAGCTTCTCGAGCTCGGCACGGCGTTCCGCGAGGGGGAGACCCGAGAGGTCGCGATCGCCGATCGACAGCACGTCGAAGGCGACGAAGGAGGCCGGCGTCTCGACCGACAGC
>CAZPJC010000198.1:0-4274 GCA_964586645.1 uncultured Schumannella sp.
ATGGACGAGGTGCACTACCTCGCCGACAGGTTCCGCGGCGCCGTGTGGGAGGAGGTCATCATCCATCTCCCGCCGGAGGTGCGCATGGTCTCGCTCTCCGCGACGGTGTCGAACGCCGAGGAGTTCGGCGACTGGCTGCAGGCGGTGCGCGGCGACACCGACGTCATCGTCTCCGAGGAGCGCCCGGTGCCGCTCGAGCAGCACGTGCTCGTGCGCTCCAAGCTGCTCGACCTGTTCGAGACCTCGACCCTCGTGCAGGGCGAGGGGTCCGATGCCCGGGTCAACCCCGAGCTCACGCGGCTCACCGGATCCCAGGATCGCGCGCCGGGAAACTACCGGCACCAGACGGTCGGCCGGCCGGGGAAGGGGAAGCGCCGGGACTTCGACCGCACGCAGTCCCGCGGCGGCAGCACCCCGCCGAGCGGGGACCGGTTGTTCGGGGACCGGATGGGACGCGGCGACCTCGTGAAGCTGCTGCGCTCGCGCAACCTGCTGCCCGCGATCTTCTTCATCTTCAGCCGGGTCGGCTGCGATGCGGCGGTCGAGCAGGTCGCGCGCAGCGACGTGCGGCTCACCGAGGCGTGGGAACGCGACGAGATCCGCTCGATCGTCGAGGAGCGCTGCCGCGCCATCCCCGACTCCGACCTCGCCGTGCTCGGCTACTGGGGCTGGCTCGACGGGCTCGAACGCGGGCTCGCCGCCCACCACGCCGGGATGCTGCCGATCTTCAAGGAGATCGTCGAGGAGCTGTTCCAGCGCAAGCTCCTGAAGGTCGTCTTCGCGACCGAGACCCTCGCCCTGGGCGTCAACATGCCGGCCCGCACGGTCGTCATCGAGAAGCTCGAGAAGTTCAACGGCGAATCCCGCGTGCAGCTCACCCCGGGGGAGTACACCCAGCTCACCGGGCGTGCCGGCCGCCGCGGCATCGACGTCGAGGGACACGCCGTCATCCAGTGGACGGGCGGCGTGGACCCGCGCGCCGTCGCCTCGCTCGCCTCGCGGCGCACCTACCCGCTGCACTCCTCGTTCCGGCCGACCTACAACATGGCGGTCAACCTCATCCAGCAGTTCGGCCGCACCCGCACGCGCGGGATCCTCGAGCAGTCGTTCGCGCAGTTCCAGGCCGACCGGGCCGTCGTCGACCTCGCCCGCCGCGTGCGCAAGCAGGAGGAGGCGCTGGGCGGCTACGCGGAGGCGATGACCTGCCACCTCGGCGACTTCCGCGAATACTCGTCGCTCCGGCGCGAACTGAGCGACCTCGAGCGCAAGAACGCCCGGGCCGAGGGCCGGGGCCCGGGGGAGCACGAGAGCCGCGGGGACCGCGACCGGCGGCAACGGCAGATCGCCGACCTGCGCAAGCGGATGAAGCAGCACCCCTGCCACGCCTGCGCCGAACGGGAGGGCCACGCCCGCTGGGCCGAGCGCTGGTGGCGGCTCAAGCGGGAGACCGACCAGCTGCGGGCGCAGATCTCCGGCCGCACCGGTGCCGTCGCCCAGGTCTTCGACCGGGTCACCGAGGTGCTGCACAAGCTGAGCTACGTCGTCGCGTCGACCGGTGGTGGTGACGGCGAACTCGAGGTGACGCCCTCGGGCCGCGTGCTCATGCGCATCTACGGGGAGCGCGACCTGCTCGTCTCCGAGTGCCTGCGCCGCGGCATCTGGGACGATCTCGACGCGCCGGGGCTCGCGGCCCTCGCCAGCAGCTTGGTCTACGAGCCCCGTCGCGAGTCCGAGGCGGGGGATCGCGGGCTGCCCCGCGGCGCCTTCCGCGCGGCCCTCGAGGCGACCGAGGCGGTCTGGGAGGAGCTCTCGACCCTCGAGGTGCACCACCGGCTGCCCGAAGGCACCGCGCCGTCGCCGGGGCTGGCGCTCGCGACGCAGAAGTGGGCGCAGGGCGCCGCCCTCGATGTCGTGCTCCGGGATGCCGACCTCGCCGCGGGCGACTTCGTGCGCTGGATGAAGCAGGCGATCGACCTGCTCGACCAGATCTCGATCGTCGCCGAAGGGGCCCTCGGCCGGAAGGCTCGTCAGGCGATTGACGGCATTCGTAGAGGTATCGTCGCCTACTCTGGGGTCTCGTGACCCCGCACTCCGGTCTGGGTCCGCATTCCGCGGACGCGACTCGACCGCCCATCCTTCCCCTCCTGCCTGCCCTGGTCGTCGCCGCGGGGGCAGGGCTGCTGCTCGACACGGCCTTTCCCGACAAGGGCTGGTGGTTCACCGCCTTCCCCGCCGTCGCACTCGCTCTCCTGACGATGCAGGGTCGTCGGGTCGGCGCAGCGATCCTGGTCGGACTCGTCTTCGGTGCCTCGTTCTACTGGCCCCACATCGAGTGGGCATCCGAATTCCTCGGGGTCGTGCCGTGGTCTGCTCTCGCCGCGGTGATGACGCTGTGGAACGGCGCGGCCGCGGCACTGATCGCTCTCGCCTATCGCTGGGTCCCGCGAGTGTGGGGTGGTACGGGCGGGCGTCTGCTGCTGCTGCCGGCGATCGTCGCGGGGATCTGGACGGCCCGGGAGGCGGCCGCGAGCGTCTGGCCCTACGGCGGCTTCTCCTGGGGTCGCGTCGCGTTCTCCCAGTCCGAGAGCCCGTTCTCGCCGCTGTTCGCCTGGCTCGGCGTCTCCGGCGTGACGTTCGCCATGGTGTTCCTGGTAGCCCTCGGCCTCGCCGCCGCGCAAGAGGCGATCCGGCGACCCCGAACCCCGTCGGGCACGCCGCGCTGGGCCTCGCTCGGGGCGCTGGTCACCGTCGCCGCTCTCGCGTTGGTCTCGGTCCCATCCTGGACCTCGCTCCCGGGAACCGCCGAGGTCGCGACGCTGAGGGTCGGCGCGGTGCAGGGTGCGACCAAGGCGGGATACTTCGATCCGCCGGAGAATTTCGGTGACAACCTGCTCGGACAGGTCGCCGCGACCGAGCCTCTGTACGGCGAGGACGTCGACGTGGTGGTGTGGCCCGAGGGTGCCTCGGACGCCGATCCGCTGCGCTACCGCTGGGCTCGCGAGCTGTGGGATGAGGTCGCCGAGCGTTCGGGCGCGCCCCTCATCGGCGGGACGATCACCACGCGGCAACTCGACAAAGTCGATCAGAACGGTGCGCCGGTGCCGGAGTTCTTCAACACCGTGATGCTGTGGAAGGCCGGTGTCGGCCCCACGGACTACTACGACAAGAAGCATCCGGTGCCCTTCGGCGAGTACGTGCCCGACCGCGCGTTCTGGCGGCAGTTCGCCCCCGACCTCATCGACCTCATCCAGCGCGAGTACACGCCCGGCACGACGGATGCCGTCTTCGAACTCCCGGGCAGCGGAGCGATCGTCGGCAACGCGATCTGCTTCGACGTGACCGATGACCAGCTGCTCACCGAGATGGTGGAGCAGGGCGCGCAGATCGTCTTCGTCGAATCCAACAACGCCGACTTCGGGTTCACGGACGAGAGCGTGCAGCAGCTCGCGTTCGCACGCATCCGAGCGATCGAGACAGCCCGGACGGTCGTCAACATCTCAACCGTGGGCACGAGCGCGATCGTGCTGCCCGACGGCACGATCGAACAGCGGCTGCCCTGGTACGAGCCGGGCGTAATGGTCGCCGACGTGCCGCTGCTCACGACCGTGACGCCCGCGGTCATCCTGGGTCGCCAGCTCGAGTGGCTCGCGTCCATCCTGGGACTCGGCGGGCTGCTGATCGCCGGATCGGCCGCCCGCCCGGCACGCCGCGCCCGACCACGACGACCGGCTCGCCTCCCTCTGCCGGGCCGCTGATCGCGATCGGCGTCGGAGTGCTGCGGCTCGACGCCAGCCTCGCCGTGCGCGTCACCGAGCTCACCGAGCAACAAAGCGGTCGCGTCGGCTCGAGCACACGAAAGAGGGCGTCCGCCGAGCGGACGCCCTCTTTCGTGACGCGATCGGGCGGTTAGGCCGACTTCTTCGAGTTCTTCGCCGCCTCGTCGCCACGACGAGCGCGGAGCAGCTCGAGGCGCTCCTGCAACAGCTCTTCCAGCTCGGGGCGCGTACGACGCTCGAGCAGCATGTCCCAGTGGGTGCGCGCGGCCTTGGTCTCGACGACCTCGGTCTCGACGAGCGACCCATCCTCGGCGACCAGTCGGCCCTCCTGGCCGGTGCGCGGCGACTCCCAGACCTCCGGGACCTCGGCGTCCGCCGCGAAGGTCACCTCGAAGGTCGCGCCGTCCGTCGTGCGGTAGACGCTGCGTCGACGCGAGACGAATTCGACGCCCTCTTCGCTCTGGAGGCTCTGCGATCCAAGACGCATGCCCCGCAGGT
>CAZPJC010000199.1:0-4226 GCA_964586645.1 uncultured Schumannella sp.
CGCCGGGTTCAGAGCGCCTTGGCGTAGCAGCGCGAGATCTCCGAGTCGACGTAGTGGCCGTAGTTCGGGATACGGGCGAACCCCTCGCGCTCGTAGAAGCGCATCGCGTCGGGCTGCTCCGTGCCGGTCTCGAGCAGCAGCCGTTCCCAGCCGAGGGCGCGGGCCTCCTCCTCGAGCCGGCGCAGGATCGCCGTCGAGACGCCGGTGCCGCGGCGCGCGGGGATCACGTACATCCGCTTGACCTCGCCGTGCGTCGCGTCGAGGGCGCGCAGCCCGCCGCAGCCCACCGGCTCCTCCCCGTCGAAGGCGACGAGGAAGAGCGTCATGTCGGCGGCCGTCGGCTTGGGCCCCGGCTCCGAGTCGTCGACGCCGTACCGCGCCGAGACCTCGGCCTGCTGCGCCTCGCGGAGCGCGACGCCGTCGGGATCGTCCCAGGCGACGCGACGGACCTCGATCACTCGACCAGGAAGCGATCGACGAGTTCCTGATACCGGGCCGCGGTGCGCTCGACGATCTCGGCCGGCAGCTCCGGCGGGTCGCCCGTCTTGTCCCAGTTCGCTGCGAGCCAGTCGCGCACGATCTGCTTGTCGAAGCTCTCGAGCCGTCCGGGTCCTCCCGCCGCGTAGGTCTCCGCGTCCCAGTACCGCGACGAGTCGCTCGTGAGCACCTCGTCGGCGAGCACGGCTCCGCCGGTCTCCGGATCACGGCCGAACTCGAACTTCGTGTCCGCGAGCAGGATGCCGCGCTCCTTCGCGATGTCGGTCGCGGTCATGAAGATGCGCAGGCTCGCATCCCGCAGCATGACGGCGTCCGCGTCGCCGACGATCTCGGCCATCCGCTCGAAGGTGATGTTCTCGTCGTGCTTGCCGAGCGGCGCCTTGAACGCGGGCGTGAAGATCGGCTCGGGCAGCTCGTCGCCCTCCTCGAGCCCCGCCGGCAGCGGCACCCCGCACACCGACTGCGTGGCCCGGTACTCGGCCCAGCCCGAGCCGGCGAGGTAACCGCGCACGACGCATTCGATCGGGTACATCTCGAGCGCGTGCACGATCATCGTGCGCGGCGCGATCTCGGCCGGCAGGTGCTCGCCGAGCGACGGGTGCGCGGCGGCGAGGTGCGTCGGCTCGCCGAGCTTGCCGAACCACCACAGCGACAGCTGGGTGAGGAGGGCGCCCTTGCCGGGGATGCCCGGCTCCAGGAGGTGGTCGAATGCGCTCACCCGGTCGGAGGCGACGACGAGCAGTCGCCCGGGATGCGCGGCCGACTCGTAGAGGTCGCGCACCTTGCCGGAGTACCGGTGGTGCCAGCCGAGGGCTTCGAGACGGGAATCGGCGACCGCTTTCATGCGACCCTCTCTGCGATGTCGTGGCGGTAGTGCCCGCCCTCGAGCTGGATGCCCGCGAGCGCGATGTAGGCGGCGGCGCGCGCGGCGGCGAAACCGTCGCCCCGGGAGACGACGCCCAGCACGCGGCCACCGGTCGCGAGCATCCGGTCGCCGTCGCGGAGGGTCGCGGCGTGCGCGATCGTCACCCCGGCGGGCAGCGCGGCGTGGAGCCCGGTGATCTCGCGTCCGGTGATCGGCGCCTCGGGGTAGCCCTCGCTCGCGAGCACGACGACGACCGCCGACTCGGGACTGAACTCGGGGTCGGGCATCCCGCCCAGGCCGCCCGTGGCGGAGGCGAGCAGCAGCGTCGACAGCGGCGTGAGGAGGCGCGGCAGCACGACCTGGGTCTCCGGGTCGCCGAAGCGCGCGTTGAACTCGATGACGCGGATGCCGCGGTCGGTCAGCACGAGGCCGCAGTAGAGCAGCCCGGCGAACGGGGTGCCCTCGGCCTCGAGGGTGCGGATGGTCGGCAGCGCGATCGTGCGGCGCACCTCGTCGACGAACGCCGCCTCCGATCCGAACATCTCGTCGAGCCAGGGCAGCGGCGAGTAGGCGCCCATCCCGCCGGTGTTGGGGCCGGCATCCCCGTCACCGACCCGCTTGTAGTCCTGCGCGGGGCTCAGCGGCAGCACGTCATGCCCGTCGGCGAGGAAGAACAGCGACACCTCGGGGCCGCCGAGGAACTCCTCGACGAGCACCGGACCCTGCGGCAGGTACTGCGCGGCGTGGGCGAGGGCCGCCTCCCGGTCGTCGGTGACGATCACGCCCTTGCCGGCCGCGAGACCGTCGGCCTTGACGACGTGCGGGGCGCCGAGGTCGTCGAGCGCGGCCGACACCTCGTCGAGCGTCGCGGCCCGCACCGAGCGGCCGGTCGGGACTCCGGCGACATCCATGATGCGCTTCGCGAACGTCTTCGACCCTTCGAGGGCGGCAGCGGCGCGGTCGGGACCGAAGGCGGGGATCCCGCGGCGACGCACCGCATCGGCGACGCCCGCGACGAGCGGCGCCTCCGGTCCGATGACGACGAGGTCGACGTTCTCGCTGGCGGCGAAGGACGCGACGTCGGCGCCGTCGGTGATGTCGAGGGCGAGCGTCGTCACCCCGGGTTCGGCCGCGATGCCGGCGTTGCCGGGCGCCGCGATGATCTCGTGGCCGGCGTTCTCGGCCAGGAGCGCGGTGACGATGGCGTGCTCTCTCGCGCCGGAACCGAGAACCAGGATGCGCACCCTTCCGAGAGTACAGAGGCAGGATGGAGGCATGCGCCGCCCGATCGCCGTCGTCCTGGTCGCCGCCGCGCTCGCCGTCGGACCGGCCGCCACGGCCACCGCCCAGGCGCCCGGCTGCGACGTCGCCTCGGCGACGCTCGACTGGGGCTTCAAGGAGTCGTTCCGCGCCTACATCGACGGCTCGATCGCGAACGGCGAATGGACGGTCGCCGACGGGGCGACGTACGCGACGCCGTCGTTCGGCTTCACCGCCGAGAACGGGCGGCTCGACCCGCGCGACCCGAACGGCTCGGTCGACTTCCCCGGCTCCGTGCGCTTCACCGGGCACGGCGGCGTGCTCGATACGACGATCGCGAACCCCGTGCTGATCTTCCGCGGCGCCGACGAGGACGCGCTGCTCCTGCTCGACGTGAGCGGGCCGACGATGGAGGGCGACCAGGTCGCCGTGACCGCGACGCCCTTCGTGACGATCGACCTCACCGGGCAGGACCTCGCGCCGGTCGACGGCGTCGTGACGATCGTCGACGCGCCGACCACGCTCACCGCCGACGGCGAGGCGGCGTTCCCGAACTACCCGGCCGGCACCGAGTTCGACCCGATCTCGGCCACGGTCGACGTGGGGGCGGAGTGCGACCTGAGCGGCCTGCCGGTCGGCGGCGACGCATCCGACGGCGACGCAGGACTCTCCCCGGCGCTGATCGTCGTCCCCTCGGCCCTCGTCGTGATCGCCGCCGCGGCCGTCATCGCGTGGCGGTGGCGGCGCCGTCGCACCTCGGAGGAACCGTGACCGTCTGGCATCTGCTGATCCACACCCCGGGACCGCCGCCGACCCCGACGGCGCGGGGCAGACGCTCGTGCGCGGCGTCTCGACCGAGGAGATCACCCGCCTCGCCCGCGAGGACGACCCGGCCGTCGCCGGCGGCTTCCTGGAGGTCGAGATCGTGCCCTGGCGCGTGGTGGAGTCGGTGATCGATCCGTGAGCGTCCGCCGCCGGATCGACGCGGCCGACGGCATCCCCGCGGTCGAGGCCGTGCTCGCGGGAGCCGGCGATCGCGCGACGCTCGCGCTGGCATCCCGCTATCTGCTCGAGGAGCTCGCCGAGGAGGCCGAAGGGCACACCGTCGAGGTGCGGGTGCCGCCGTTCGGGGCGGTGCAGGCCGTCGACGGACCGCGGCACACCCGCGGCACCCCGCCGAACGTCGTGGAGATGGATGCCGCCACCTGGATCGCGCTCGCGACCGGTTCGCTGCGCTGGGACGACGCGGTCGCCGACCTGCGGGTCACGGCATCCGGGCAGCGGGCGTCACTCGCAGACAACCTCCCGCTGGCATGGGGGAGAATGACCCCGTGAGCGAATCCGAGGTCAGCATCCGCCGCGCCCCGAAGGTCGGCGTGTTCCTCGCGCTCGGCGCCGTGCTCGGGCTCGTCGTCACCCTCATCCTCACCAGCCTGTTCGAGGCCGACCCCAACGTCGGGTTCTTCGCGTCGTTCGCCTACTTCTGCCTGTTCGGCGTCCCGGCGGGCCTCCTGCTCGGCGCGCTCGTCGCCATCGTGCTCGACGCGATCTCGACCCGTCGGGCGCGCACGGTCACCGTCGCGCGCGACGAGGTCTCCGACCC
>CAZPJC010000200.1:0-4217 GCA_964586645.1 uncultured Schumannella sp.
AACACCCCGCAGGGCCTCGCCGAACTCTCCGGCTTCATCCGCCTCACCTCGGTGGTCGAGTAGCCGCTGCAGGCGGCGTGTCGAGACCCACCTCCCGGTCACACGGTCTGCGAGATCACTCCGAGCAAACCCAGCAGGGCGAAGACGGCGACGAGCCCGATCAGCGGCACCCAGAACGCGAGGCGGCGGCGCGCGAGGCGCACGAGACCGATCACCGCCGTCACCAGCGGGACGACCATCAACGCCACCGACGCCACGGCCCAGCCGAGCTCGGCCGTGCTCGCCGCCGCGAAAACGAGCGACAGGCCGCCCGAGAACACGCCGTACGTGACGCCGGCGAGCACCAGCAGAACCGTTCCCACGATGTCGGCGATGCGGCCGGGGGTAGTGCGCGTGCTCTTCGGTGCGGTGGCGGTCATGCCCCGACCCTAGCGAGGGCCGTCAGCCGGCGGCATCTTCTTCCCCTGCTTGGCGGCGGCGCGATCGGCGTTGACGTCCGCCGCCTGCTCGGGCCGGGGGCAAGGGCTCGACAATTGCCGTCGGGTCAGCGTCGACTGGAACCTCATCGACGAGAAGGAGCCCACCATGAGCGGCTACGAGAGCCCCAGCCCCGAAGAAGAGACCACCGGCACCACCGGCGGCGAGACGGGCGGCGCGACCGGCGGAGGGTCGCCGGGCGATCCGGATGCCATGGGCGCCGACGACGGGATGACCGGATAGGGGCGCGAGCCGGGTCGCGGGGTCTCGACACGCGGCTTCGCCGCTACTCGACCACCGAGCAGGGGCGCAAGTCCCTCGACGCCGTCCGTGATGAGGCGTGGACTGGGGTCATGGGACGACACGACGAAGATCCGACCTCCGACCACGCCGAGCCGACGGTGGAGCCCACCGTCGACGAGCAGGTGCATGAGACGGGCGACGAGCACCTCGGGCTCGAGGGCGGCGTCGACATCCGTCCGCCGTCGGCCCGCGAGAACCTGCGACTCCCCTGATGGGCAAGCCCGAGGTCGGCGGCGAGGACATCCTCGACGGTTCGACGCCCGACGCCGACCTGCAGGTCGAGAAGACCGACGACGCCGGCGACGACTAACGCCCGCGGCCTCCGCCGCCCCCGCCACCGCCGCCCGAGAACCCGCCGCCCGACGAGCCGCCGCTGAACGACGAGCCCGACGAACCGCTCCAGCCGCCCGACGATCCGCCGCTGCCCCAGCCACCCCATCCGCTGCCGGACGACGACGACTTCGCCCGCGCGACGACCGGGCGCGGCGGCGCGGGCGTCGACATCCGGAGGCTCTGGATCGTCGAGTTGAGGCGCCACGAGGTGAAGTCGCTCGACCCGTACCACCAGGTGACGGGCACGTGGGCGGCGGCCGCCTTCACCGTGAGCTCGCCGGCCCACTTGTCCTCGATGCCGAAGATCACCGCGTAGGGCAGCAGGCGCTCGTAGAGCTTCACGAGGGCGGTGGTGTCGTCCACGTTAACCCGCTCGGCACCCTCGGGGCTCTGGAGCACGCGGATGCGGTCCTCCTCGGCGAGCTGCATGTAGTCGCGCATCCCGAGCAGGTAGTCGTTCTGCTCCCTGCCGCGGTGGCTCAGCGTCGCGACCGTCGAGCGCCGGCCGTAGACGGCGACCGCCGAGTAGATGGCGACGAACGCCGCGCCGAGCGAGAAGACCGGCAGGGCGTCATCCGCGATCTGGCGGAACGCGTCGAAGCCGGCGACGATCGCGATCACGATCGAGCCGAAGAACAGGATCGACCAGAGCACCGTCGGCCGTGCCGGGCCCTGGTAGCCGTCGCTCTTCAGCTTCTTGTCGACGGCCTGGTAGACGCTCGTCAGCTTGGTGCCGAGCGTCGTGTTCGACGAGCCGAGCGGGATGCGGCGACCCGCGGTGAGGTCGGCGCCGAAGATCGCCTGCACGAGCTTCGTCTCGAGGTCGTCGAGCCCGTTCGCGTGCAGCAACTCGACCTCGAACGGCGACGTCGAATCGGCGGGGTGGTCGAGCAGGCGCACGTTGCCGCGCACCGCGAGGTCGACGATCTGCGCCGCGAACGCCCGCTCGGGACTCCCCGCGATGTAGGCGGCGACCATGACGTTGAGCCCGTCCGGCGGCGAGTACTGCGGGATGATGATGTCGCTCGGCCCGGTGCGCCCCGACCGGTCGGCCACCTGCGTCGCGCCCGCGACGAGCGAGGTCAGCACGGCGCCGCCGCCCAGGATGAACGCCCCGAAGGTGTCCCAGAACGTCGGTTCGACGTAGTCGGGGTCGTAGTCGTCGTCACCCGGCGGCGGGATGACGATGTCGCCCGGCTCGAAGGATCCGAGTTCGAACGGCACCGAGATCGTCAGCGACTCGTTCGGCGAGAGGTCGGTCGCCGACGCCGTGTAGGTCACCGAGCCGTCGGCGTTCGGCACGGCCGCGATCTCGCCGTCGCAGTCGCTCAGCGTGTAGCAGTAGGCGGTGCCCGTGATCAGCGGCGCGATCTGCGGATCCACCGTGAGGGTCACGGATGCCCGGCCGAACGGCTGCGCCCACCCGGTGCCGTTGACGTCCCAGTAGAACTCGTCGGCACCCGTGTCGGCGAAGGCCTCCACGACATCCACCTGCTCGTAGCTGATGACGTACGTCTGCCGGCCGTGCACGTAGGTGTCGTCGCCGAGGCCGACGCTGAAGAAGTCGTAGTAGTACTCGGTCGTGTAGGGCACCGGCTGCCCGAACTCGTCGACGACCGACTGCACGTCCGTGTGCAACTGCACGCCGTGGCGGTACTCCGGGATGTCGCGGTAGAAGCCCTTGTTCTGGTCGAAGTCGGGGAAGACGGCGACGATGGTTTCGGTCACCTGGAGGTGCGCGTGGCCCTCCGCGTCACGGGTGAGCACCCAGTCCGCATCGAACGACTCGATGTCGAAGTCATCCAGGTTCTGCGCCGTCGCGGCACCGGCCGGGGCGAGCACGAACAAGGCACCGAGGGCCAGCACGGCGGCGACACGAGCAAGCCTCGGCATGCAGCCAGCGTAGGGTGAAACCATGTCTTCCGAGAGCCCCGGCCAGCCGCGCCGCGCCAGCCTCGAGGTGCTGCGCGCCGAGGCCCAGGACGAACTCGCCACCGTCGTCGTCGAGCGTCTGCGCTCCGGCGAGGACCCGTGGGCGTTCATGGAGGAGATCCCCTCGGTCGACGAACTCGTCGTGCTGATCCTGCGCGCCGAGCACATCAGGGCCGACAACTCGCGCCGCCCGACGCCCGAAGTCGACTACCGCATCCTGCGTCAGATCGCGCTCGCCTACCCCGAGCTCACGCCGACGGTGTGGGGCATGCTCGACCGCCGGATGGCGTCCGCGTGACCTCCGCCGCGCTCGCCGTCTTCACCTTCGACGCCTCGGGCGCGGCCACCGGCTACGAGCGGCTCGACCCGGCCCACCCGGTGCTGGCCGTGACCGAGCTCGCGGCGACGCGCGGCGACGGGGTCTTCGAGACGGTCGGTCTCATCGACGGGCGCCCGCTCAAGCCGGCCCGCCATTTCGTGCGCTTCGCGGAGTCGGTGCGGATGCTCGACCTGCCGGCGCAGGACTTCACGGTCTGGGATGCGGCGCTGCACGACGTCGCCGCCGCCCTCGAGCCGTCGGGCGAGGGCTGGGTGAAGATGGTGCTCAGCCGCGGCGTCGAGGGCCAGTCGACGCCGACCGGGTGGGCATACGGGCAGAACATCCCGTCGACCGAACCCGTGCGGCAGGCCGGCATCCGCGTCGTGCTGCTCGACCGTGGCTACCGCTCCGACATCGCGCAGACCTCGCCCTGGCTGCTGCAGGGCGCGAAGACGATCTCGTACGCCGTCAACCGCTCGGCGCTCCGTGAGGCGGCGCGGCGGGATGCCGACGACGTGATCTTCACGACGACCGACGGCTATCTGCTCGAAGGGCCGACCTCGACCCTCGTGCTGCGGAACGGGATGACGCTGCGCACCCCTCCGGCCTCGATGGGCATCCTCGCCGGCACGACCCAGCAGGAGCTCTTCGACTGGGCGACCGGGGCGGGCTACACGGTCTCCTCCGAACTGCTGACCCCCGCCGACCTCGCCGACGCCGACGCCGCGTGGCTCGTCTCGTCGGTGCGCCTCGCGGCCCCGATCCGCTCCGTCGACGGCACCCCGAAGACCGTGGATGCCGAGCTCACCTCCGCCTTCACGCAGCACCTGCGCACGACCGCGGGTTGAGTGCC
>CAZPJC010000201.1:0-4208 GCA_964586645.1 uncultured Schumannella sp.
ATCGGCGGCACCCGCGCCGGCGTCATCAAGACGACCTTCACCGAGGAGACCGAGACCGATCTGTTCGGCGAGCAGTCGGTGCTCTGCGGCGGCACCTCGCAGCTCGTCATGTACGGCTTCGAGACCCTCGTCGAGGCGGGCTACCAGCCGGAGATCGCCTACTTCGAGGTGCTCCACGAGCTGAAGCTCATCGTCGACCTGATGTGGGAGGGCGGCATCGCCAAGCAGCGCTGGTCGGTCTCCGACACGGCCGAGTACGGCGACTACGTGTCGGGTCCGCGCGTCATCGACCCGTCGGTGAAGGAGAACATGAAGGCGGTGCTCGCCGACATCCAGTCCGGCGCGTTCGCGAAGCGCTTCATCGCCGACCAGGATGCCGGCGCCCCCGAATTCCTCGCCCTGCGCGCGAAGGGTGCCGCGCACCCGATCGAGGCGACCGGCAAGGAGCTGCGGGCGCTGTTCGCCTGGAAGCAGCAGGACGCCGACTACGTCGAGGGCAGCGCGGCACGCTGAGGTTTCGAGGAGCGTGCCGCTGCGCGGCGCGCTCCTCGACCCACGGGTTTCTTGAGGGAATCCTGAGCCGCTGATGGTTCCACAACCGCCCCCGTGTCCCCTAAATTGGGGCCGGGGGCGGTTGTCTGCGTCATGATCGGCCCCCGCCTCTGTCCCTTTTCGTGACGGAGGCAGCGATGAAGCACATCGGAGTGACGGCCGGGTCGGCGATGGCCGCCGTCGGTCTCGTGCTCGCGATCGCCGCCCTCGCCGGGTTCTCCGTCGGCCTCCCCGCGGTCGAGCCGGCCACCGCGCTCAGCGCCTCGTGGTTCATGGTCGCGGTCGTGCTGATCATCGCCGGCGCGTTCGTCGGCCTCGCCGCCCGCGGGCTCGAGCTCGACGCCGAGGAGCACGTGCGGGTTCGGCGGCCGCGCCGCGTGCGTCACCTGCACCCCACGCGCTGACGCCGCCGGTCGGGCGCAGTTCACCCGACACCCCCTTCCGGGACCCCGCCCGTTCACCCGCCGCGGCGACTCTGGCCGCGTGCTCCGCCCCCTGCTTGCAACGCTGTCCACGCTCGTCCTGACGGCTGCGGGCCTCGCCGTCGCCGGACCCGCGGCGGCCGAACTGCCGAAGCCCGCGTACGACGCGACGCCGACCGTGCTCATCAACGAGATCGCCGGCGGCGGGCCCCGGTCCGACGCCGACGGGTTCTTCGAGCTGCGCAACTGGGGCGACGAGCCCGTCGATCTCAGCGGCTGGGAGGTCTACCGCTGCAACTACAAGGCGCTGCGCAACAACGTCGGCCGGTACGAGACCGACCTCACCGGCATCGTGCTGCAGCCGGGCGAGATCCTCACCGTGAGCCGCATCGGGCTCGACGGCGACCGGCACATGTCGGCGGCGTTCGACCTCACCGGGTACGGGCTCTACCTCGAGGCGCCCGACGACTCGGCGGTCGACATGGTCGGCGTCTACCCGAACGAGCCCTGGCCGACGGCGGGCGAGTGCACCCCGCCCGGCGGCAACCTGCCCAACGTGCTCGACTTCGCGCAGGACGAGAGCTGGCAGCGCGTCGCGGCGACCGGCGACCCGGCGACGGATTGGATCGTCGCTCCGGCGACGCTCGGGGCCGCGAACGCGACGAGCGCCCCCGCGCCCGCCGACTCCGACGTCGTCATCTCCGAGCTCGCGGGAGCCGGCCCCGCCGGACCCGACGACGACTTCGTCGAGCTGCGCAACACCGGCGCCGAGGCGGCCGACATCGGCGGCTGGGAGCTGTTCCGCTGCAGCGCCACGGGTCGCGTGCGCCCCGACACCCTCCAACTCACGATCCCCGCGCACACCCGACTCGAGCCCGGGCAGACCTGGGTCGCGGCGTCGGGGTCGTTCACCGGCCGCGCCGACGCCCGTTACGCCCGCCCGCTCGCCGACCGCGAGTTCGGGGTGCTGGTCCGCACGGCCGACGGCGCCCTCGTCGACCGCGTCGCCGTCACCGCGTACGGCGACAGCGCGTGCCAGGGCGCGACGAAGCTGCCCGCCGTGCTGGACATGGCGCGTGGCGAGTCCTACCAGCTCACGGGCGCCGGAACCTTCCTCGTGGCGCCGCGCACGCCGGGCAGCCGCAACGCCGTCCGCGCCGACGCCCTCGTCGCCGACGGCTTCCGCTACCCCGCGGCGCCCGACGTGGCGATCAGCGAACTCGCGACCGATCCGACCCCCGACGGCATGCCGGCCGGCACCGTGCAGCGCAACTACCTCGAGTTCGGCAACTTCGGCGACGACCCCGTCGACATCGGCGGGTGGACGGTGTGGCGCTGCATGGTGGATGGCGCGCGCGCCCTCGAGCCCCAGGTCACGGTCCCCCGCGGCACGGTCCTCGAGCCCGGAGAGGTCTTCCTCGCGGCCCGGGCGGGCACGGAGGCGGCCGCGGACGCCGATGCCACGTACGGGACGGCGTTCTCGCTGCACGGGACGGGGGTGTGGCTCGCGGATGCCGACGGCGCGCGGGTCGACAGCATGGGCGTCTACGCGCAGAACGAGATCGACGCGATCAACGTCACGATCAGCCCGTGCACGAAGGGCGCGGCGCTCACGACCTTCCTCCCCGACCGACTGCTCCACGAGACCTTCCAGCGCACGCGGTTCACCGGCATCGACGCCGACGACTTCGTGACCGCGGAGGCGACCCCCGGTCGGATCGACGAGATCCCGTACGCCGACCCGACGGCCCGCGTCGACATCCGGCCCGACTTCACCGAGGCGCCGCAGGCTGCGACCTCCGCGCCGCCGGCGCCGGAGGGCGCGACCGCAGACCTCCTCGAGGTGTGGGGCGGCGCGACGCAGGGCGGTCCCCTCACGACCGCGACCGGCGACGGCGAGACGCGACTCGACCCCGCCGCCCCGGGGCCGTTGGATGACGACGGCTACGGTTACCCGTACCAGCGGCTCGTGCTCGACGCGTCCGACCTCGTGCCGGGGAGCACGGTGAGTTGGGTCGGCCGCGGCCTCGGCCGCACCGAGGTGCAGTTCTCGGTCTGGCAGGGGGATGCCTGGCGCCTCCTCGACGCGGCGACGGGCGACGATCTCGTGCTCGCCGGGAAGCTCGGGCAGGACGACATCCGCGACGACCGCGTGACCCTGCTGGTGCAGAGCGGCCCGCGCACCGAGGCGACGCTCGCCCCCGGAATGGACGGCGAGCTGCAGGATCCCGCGTCGTACGACTTCGCGGTGTCGCACATCACCGACACCCAGTACCTCAGCGAGAACTACCCCGAGATCTACGCGACTCTCGCCTCGTGGATCGCGGCCAACGCCGCGGGCCGCAAGATCGAATTCGCGACCCACACCGGAGACCTCATCCAGAACCACGTCAACCCGGCGCAGAACGAGGTGCGCGCCGTGCGGGAGTTCGAGCGGGCGTCGGCGATCCAGGAGATCCTCGACGACGCGGGCGTTCCGAACAGCGTGCTGCCGGGCAACCACGACAACCTCCGCGGGGCCGACGCGACGCTGTTCAACAGGTACTTCGGGCCCGATCGCTACGCCGGGACCGCCTGGTACGGCGGATCGCTCGCGCCCGACGACAACTCCGCGAACTTCTCGACGTTCGAGCACGAGGGCGCGAAGTTCCTCATGCTCTCGCTGCCGTACGCGTTCGACGACATCGAGCTGGACTGGGCGGAAGACGTCGTCGCGGCGCATCCCGAGTACAACGTCGTCGTGTCGACGCACGAGCACGTCACGCCGAAGACGGCCGAGACGGCCGCCTTCAGGTCGACGTCGTCGCGCTGGGTGTCCCGGGGGCAGCAACTCTGGGACCGGATCATCGCGCCGAACCGCAACGTCGTGCTCGTCCTCTCGGGTCACTTCCACGGGCTCGGTCAGATCCGCACGGAGGACGCCGGCGGCATCCCGGGTCACACGGTGACCGAGCTGGTCGCCGACTACCAGGAGTTCCGCACCCACACCGGGGAGCGGGCGACCGGCTTCCAGCGGCTGCTGCAGGTCGACCTCGCCTCGGGCACGGTCGCGGTCGACACCTTCTCGCTGCGGCTCGACGCCTCGTACGCGTACGAGTACGACTACCGGCAGGCGGCCGCCGACAACGGCTCGGTGCACACGCCGTCGAACGCCCAGCCCTGGCGGATCGTCGAGTCGGGTCTGCAGGGGCGGTACGCGGCCGAGGACGACGAGTTCGCGGCGTCCGTGCACTT
>CAZPJC010000202.1:0-4159 GCA_964586645.1 uncultured Schumannella sp.
TGCCTCCGAGGGCGGGCCACAGCCACCGGCGTCTCATGTCAGCACCCTACGCGCGTGATTCCCGCTCATACCGGGGATTCGGAGCCGTCCGCATTTCGTAATGCCCGGCGTCCGGCGAGATCACGGCGTCGGGGTGCGCGCGTCGTAGTCGCGGAACGTGCGCTGGACCCGGACGAGCACCGCGATGAGGCCGATGATCAGGATGCCGCCCAGCACCGGCGGGAACCAGAGGGCGACGGCGGTCGCGAAGACGCCGATGTAGAGGTCGCCGATCCGCGGACCTCCCGTGACGACGACGGTGAAGATGCCCTGCAGCCGGCCGCGCATCCCGTCGGGTGCCGCCATCAGCAGCATCGTGCCGCGGAAGATGGCGCTGATCTCGTCGCTCGCGCCCATGCCGAGCATCGCGAATGCCGCGATGCCCAAGGCGACCCCGTTCACGTCGGCGATGCTGGAGCCGACCTCCGCGACCAGTCCGTTCGCGAGGCCGAGCTGCATCCCGAGCACCGTGAGCCCGAGGAGCAGCACGAACCCGCCGTAGACGGTGATCGCCCGGCCGACCGCGAGGCCGTGCCGGCGCACGTGTCCGACCGGACCGCTGAAGAGGCTCGCGAGGAACGTGCCGACCGCCATCGCCGCGGTGAGGATGCCGACGGTCACCGGCCCGCCGCCGATCACGCCCGCCCCGAGGGCCGGGAAGAGCACGTGCGGGCGTCCGAAGGTCATCGCGACGATGTCGACGATGAACGACATCCGGATGTTGGGGGCGTTCCGCAGGAAGTCGATGCCCTGCTTGAGCGACCTCCACCCCGGGCGCTCGACGCCTTCCGCGCGGGCCATCTTCGGGAGCGTGACGATGCCCAGGAACATCGTCGTGAACAGCACGACGTCGACGAGATAGGTCCAGCCGAAGCCGACCGATGCGACCAGCACGCCGGCGAGCGCCGGGCCGAGGGTGAGCTGCACGCCGAGCGAGATTCCGTTGAGGGCGCTCGCCGCGGGGACCAGCTCGCCGGGCAGCAGCCGGGGCGTGACCGCCTGCCGGGTCGTCATCTGCACGGTCGCGGCGACCGAGCCGAGCGTCGCGAGCAGGTAGAGCGGCCAGACCGGGGGGTGGGTGAGCGTCGTGTCGAACCAGGCGATGAGCGCGAGCCCGATCGTCGACGACCAGCCCACGAGGGCGCTGACCACGAGCACCTTCTTGCGGTCGAACGCGTCCGCGATCATGCCGCCCCAGAGGCCCGCGACGATCAGCGGCACCAGTCCGATGCCTCCGACGAGGGAGACCGCGAAGGTCGACTCGGTGATCTCGTAGATCTGCAGGCCCACCGCGACGACGGTCAGCATCGCGCCGACCCCGGAGATCGCGCCGCCGAGCCAGAGGCGGGCGAACGCGGGTGAGACACGGAGCGGGGTGAGGTCGACGAACCGCCGGCGCTTGGGCGAGGCGGGGGTGTCGGTCACTGGATCGAGCCTACCGATCGAGGACCGCCCGGTGCCCTGACCCCCGAAGTGGGGGCGGCCGGTCCTCCGGAATGAGGACATCTCGTTTGCCGTGGTCTCGAACATCCCTCAAGATGGGGTCAGGTCGTCCCCCACGGCCCTTCCCCCCTCGCCGTCGTCGCAGTACCCGCAGTCCGCGACGACGTGCCGCGCGTTCCCCCCGCGCCCACCCGAAAGTGATCAGGCATGCCTCAGCGCAAGCGTCTCCTCGCGATCCTCATCGGATTGCTCACCCTGGCCCTCGTGGCCCTCGGGTTCGGCCTCGTGCTGAACCAGCCCTCGCCCACCCTCACGGCCGGCTCGACGACCGCCCCGACCGACGAAGCCAAGGAGTCGGCGGGCACCGAGCTCACCACGCTGGCCGATCCCGGCGACGACGAATCCGACGACACCGAGCCGACCGCTCCCGCTTCGGAGACCCCCGAGGACGAGGTCGAGGAGCAGGGCTCCGAGTCGGGCACGCAGCTCGACACGCTGCCGGGTGACGCCGAGCCCGGCGACGCCGAGCCCGCCGACACCACGGCGCCGGTCACCTTCTGGCAGGTCGCCCCGCCGGCCGTCGTGAAGGCGGGGGCCGTCGTGCCGATCCGCCTGCGCGCCCAGGGTGAGATCGACGGGTCGCTCATCGACAAGACGATCTACCTCGACACCGTGAAGATCGGCAACAGCCCGTTCGCCCACCGCAACTTCGACGTCCAGCTCGACACGGCCGGCCTCGCGGAGGGCGTGCACGTCCTGCGCGGCACCGCCGTCGACGAGGCGGGAAACGAGGCCGAGGCGATCGTCGCCTTCACGATCGACGGCACCGGCCCGACCATCACGGTCAAGCCGGGGTCGGTCGGCGCCGGCACGGCGTTCTCGAACCTCGACCTCAAGCTGTTCGACACGGGTCAGGTCGACTACGTCGTCGTCAACGGCGTCGCGAAGCAGCTCACGAACAACAACTGGTCGGACGTCAACGACATCGTCGCCGGCTCCTACGGCATCCAGGACGGCGTGCCGTTCACGGTCGTGGCGTTCGATGTCGCAGGCAACTCGACCACCGCGACCTTCACCATCGACGCCTCGGGCCCGACCATCACGGTCAAGACCGAGTCGCCGGCATCGATCGGCGGCCCGAGCTACTACTCGAGCCTCAGCTTGAAGCTCTACGACGCCTTCCAGATCGACAAGGCCGTGATCAACGGCTGGACGAAGGAGCTCACGAACAACCAGTGGTCGGACGTGAACTTCATCACGATCGGGTCGTACGGCATCCAGGACGGCGTGCCGTTCACGGTGACCGCGTACGACGTCGCCGGCAATACGACGACGCGCACCTTCACGCTCGACGGCACCGCCCCGACCGTGAGCTGGCAGCTGCTGCCCGAGGCCCTCGAGTCGGGCTCCGAGCACTGGCGCTTCATCGTGACCGGCGAGCCGGCCCAGCTGTTCACCAAGGTGACCTCGATCGACGGCAACGTCTGGGATGCCCTCACCAGCACCCATCTCAACCGCGACATCGTGATCGACACGACGCTGCTGGCCGATGGCGTGCACACCGCGCAGGGCGTCGTGTACGACGAGGCGGGCAACCGCGGCGAGACCCCGATCGTCACCTTCACCGTCGACAACTCGGGCCCGACCATCACGGTCAAGACCGCCAACCCGGCCTCGGTCGGCGGACCCGACCGCTTCTCGACGCTCAGCCTCAAGCTCTACGACGTGAACAAGGTGGACAAGGTCGTCGTCAACGGCGTGCTCAAGGACCTGTCGAACAGCGCCTACTCGGACATGAACTCGCTCACGGTCGGCTCGTTCGGCATTCAGGAGGGCGTGCCGTTCACGGTCGTCGCCTTCGACGTGCAGGGCAACTCCACGACGAAGACCTACACGATCGATCACACCGCTCCGACGGTCGGCTGGCAGGTTCAGCCGGACGCCATCGAGTCGGGCGTCGCCGCGTGGCGTTTCGTCGTGACCGGTGAGCCGGCGCAGCTGTTCGCCAAGGTGACGCTGATCGACGGCATCGTCTGGGATTCCTTCACCAGCGACCACTTCAACCGCGACATCCAGGTCGACACGACGCTGCTGAGCGACGGCGTGCACACGGCGCAGGGCGTCATCTACGACGAGGCCGGCAACCTGGGCTCGACGTCGATCGTCACCTTCACTGTCGACAACAGCGGCCCCGAGGTCACGACGAAGGACGAGTCGACGAAGGTCTCGCTCAGCCTGAAGCTGCACGACCCGAGCAACGTCGCCTATGCCGTCATCAACGGCGTCACGAAGGATCTGTCCGACAACCAGTGGTCGGACCTGAATGACATCGAGGTCGGCGACTTCGGGATCGTGAAGAACGTGCCGTTCCTCGTGTCGGTCTACGACGTGTTCGGAAACTCGACCACGACCGAGTACACCCTGACCGCCACCGGCGGCGGCGCGGTGCTCACGCCGCTTCCGTGACCCTGGCCGTAACCAGCTGAACACTGACCGGGCCGCACCTCGAATCCGAGGCGCGGCCCGGTTAGCTTTGGCCCCATGACCCTCACCGCGACCCTCCAGGCCGAAGCCGTCGAGCACTTCGCCGCGAAGCTCCGATTCGAGACCGATCCCTCCGATGTCGCGGCCGCGTTCGCCGCGGGTGAGGACTTCGTGCTCGTCGACTCCCGCGGGC
>CAZPJC010000203.1:0-4154 GCA_964586645.1 uncultured Schumannella sp.
ACGCACTACATGGACGAGGCCGAGCAGCTGTGCGACCGGATCGTCGTCGTCGACAAGGGCCGCATCATGGCCGAAGGTTCGCCGGCCGCGCTCATCCGGGAGCATTCCAGCCGCGAGGTGCTCGAGGTGCGGTTCGGGTCGGAGGCGAACGCCGGGGCGGCCGCGCGACTGGAGGGGATCGGCGATCGGCTCGAAGTGCTGCCCGACCGCATCCTCGTCTACGGGTCCGACGGCGAGGCGGCGCTCGTCGAGGTGACGAGGCGCGGGCTCGAGCCGGTCACCTCGCTCGTGCGGCGGTCGTCTCTCGAAGACGTCTTCCTGCGGCTGACCGGACGGTCGCTGATCGAATGACCGCCGATCGGATGAGCACCATACAGCGACAGGTCTCCGCCGCCCGCTCCCGCCGCTGGGGGGCGTGGTACGTCGCGGAGCACAAGCTGCGCGCGACCCGGGCGTTCTTCTGGACGATGCTCGTCACCGTCATCGGCACGCCGTTCCTCTACCTGTTCGCATTTGGCATCGGGCTCGCCTCGCTCCTCACCCGCAACGAGGGCTTCCAGGAGCTCACCGGCGTCGGCTACCTGCAGTTCGTCGCGCCCGCGCTCGTCGTCAACGCCGCCGTGCTGGTCGCCGTCGAGGAGTACATGTTCGGCATCCTGCAGGGCTTCATGTGGAGCAAGCACTTCGAGGCGATGAACGCGGCCCCGCTCAGCGGCCGGCAGATCGTCGACGGGATGTTCCTCTACACCGGCATCCGCGCGGTCGTCACGGCCGCCGTCTACTACGCCGCGGTCGCGCTGTTCGGCGGCGCGGTGTCGCCGTGGGCCGTCCTCGTCATTCCGCTCGCCCTGCTCACCGCGTACGCGTTCAGCGGCATCGCGGCCTATTCGGCGTCGATCACCGAGGACCGCTCGCAGTTCAACATGGTGCTGCGGCTCATCGTCATGCCGCTCACGCTGTTCAGCGGCACGGTGTTCCCGCTCAGCCAGCTGCCGGTCTTCCTGCAGTGGATCGGCTGGATCTCGCCGATCTGGCACGGCAGCGAGCTCGCCCGGCAGTTCTCCTACGGTCCGACCGAGCCGTTCTGGCTGAGCATCCTGCACGTCGTCGTGCTGCTCGCCTACGCGCTCGTCGGCTGGCAGCTCACCGTCCGCATCGCGACGCGGAGGCTGGACAAGTGACCCTTCGACAAGCTCAGGACGGCGCCGCCCCCCTGACCCGCAGCACGAGCGGCGTGCGGGCGCTCTACGCCGGCAACGCCCGGGCCGTACTCGGGCGCGGGCTCGTCGCGACCCGCAGCACCAACTGGCTCGTCGTGCTCACCGGGCTGTTCGAGCCGATCTTCTACCTGCTCGCCCTCGGCGTCGGCCTCGGCGGGCTCATCGGCACCGTCACCGACTCCGCCGGCCACGACATCCCGTACGCCGCCTACATCGCCCCCGCACTGCTCGCGGTCTCGGCGATGAACGGGGCGATCTTCGACTCCACGTGGAACGTCTTCTTCAAGATGCACTACGCGAAGCTCTACGAGGGGATGCTCGCCACCTCGCTCGGCCCGCTCGACGTCGCGCTCGGCGAGATCGCGCTCGCCCTGCTGCGCGGGGCCGCCTACGGCGTCACCTTCCTGCTCGTGATGCAGGCGTTCGGCCTCAACCTGGCGTGGACGGCGTTCCTCGCCCTGCCGGCGATCGTCGTCATCGCGTTCGGGTTCGCCTCGATCGGCATGGGCGTCACGTCGTACCTGAAGACCTTCCAGCAGATGGATGTCATCAGCCTCGTGCTGCTGCCGATGTTCCTGCTCTCCGGCACGTTCTTCCCGATCACGATCTACCCCGAGCCCGTGCAGTGGTTCGTCATGGCGCTGCCGCTCTGGCACGGCGTCGAGCTCGTGCGCGGCCTCACGACCGGCGCCCTCTCGTTCGCGATGCTCGGGCACCTCGCGTATTACGCCGGGATGATCGCCCTCGGGGTGATCTTCACCACCCGGCGGCTGCGGGCCCTCTTCCTGGACTGACCCTTTCCCGTCGGTCCGCGCTTTGCGTATCGGTCCGCGGGGAGATCCGCGGACGGATACGCAAGCGGCGGACCAACGGGGAACACGCAGCCGGCGCCCGCCAGGATGAGCGCGTGCCGTTCACCCCGAGTCACGCGATCGTCGCCCTGCCGTTCGCGCTCACGCCCTTGCCCGCCGGAGCCGTCGCGATCGGGGCGATGGCGCCCGACCTCCCGCTGTTCTTCCCGTGGGCGACCTCGTACGAGCAGACGCACGGATTCCCGAGCCTGCTCGGGGTGTCGCTGCCGCTCGCGCTCGTGCTGTACGCGCTCTGGCGTCTGGCGATCCGGCCGGCGGCGTCGGCACTGCTGCTGCCGGAGGCGCTGAGGGCGCGGATGCCGTGGGCCTGGGATCGCACGCCCCGCCCCGTCCACCCGGTGCGCTCGGCGGCGCTCGTCGTGGTCGCCGCGCTGATCGGCGTCGTGACGCACGTGGTCTGGGACCTGTTCACGCATCCCCGTCGCCTCGGGTCGGAGTGGATACCGGCGCTCGGCGAGCGGTGGGGCCCGACGGTCGGCACGACCTGGCTGCAGCACGGCTCGTCGGTGCTCGGCCTCGTCGTGCTCGCGATCTGGGCGGTGCGGGCGTACCGGGCGGCGGGCGTCGTGCACCGCAGCGACCGGCCCGCGATCGCCCGCGTGCGGGTCGTCGCGTGGATCGTCGCCGGGGCGTCGCTCGTCGCCTCGTTCGCCGTGCAGGTCGCGCTCGACGGCATCCCGAACAGCTACCAGGCGCTGCGCGACACCGCGTTCCCCGCCGGCACCGCCGCGGGTGCGGCGATCCTCATCGTCGTGCTCGTCGCGTCAGTCCTGGTCCGCATTCTGCGCCTCGTGCCGCGGCTTTCTGGCGGACACGATGCGCAGAACGCGGACCAACCCGTCTAAGAGGCCCGGAGGTCGCGCAGGATCTTCGCGGTGGCGAGGGCGGCCTCGGCGGCGCGGCCGCCGACATCCTCCTTCGACTCCGGCAGCCCGGCGCGGTCGAGGCCCTGCTGCTCGGTGTCGACGGTGAGCACGCCGAAGCCCACCGGCTTGCCGGTGTCGAGGGCGACCCGGGTCAACCCGTCGGTCGCCGCCGCGGCGACGTAGTCGAAGTGCGGGGTCTCGCCGCGCACGATCACACCGAGGGCGACCACAGCGTCCGCACCCGCCTCCAGCGCCGCCTTCGCCACGACGGGCAACTCGAAGCTGCCGGCCACCTGGATCTCGCTCACCGTCGCGCCCGACTGGGCGAGCACCGCGCGGGCGCCGCCGAGCAGCCCCTCGGAGATCCGGGTGTGCCACAGCCCCGACACGATCGTGACCGTCAGGCCGGTGCCGTCGGTGTCGAGTTCGGGCATTCCTTCGCCGCTCATGAGTTTCCTTCCGCTGCGGACTGCAGTTCCTCGTCGTGGAGGCGCTCGAGGCGGGCAGCGTCGAGGCCCGCGTGGTCGGGCAGCGCGTGCCCCATCCGGTCGCGCTTCGCGTCGAGGTAGCCCTCGTTGAACTCGCCGACGCCGACGACGAGCGGCACGAGCTCGCTCACCTCGAGGCCGCGCTCGCGCAACTGGCGGGCCTTCTCGGGGTTGTTCGTGAGCAGCCGCACCGACGACAGGCCGAGGTCGCGCAGGATCGCCGTCGCCGCGCCGTAGTCGCGGGCATCCGCGGGCAGGCCCAGCTGGAGGTTCGCGTCGAGGGTGTCGAAGCCCTGCTCCTGCAGTGCGTAGGCCTTCAGCTTGTTGATCAGGCCGATGCCGCGCCCCTCGTGGCCGCGCAGGTAGACGACGACGCCGCCGTCATCCCGGATCCGTTCGAGCGCCGCGTCGAGCTGCGGGCCGCACTCGCACTTCAGCGACCCGAACGCCTCGCCGGTCAGGCATTCCGAGTGCACCCGCACCAGGGCGCCGTCCTTCGGCTCGCCCGAGATCCACGCCACGTGGTCGGCGCCGGTCGACTGGTCTCGGTAGGCCCGCACCCGGAAGGTTCCATGCTCGGTCGGCACATTCGTCTCGACCTCGAACGACACCCGCGCGGTCTCGGGGATCTCGACGACGGCCGTCGGATCCGACTCGCACTTGCGCTCCTCCATGAACCGGATGAGCTCCTCGATCGTGATCACCGGA
>CAZPJC010000204.1:0-4129 GCA_964586645.1 uncultured Schumannella sp.
CCGTCGAGCTCGACATCGTGTCGGTCGGCCTCCAGCACACCGCGGAGGGCGACGGAGAGGAGTTCCCGCTACTGGAGTTCCTCGACATCCAGATCCTCGACCGGCGCACCGGCGCGCGCCGCCCAGGGATCGTGGGCAACAACTTCTCGTCCTACATCCGCGACTTCGACTTCAGCGTGCGGCTGCCGGCGATCAAGGAGGCCGCGGCCGAGTTCGCCGTGCCCGACGACTTCGGCGACCTGCACGGCCGGCTGTTCCAGCGATTCCTCGACTCCGACGCCTACCGGGAGCGCTACCCGCTGTCGCCCGTGATCTGCATCAGCGTGTCGACGAGCCGCACGTACCGTCGCACGGCGAATCATCACCCGATCCTCGGCGTCGAGTACGGCCAGGACGAGTCCTCGCTGACCGACGACTACTTCGCGAAGATGGGGCTGCAGGTGCGGTACTTCCTGCCGCCAGGCGCCGTGGCGCCGCTCGCGTTCTACTTCCGCGGCGACCTGCTCGGCGACTACTCCGACCTGCAGCTCATCGGCACGATCAGCACGATGGAGACGTTCCAGAAGATCTACCGGCCCGAGATCTACAACGCGAACGCCGCCGCCCCGAGCGTCTACCGCCCGACCCTCGACCAGCAGGACTACTCGCGCACCCCGATCGACTACGACCGCGAGGAGCGCAGTCGGCTCGCGCTCACCCAGGGGCGATTCGCCGAGGAGCACCTCCTGGCGCCGCTCGGTGAGGCGCTCGAGCGCTGGGCCGCCCGCCAGCCGGTCGCCGTCGGATGACCGGGCCGGGTTCGTCGACCGGGCATACCCTCCTGCCGACCTCGATCGTCGGCAGCCTGCCCAAGCCCTCGTGGCTCGCGCAGCCGGAGACCCTCTGGTCGCCCTGGAAGCTGCAGGGCGACGAGCTGGCCGAGGGCAAGCGGGATGCGCTGCGCGGTGCCGTTCAGGAGCAGCGCCGGCGCGGCATCCACATCGTCAGCGACGGCGAGCAGACCCGTCAGCACTTCGTCACGACCTTCATCGAGCATCTCGCCGGGGTCGACTTCGAGCAGCGCGAGACGGTGCGCATCCGCGATCGCTACGACGCGAGCGTGCCGACGGTCGTCGGCGCGGTGAGCCGCGAGAAGCCGGTGTTCGTCGACGACGCGGCGTTCCTGCGCAGCCAGACCGACCAGCCGATCAAGTGGGCGCTGCCGGGCCCGATGACGATGGTCGACACGCTCTCCGATCGCCACTACCGCAGCCGCGAGAAGCTGGCCTGGGAGTTCGCGACGATCCTCAATCAGGAGGCGCGGGAGCTCGAAGCGGCCGGCGTCGACATCATCCAGTTCGACGAGCCCGCCTTCAACGTCTTCTTCGACGAGGTGCGCGACTGGGGGGTCGCGGCGCTGGAACGGGCGACGGAGGGGCTTCGCGCCCAGACGGCGGTGCACATCTGCTACGGCTACGGGATCGCGGCGAACACCGAGTGGAAGGCGACCCTCGGGTCGGAGTGGCGGCAGTACGAGGAGTTCTTCCCGCTCCTGCAGCGGTCCAGCATCGACATCGTCTCGCTGGAGAGCCAGCACTCCCGCGTTCCGATGGATCTCATCGAGCTCCTCCGCGGCAAGAAGGTCATGCTCGGCGCCATCGACGTGGCGACCCAGCAGATCGAGACCCCGGAGGAGGTCGCCGACACTCTGCGGAACGCGCTCGAATTCGTGGATGCCGACAAGCTCCTGCCGAGCACGAACTGCGGCATGGCGCCGCTGCCGAGGGATGTCGCCCTCGAGAAGATGAGCGCGCTGAGCGCGGGGGCGGCCATCGTCCGCGGGGAGCTCTAGTCCCGCTGCCGCAGCTTCCGCTCGGTCACAGGTCGGCGAGGTCGCCGGCGTTCGCGCGGACGGCGATCTCGGCGACGCGGTCGGCGCGCTCCCGGCCGGGCGCCGCGTCCTCGATCCAGTCGATCAGCGCCACTCGGCGAGCCTCGCCGAGCGCGTCGAACGCCGCACCCGCTCGGGAGAACACCCCGAGGGCGACCCGCAGGTCGTCGGGCATCTGCCGCCGGTCCGCCGTCACGCCGGGTCGACGCTCGGAACTCTCGCCGGCCACCAGAAGCGGTCACCGAGCAGGAAGACGAGCGCGGGGACGAGCACGGTGCGCACGACGAGAGTGTCGAGCAGGACGCCGATGCAGACGATGACGCCGATCTGCGCGAGGGCGACGACCGGCAGCACGCCCAGCACGACGAAGACCGCGGCGAGCAGGATGCCGGCGCTCGTGATGACGGCGCCGGTGCCGCCGAGGGCGCGGATCATCGCGGGGCGGGTCGGGGCGGAGGCGCGTTCCTCGCGGGCGCGCGTGACGAGGAAGATGTTGTAGTCCACGCCGAGGGCGACGAGGAAGAGGAAGCCGAACAGCAACACGCTCGTGTCGAACGCCGGGAAGCCGAGGAGCTGCTGGAACACGAAGTTCGAGGCGCCGAGGCTCGCGAAGAACGTGGTCAGCACGGTCGCCACGAGGATGAACGGTGCGACCAGCGAGCGCAGCAGCAGCGCCAGGATCACCAGCACGACGAGGGCGATGAGCGGCAGGATGAGCGCCTGGTCGCGCGCCGCCGCCGTGCTCACGTCGAGCGCGGTCGCATCGGACCCGCCGACCAGCGCCTCGGCCGTCTCGCCGCCCGCGTCGTGGAGCGCCGTGCGCAGATCGCGGATGACCGCGAACGCGGCGTCGCTCTGCGGCTCGGCCTCGAGCGTCACGTCGATGCGGGTCAGATCGTCCCAGCTCTCCCCGGCACGCACCGAATCGACGCCATCGACATCCTCCGCGAGCGCGACGACGTCGTCGGCCACCGAGCTCGGCGCGAGCACGACCGTCTGCGCGGTCAACCCCGCGGGGTAGGCGTCCTCGATGATGCGCTGGGCCTGCACCGACTCGGGGTCGCCGAGGATCTGGTCGGTCTGCGACAGGCCGACCTTCGCGCCGACGAGGCCCGAGGCGAGCACGGCGAGGCCGAGCACCGCGACGCCGGCGACGACGGCGGGACGTTTCGCGACCCCGCGTCCGATGCGGGCCCACAGGCTGCGGCTCTGCGGGTCGGCCTCGGGGTCGTAGCGGGGCACGAGCGGCCAGAACAGCCCGCGCCCGCAGACGACGAGGGCGGAGGGGAGCACGAGCAGGCCGAACAGCAGGGCGATGCCGATGCCGACGGCGCAGGCGAAGCCGAGCGCGCGGGTGCCGCCGAGATCGCCGAGCAGCAGGAGAAGCAGGGCCGCGGCGACGGTGCCGCCCGAGGCGAGGATGGCCGGGCCCGCGTGCCGCAGAGCGGTGCGCATCGCCGCCACGCGATCCTGCTGACGGATCAGCTCCTCGCGGTAGCGGGCGACCAGGAGCAGGGCGTAGTTCGTGCCCGCGCCGAAGACGAGCACCGATTGGATGCCGGAAACCGACGGGTCGATGTCGATGCCCACGAGCGGCGCGAGCCAGCCGACGACGAACCGGGCGAGACCGTCGGCGATGCCGACCGTGAGCAGCGGGACGATCCAGAGCACGGGGCTGCGGTAGGTGACGATCAGCAGGATGCCGACGACCGCGGCGGTGATGCCGAGCAGCCGGAAGTCGGCGCCGGCGAAGGCGGCGGAGATGTCGGCCTGGAAGCCGACGGGCCCGCTCAGTCGCGCCTCGAGCCCGTCGGGCAGCCCGTCGCGGGCGGCATCCCGCAGCTCGGTCGCCGCGGCGGCCACGTCGTCCTCGACGGTCGCCCGGTCGAGCGGCACGACGACGAGCACCGCGGACCCGTCGTCGGAGGGCACCGGCACGACGGCCCGCGGCTCGATCGCGAGGTCGGCGAGGCGCTCGGCGGCCGCCGCCGCGTCGGCGGTGTCGGCCGCGTCGAGATCCTCGCCGTCGGCGCGGCTGATGACGACGATGCCGACCGTGGTCTCCCCGCTCGGGGCGTCTTCGAGAAGAGCGGCGACCTGCGCCGACTCGACGGTGTCGGCCAGCCCCGAGCCCGGGAAGCCCGTTCCCTCGTCGGCGGGGATGAGCGCGAAGGCGGCCCCGGAGAGGGCGACGGCGAACAGGAGGACGAGCCAGGAGCGCAGACGTCCGACGAGCGAGGCGAGGGGCATGACCCGAAT
>CAZPJC010000205.1:0-4116 GCA_964586645.1 uncultured Schumannella sp.
TGCGCGCCGACTCCCCGCTCGGCGATCCGGTGATCATCCTCGACGACGTGTTCGCCGAGCTCGACGAGTCGCGCCGTGGCCGACTGGCCGAGGGGATCGACGGCTACGAGCAGGTGCTCATCACGGCGGCCGTGCTCGGCGACGTGCCGGACGCGCTCCGCGCGCACACCGTGCACATCCGGGCCGGGCGGATCGTGACGCCGGGGGAGGACGCGTGAGCGGGCCCGACGAGGCGGACCACGACACCGAGGTCGTCCCCGAGCACATCGCGGTCTATCGCCGGCTGCGCCGGCTGTTCGGCGACCCCGAGCTGCGCAGCACCGACGGCCGCCGTCGCCGCCGGGCGGCTGACGCCGCCGCGAGCGAGCCCTACGGGCTCGGCCGTGACCCCCGGGGGCTCGGCGACGTGCTCGCCGGGATGGCGTCGGCGCGCGGCTGGGAGTCACCGCTCGCGCGGGCCGAGCTGCTGGCATCCTGGCCCGACATCGTCGGCGCCGACACCGCCGCGCACGCGTCTCCGGTCGGAATCGAGGACGGCGTGCTGACCGTCCAGTGCGACTCGACGGCGTGGGCGCAGCAGTTGCGACTCATGTCGGCGACGGTGCTCAACAGCATCGCCGAGCTGTTCCCCGCGGCGGGTGTCGAGACGGCACGCTTTCTCGCCCCCCACGCCCCCTCCTGGAAACACGGCCCCAAGGCGGTTCAAGGGCGGGGTCCACGCGATACCTACGGTTGAGAAGGCAAATCCGGTCGACCGGCCGACGAAAACCCCTCAGATCGCCGATTCTCCCGGCCGCGACCCGCTGCGCGGGCTAGAATCGAGTATTCGGCCGGCCGGCGTTTCCGGGGGTCGAGCACGACCCCCGGCAGGAGCCACCTCCCCATGAGTCCCACCTCGCGTCAGGGCGAGTCCGACGCCAACTACGGCGCCTCGGACATCCAGGTCCTCGAAGGCCTCGAAGCCGTCCGCAAGCGCCCCGGCATGTACATCGGTTCGACCGGCCCGCGCGGCCTGCACCACCTCGTATACGAGATCGTGGACAACGCCGTCGACGAGTCGCTCGCCGGCTACTGCGACACGATCAACGTGACGATCCTCGCCGACGGCGGGTTGCGCGTGGTCGACAACGGCCGTGGCATCCCGGTCGACATCCACCCGGTCGAGAAGCGGTCCACCGTCGAGGTCGTGCTGACCGTGCTCCACGCCGGCGGCAAGTTCGGCGGCGGCGGCTACGCGGTCTCGGGCGGCCTGCACGGCGTCGGGTCGAGCGTCGTCAACGCGCTCTCCTCGAAGCTCGAGGTCGAAGTCAGCCGTCAGGGCAACGTCTATCGGCAGACCTACCACGTGGGCGTTCCCGACGCGCCGCTGGCGAAGGAGGAGGCGACCGACGCCACCGGCACGACGATCACCTTCTGGCCGAACGCCGAGATCTTCGAGACCGTCGAGTTCGATTACGAGACCCTGCGCAGCCGTTTCCAGCAGACGGCGTTCCTCAACAAGGGCCTGACGATCTCGATCGTCGACGAGCGTCCGCTCGAGGAGGGCGAGGAGGAGAAGCGATCCGACACCTTCCTCTACGAGCGGGGCCTCGTCGACTACGTCGAGTACCTCAACAACGCGAAGAAGGCCGAGGTCATCCACGACGAGGTCATCTCGTTCGAGACCGAGGACACCGAGCGCCACATGGCCCTCGAGATCGCGATGCAGTGGACGACCGCGTACTCCGAGAGCGTGCACACCTACGCCAACGTGATCAACACGCACGAGGGCGGCACGCACGAGGAGGGGTTCCGCGCGGCGCTCACGACGCTCGTCAACAAGTACGCCCGCGAGAAGGGCCTGCTCAAGGAGAAGGACGAGAACCTCACGGGCGACGACGTGCGCGAAGGACTCACCGCCGTCATCTCCATCAAGCTCTCCGAACCGCAGTTCGAGGGTCAGACCAAGACCAAGCTCGGCAACACCGAGGCGAAGTCGTTCGTGCAGCGGGTCGTCGGCGACCAGCTCACCGACTGGTTCGACCGCAACCCGAACCAGGCGCGCGACATCATCCGCAAGTCGATCCAGGCCGCGACCGCGCGCCTCGCCGCCCGCAAGGCGCGCGAGCAGACCCGCCGCAAGGGACTGCTCGAGGGCGGTGGCATGCCGGGCAAGCTGTCGGACTGCTCGAGCAAGGACCCGACCGAGAGCGAGATCTTCCTCGTCGAGGGCGACTCGGCCGGCGGCTCGGCGAAGACCGGGCGCGACCCGCGCACGCAGGCGATCCTCCCGTTGCGCGGCAAGATCCTCAACGTCGAGAAGGCGCGGCTCGACCGCGCTCTCGGCAACGCCGAGATCCAGGCGATGATCACCGCGTTCGGCACCGGCATCGGCGAGGACTTCGACGGCGAGAAGGCGCGGTACCACAAGGTGGTGCTGATGGCGGATGCCGACGTCGACGGCCAGCACATCACGACGCTGCTGCTCACCCTGCTGTTCCGCTACATGCGACCGCTCATCGAGCTCGGCTACGTGTATCTCGCGGCGCCCCCGCTCTACCGGATCAAGTGGACGAACGCCGAACACGACTACGTGTACTCCGACGCGGAGCGCGACGCCCTCGTCGAACTGGGCAAGGCGAACGGCAAGCGACTGCCGAAGGAGTCGTCGATCCAGCGCTACAAGGGGCTCGGTGAGATGAACCACCAGGAGCTGTGGGACACGACGATGAACCCCGAGACCCGCACGCTCCGGCAGATCACCCTCGACGACGCGGCCATCGCGGACAGCATCTTCGCGACGCTCATGGGCGACGACGTCGAGCTGCGCCGCAACTTCATCCAGCAGAACGCCAAAGACGTTAGGTTCCTCGATATCTGATGGCTGACACCACCGGGCTCGACCCGAACCGGCACGACAAGATCGAGCCCGTCGATCTCCAGCTGGAGATGCAGCGCTCGTACCTCGACTACGCGATGAGCGTCATCGTCGGGCGCGCGCTGCCCGACGTGCGCGACGGGCTCAAGCCCGTGCACCGCCGTGTGATCTACACGATGTACGACGGCGGCTACCGTCCCGACCGTGCGTTCAGCAAGTGCACCCGCGTCATCGGCGACGTGATGGGTCAGTTCCACCCGCACGGCGACTCGTCGGTGTACGACGCGCTCGTGCGACTCGTGCAGCCGTGGTCGCTGCGCTACCCGCTCGCCCTCGGGCAGGGCAACTTCGGCTCGCCCGGCAACGACGGCGCCGCCGCCCACCGGTACACCGAGACCAAGATGGCGCCGCTCGCCATGGAGCTCGTCCGCGACATCGACGAAGACACCGTCGACATGCAGGACAACTACGACGGCCGCACGCAGGAGCCGACCGTGCTGCCGGCGCGGTTCCCGAACCTGCTGGTCAACGGCTCGGTCGGCATCGCGGTCGGCATGGCCACCAACATCCCGCCGCACAACCTGCGCGAGGTCGCCTCCGCCGCGCTCTGGGCGCTCGAGAACCCCGAGGCCACCCGCGAGGAGCTGCTCGAGGCCGCCATCCAGCGCGTGAAGGGCCCCGATTTCCCGACCGGCGCGCAGATCCTCGGCGTGCGCGGCATCCAGGACGCCTACCGCACCGGCCGCGGCTCGATCACGATGCGCGCCGTCGTCGAGGTCGAGGAGCTGCAGGGTCGCACCTGCCTCGTCGTCACCGAGCTGCCGTACCAGGTCAACCCCGACAACCTCGCGGTGAAGATCGCCGACCTCGTCAAGGAGGGCAAGCTCGCCGGCATCGCCGACATCCGCGACGAGTCCTCGGGCCGCACGGGTCAGCGCCTGGTCATCGTGCTCAAGCGCGACGCGGTCGCCCGGGTCGTGCTCAACAACCTGTACAAGCACACGTCGCTGCAGGAGAACTTCGGCGCGAACATGCTCGCGATCGTCGACGGCGTGCCGCGCACCCTCGCGCTCGACGGCTTCATCACGTACTGGATCGCGCACCAGATCGAAGTGATCGTGCGCCGCACCCGGTTCCGGCTCGCGAAGGCCGAGGCGGATGCCCACATCCAGCGCGGCTACGCGAAGGCCCTCGACGCCCTCGACGAGGTCATCGCCCTCATCCGCCGCTCGCCCGACGTCGACGCGGCCCGCACCGGG
>CAZPJC010000206.1:0-4104 GCA_964586645.1 uncultured Schumannella sp.
CGTCGTGAGTGAGCTCGACGAGTCCCAGCGCTTCGAGGAGCGGCGGGAGGTACATGCCGAAGCGGCCGCGATCGCGCTCAGGTGGTACTTCAGCGTCGTCGAGCCGACCTGGCAGAGGGGACGTCCTTCGTCCCGGCGCCGGTCCTGGCGCTCACCGTACTCCTGGAGGTACCGGATGTGGGACTCGAACCCACATGCCCTTTCGGACAACCGATTTTGAGTCGGTCGCGTCTGCCATTCCGCCAATCCGGCGCGCGCGCGGACAGGCCGCGCGGCTCATCCTCAACGTACCGTAGGCTCGTTCCGTGAGTGATCCGACCGAGTCTCCGAGTGCGCCGCGACGCGTGGTCGTCGCCGAGGACGAATCGCTGATCCGGCTCGACATCGTCGAGATCCTGCGCGACAACGGTTTCGACGTCGTCGGCGAGGCGGGGGACGGCGAGACCGCCGTCGCGCTCGCCACCGAACTGCGGCCCGACCTCGTCGTCATGGACGTCAAGATGCCCCAGCTGGACGGCATCTCGGCGGCGGAGCGACTCGCCAAGAACCACATCGCCCCGGTCGTGCTCCTCACGGCGTTCAGCCAGAAGGAACTCGTCGAGCGGGCGAGCGAGGCGGGTGCGATGGCGTATGTCGTCAAGCCGTTCACCCCGAACGACCTGCTGCCGGCGATCGAGATCGCCCTCAGCCGCTACCAGCAGATCGTCACCCTCGAGGCCGAGGTCGCCGACATGGTCGAGCGCTTCGAGACCCGCAAGCTCGTCGACCGCGCCAAGGGCCTGCTCAACGAGAAGATGGGCCTGTCGGAGCCCGAGGCCTTCCGCTGGATCCAGAAGGCGTCGATGGACCGCCGGCTCACGATGCACGACGTCGCGCTCGCGATCATCGAGCAGCTCGCGCCGAAGAAGTAGGTCGTCGGGCCTCCGGGCCGCTACCGATGAGTGTCGGTGGTCGATGCTCTGATGTGGGCATGGACGAACCGATCCGACCCCTCGACCCGGCGCATCCCGGCGTGCGCGTCGAGTTCGGGGTGGGCGAGATCGAGGTCCTCGCGCAGGCGGTCGCCCGCGACACGGCACGCCAGATGCAGGTCATCAGCGGCGTGCTCGGTGAGGCGCGGCGGCACCCCGAGATCTTCCTCGACCCGGCTGAACTCGCGATGCTGTCGCCCTCCGACGCGCGTCGCTACTCCGAGGGCGCGGCAGTGGCCGATCTCGCCACCCGGCTCTCGGTCGCCGAGGGGACGGTGCGCATCTGGGCGCATCAGGCCGACGCACTGATCCGGTCGCTGCCGAGAACGTGGCAACTGTTCCGCGACGGCAGCATCTCGGTGCCCAATGCGCGATTCGCGGCCGACCGTGTCGGCGAGCTCCCCGAGTCCGCCTGGTACGACTTCGACGCCCGCCTCCTGCCGATCGCGGCGCTGGCGCCCGCGAGATTCCAGACGAGGGCCCGGGCGATCGTCGACGCCCTGCGCGCCGACCCGTACATCGTGCGGCACCGGCGCGCGGCAGAGACGCGCCGGCAGTGCCTTGAACGCGCGAACGACGGCATGACCTGGTTCAGCGTCCTGCTGGCGGATGAGGTGGCGGTCCGTGCCGACGCGCATGTGGATGCCGTCGCCCGGGAACTCGCGAGCGCGCCGGACGAGACACGGTCACTCGATCAGCTTCGAGCCGACGTGTCGGCCGACCTCCTGACATCGCGCAGCGCCGGGGTGCCGGCCGTGTCGGTCTCGGTCGCCGTGACCGTTCCGGTGATGACTCTGCTCGGGCACGGCGACGAGCCCGGTGAGCTCGAGGGCGGCATCCCGATCGATGCGGAGACCGCCCGAAGGCTGGCCGGCCACGCCCCCTCGTTCTCCCGGATCCTCACCCACCCGGTCGCCGGCACCGTGCTCGACGTGGACCGGACGACGTACCGGGTGCCCGCCGACCTGAAGCGCTGGCTCCGAGTGCGGGATCGGACCTGCGTGTTCGTCGGCTGCGGTCGTCGCGCCTCGGCCACTGACCTCGACCACACCGTCGCGTGGGCCGACGGGGGTGCGACCTCGGCACGCAACCTCGCCTGCCTCTGCGAGCGGCATCACCGCATGAAGCACCTGTCGAGATGGCGGATGACGCAGGATGCCCGCGGCATCACCTGGACGAGCCCGACCGGGAAGGCGCATCCGCCGCGCCCACGGGCTGAAGCGCCGCCGCCGTTCTGAGGCTCGCTACCTGATCCTCTTCAGGAAGTTCGTCATCCGCACCGTCGACAGCCGGTTGCCGGCCTCGTCGGTGATCTGGATCTCGTGCGTGCACAGCGTGCGGCCGAGTGAGATGGCTCGGCACGTGCCGGTCACCCAGCCGCTGTCGACAGACCTCGAGTGCGAGGCGTTGATCTCGATCCCGACCGCGATGTGATCCGGGCCGCCGTGGATCGCCGACGACAGCGAGCCGAGCGACTCGCCGAGCACGACGTGGGCTCCGCCGTGGAGGATGCCGACGACCTGCGTGTTGCCCTCGACCGGCATGCGCGCGACCGAGTAGTCGGCCCCGAGGATGTCGAACTCGATGCCCATCTTGTTCGACAGGGCACCGCCGCCGTGGGCGAACCGGGCGAGCAGATCGGGGTGCAGATCGGCGGGGAACTGGGTCACGGGAGGCCCTCCAGGGCTGTCGGATGCGGCGGCTAGGCTTACGCCGTGCCGGACTCGAAAAAGCCTACGCTGCTGCTCATCGACGGCCATTCGCTCGCGTTCCGCGCGTTCTACGCGCTTCCCGTCGACTCCTTCGTGACCCGGGACGGGCAGCACACCAACGCCATCCACGGCTTCCTGTCGATGCTCAACCTCCTGCTCCAGAACGAGCGTCCGACGCACCTCGCGGTCGCCTTCGACAAGGCCCGCACGTCGTTCCGCACGAAGGAGTACCCCGAGTACAAGGGCACGCGCGGCGAGACCCCGTCGGAGTTCAAGGGCCAGATCCCGCTGCTGCAGGAGGCCCTCACCGCGATGAACATCCCGATCCTCGTCGTCGACGACTACGAGGCCGACGACATCCTCGCCACCCTCGCGACGAAGGGCGCCGCCGACGGCTTCGACGTGCTGGTGACGTCGGGCGACCGCGACACGATCCAGCTGGTGAACGACAGCATCACGCTGCTCTACCCGAACGCGCGCGGCGTCTCCGAGCTCAAGCGCTACGACCGGGATGCCGTGGTCGAGAAGTACGGCATCGAACCCGAGCAGTACCCCGAGATCGCGGCGCTCGTCGGCGAGACGAGCGACAACCTGATCGGCATCGACAAGGTCGGCGAGAAGACCGCCGTGAAGTGGATCCAGCAGTACGGGACCGTCGAGAACCTGCTCGCGCACGCCGACGAGATCACCGGCGTCGTCGGTGGCTACCTGCGCGAGCAACAGGACCGTGCCATCCGCAACCGGAAGCTCAACCGGCTCGTCACCGACATGGAGCTCGAGTACGCGCCGGCCGACCTCGCCCGCAAGCCGATGAACGTCGAGGCGGTCACGGAGCTGTTCGGCCGCCTGCAGTTCAAGGCGCTCCTCGAGCGGCTGCTCAAGATCGAGGGCGTCACCGACGAGGCGCAGCTCACCGGCGGCGGCGCCGCGACGAGCGACCTCCCGCCGGTCGAGACGCCGACCGGGGTCGACCTGGCGGCCTGGCTCGAGAAGCACTCCGCGGGGGGCACGTCGCCTCTCGGCGTGCGGGTCGCTCTGCTCAACGGGGCGATCGACGGCGTCGGCATCGCGGGGGAGTCGGACTCCGCCTGGGTGCCGTGGGGCGATGAGGTGCTCGCCACCTGGCTGGCCGGCCCGAGCCCGAAGCACGTCTACGACTCGAAGCGCCAGGGCAAGGCCCTCGCCGCGGCGGGCGTCGAGCTCGGCGGCGTCGATCTCGACCCGGCGCTCCAGGCCTGGCTGCTGCGGCCGTCGCAGAAGTCGGAGACCCTCGGCTCGCTCGTCTACTACTACCTCGGCGAGAACCTCCCGCAGCCCGATCCCAACCAGCTGGTGCCCGAGACCGAGGCGCTGAGCCCGGCGAGCGAGGCGTGGTTCGTCCGCCGGCTCGCGGGCGAACTCGCCGGGCGCCTCGACGCCGG
>CAZPJC010000207.1:0-4090 GCA_964586645.1 uncultured Schumannella sp.
CGAACGCGCCCGCGCCGACGCCCTCGAACGCGACCCGCGCAGCACCGAGCAGATCGCCCTCGACGCCCTCGTCGACATGATCCGCATCGCCGGGGCCGCCGACCCCGGACGGGTGTTCGGCATCCGCCGACCCGCCGTGCGCATCCACGTCGACGCCCGCGACCTCACCACCGGCGACGGACCCGCGACCCTCGAAGGCCAGACCGCCGCAGTCTCGATCAACACCGCCGAGCGCCTGATGTGCGGCGGCTACCTACCCGTGGTGTTCCAGCCGGGCGGAGCACTCGACGTCGGACTCACCCAACGACTCTTCACCGAACGGCAACGTGTCGCCCTCGCCGCGATCTGGGGCGGCTGCGCCGTCCAGAACTGCGACCGACCACCCTCCTGGACCGAAGCCCACCACGCCACCCACCGGGAACGCGGCGGGCGCACCGACATCGACAACGGCGTGCTCCTCTGCCGCCACCACCACCTGCTCCTCCACAACGGCGGCTGGACCATCACCCGACCACCAGGCCCCGGCCACACCGGATGGACCATGACCGACAGACGGCACACCATCCCCCTCGTCACCAAGAACCCCATACGCCGACGACAGCTCGCACGAACACCCTGACCCGGCACCGCGGGAGAGCTCTGCCCTCCGATCGGCCGGCGTGACGAAGGGCCCGCACGCCGAAGCCTGCGGGCCCTTCTGGTCGTGAGCCGGCATCCTGAACGCGGGGCGCCGGCTCACGACGGTCATTACTTCGCCGAGTGCGACACCGCCCAGTCGAGCGCGTAGTCGGCGACCTCCTCCCAGCCCTTCTGGCTGACGATGCGGTGCGTACGCCCCGGGAACTCCTTGTACTCGACGACCGCCGTCGAGCCGGTCTTCGCGGCGCCCTGCTGGTACTTCTTCACGATCGCCTTCGCGATGGCCGGGGGCACGACATGGTCGATCTCGCCGGCGAGCACGAGCAGCGGGGCGCGCTCCGGCCTGCCGTACTCGACGTGGCTCACGCCGTTCTCGTTGAACGCCCCGGCGACGCCCTCGAAGAACACGCGGTTGAACGACGGGATGGCGTTCAGCTCGTACTCCTGGTCGGACTCCGCCCGGCTGAGGTCGTTGCCGAAGGTGAAGTGGAAGTGCGCCTTCGACAGCTGCGACGCCTTGTTCTTGCGGAACGGGTTGCGCAGGATCGGGAACGCCGTGCGGAAGGTCGAGAACGGGAGCGTCGAGATCCCCGCCGGCTGCCCCGGCTCCACCCCGACGTAGGCGACGCCGAGACCGCGGTCGGCCAGCATCTGGGTGAACAGGCCGCCGAACGAGTGACCCATGATGATCGGCTTCACCGGGAGCTTCCGGATCTCCGCCTCGAGGGCGTCGACGATCTGGGTGATGCCGATGCCCTCGAGCGAACTCGGGTCGCGACGCAGCTGCTCGGGGGTCTTCGTGCCGAGCCCGGGCCAGGCGAGGGTGATGACCTCGTGACCCTTCGCGCGGAAGCGTTCGGCCCAGGTGTCCCAGCTCGTGGGAGTCATCCAGAGTCCGTGGACGAGGACGATGGGGGTCTTGTCGGTGGTGGCCATTGTGTTCTCCTTGTCGGGGACCGCCCTCTCGAATGGGAGAACGATCGTTCTTTCTTTCGTTGCTCAGAACCTATACCCGACTCTCGGCCGATGTCAAGCAAAAAGAGAAAGATCGTTCTCTCCTTCTTGCTAGAGTCATCTCATGGCCACCAGAACGACAGCCACGGGCGAATCGGAACCCCGCGAGCGCCTGCTGCGCACGGCATCCGACCTCTTCTACCGCGAGGGCATCACGGGCGTCGGCGTCGACCGGCTCGTGAGCGCCGCCGACGTCACGCGCGCGACCTTCTACCGCCACTTCCCGGGCAAGGAGGCCCTCGTCGAGGCGTACCTCCAGTCGGAGGACGCCTACATCCGCGGGATGTTCGCGGGGGTCGCCGACCTCGAGGACCCGCGTCAGAAGCTTGAGCTGCTCATCGCCGGGCTCGCCGCCGACATCCAGCACCGCCACACCCGCGGCTGCCCGTTCATCAACGCCTCCGCCGAGTACCCCGACGCGGACAGCCCCGTGCGCCGCACCGTGGCCGCGCACCGCGCCTGGTTCCGTGGCACCCTCGAACAGTTGCTGACGGATGCCGGCTCGCCCGACCCGCGGGAACGCGCGGGCGAACTCGTGCTGCTGCGCGACGCCGCGATGGTCGGCGGCTACCTGGACGGCTGGCCCGGAGTCGAGGCGGCGTTCACGACCGCCGCGCGCCGCGCCGCCGGGCTCGACTGACTAACCCTGGTCGGGGAGCCGCGGGACCCACGAGGCGGTGATGGCTTCGTCCGGACGGGTGTCGACATACGTGCCCGCCTCGCCCGTCGGGCCGTCGGTCGCCGCGGCGAAGGTCGTGGCGCACACGTCGCAGTGCAGCATCCCGAGCTCGTCGGGCTGGTGCGGCCCGAGGTGCTGACAGGTCGGGCACTCGGAGAAGACCGCCTTGTCGTTCCAGTCGGAGCGGATGCCCACGGTCAGACCCGGTTGTTCTCGAGCAGCTTCGCCACCGCCGCCGGCACGTAGGGCGACACGTCTCCGCCGAGCGACGCCACCTGCCGCACGAGCGAACTCGACACGTGCGCGTGAGCGGGGTCGGGCAGCATGAAGATCGTCTCGACGCCGGCGAGGTTGCGGTTGACGATCGCCATCGGCGTCTCGTAGGCGACGTCGATCTGCGACCGGATGCCTTTCACGAGCACGCTCGCTCCGACGTCGGTGCAGTAGTCGACGAGCAGTCCGACGCTCCACGAGGTGACGACGATGTTGTCCGGCAGACCGGCATCGGCGACCGCCTCCTGGATGAGCGACACCCGCTGCGCGATCGGCAACAGGGCGGTCTTGCCCGGGTTGTGCACGACCAGCACGTGGAGTTCGTCGAAAAGACCTGCGGCCCGATCGATCACGTCGAGGTGCCCGAGGGTCACCGGATCGAACGACCCCGGGACGACAGCGATCCGGTTCACGGCGCCACTGTAGCCGCTCGGGCTTTCCGGATCCTCAACTCTTCCCCAGAAACGCGCGTTCGGTCTCGTCGAGCCGGCGGTCGAGGGCGTCCTTCAGCGCGGGATGCTCGCGCAGCTCGGGGTCGGCGGCGAGGATGTCGGCGGCCACCTCCCGCGCGTCCTCGATGAGCTTCCCGTCCCGGGACACCCGCAGCAGCTTGAGCGACGAGCGCCCGCCCGACTGCGACTCCCCCAGCACGTCGCCTTCGCGCCTCAGCTCGAGGTCGGCCTGCGCGAGTTCGAATCCGTCGAGCGTGGCGGCGACGGCATCCACCCGCTCCCGGGCGATCGAGACCGGGTCGGCGTGCGTCACGAACAGGCAGAGGCCGGGCACGCTCCCCCGGCCGACCCGACCGCGCAGCTGGTGCAGCTGGGCGATGCCGAACCTGTCGGCGTCGAGCACGACCATCGTCGACGCGTTCGGCACGTCGACGCCCACCTCGATGACGGTCGTCGCGACGAGCACATCGATGTCGCCGGCGGCGTAGGCGCGCATGGTCGCGTCTTTCTCCTCGGCGCTCATGCGGCCGTGCAGCACCTCGATGCGGCGGTCGCGGAGCCGTGGATGCCGGCGCAGCTCCTCGACGACGGTCAGCACGGCCGCGGGCGGCGGCAGTCCCTCGTCGGGCGCTTCGGCATCCGGATCCTGTTCCTCGGCCGTCTTGGCGTCGATCGCGGGACACACGACGAACCCCTGGTGACCCTTGTCGAGCTCCTCGGCGAGACGCTCCCAGACGCGGGCGATCCAGCCGGGATGCTCGGCCAGGCCGACGACGTGCGACTCGATCGGCGAGCGCCCCTTCGGCAACTCGCGCAGCGTCGAGACGTCGAGGTCGCCGAAGACCGTCATCGCGACCGTGCGCGGGATCGGCGTCGCCGTCAACACGAGCACGTGCGGGCTCTCGCCCTTCAGGCGCAGGGCCTCGCGCTGGTCGACGCCGAAGCGGTGCTGCTCGTCGACGACGACGAGTCCGAGGTCGGCGAACTGCACCTGGTCGCCGAGCAGCGCGTGCGTGCCGACGACGATCGACGC
>CAZPJC010000208.1:0-4072 GCA_964586645.1 uncultured Schumannella sp.
CTTGTCGATGTGGTTGACGTAGTCGGCGGGCGAGAGCACCTCGGACTCGTCGATGTAGTCGACGCCGAGCTGCTGCAGCACCTGCGCTTCGACGAAGTGGCCGATGCGCGCCTTCGCCATGACCGGGATCGACACGGCGGAGATGATCCCGTCGATGAGGTCGGGGTCGCTCATCCGGGCGACGCCGCCCTGCGCGCGGATGTCGGCGGGCACCCGCTCGAGCGCCATGACGGCGACCGCGCCGGCATCCTCGGCGATCTTCGCCTGATCGGCGGTGACCACGTCCATGATCACGCCGCCCTTGAGCATCTCGGCCAGGCCGCGCTTGACGCCCTTCGTGCCGAGCTCCGGGGTCGCGGATCCGGTGGTGTTCTCCGTCGTCGTCATAACCACCGATTCTACGGCGCGCTCGAAACGGCCGATGTTCCACGATCAGGCCAAAGGCCCGATTTTGGACCTTCGCTAGAACGGCGGCGGGTCCGCATCGCGGACGAAGCCGGTCGGACTGGTCCACCGGATCGTGCCGTCGGGCGTCTGCTCGACCGTCCAGCGCGTGCGGTGCTTGAGGGTGTGATGTCGGCGCGAGAGGTGCGCGAGATTGCGCGCGCTCGTCACGCCCCCCTTCTGCCAGTCGATCGTGTGGTCGATGTCGCAGCGCTTCGCGGGCCGTCCGCAGCCCGGATGACGGCAGGTCACGTCGCGCAGGGCGAGCACCCGGGCCAGGTCGGCCGGAGGCCGGTAGCTCGTGCGGTCGACATCGAGCACGGCGCTCGAGACCGGATGCGTGAGGATGCGGTGGAACGAGGGCGCCTGCACCGCGAGTCGTCGGGCGGTCTGCGGATCGATGGGGATGCGGCCCTCGAGGGTCGCGGGCTGGTCGTCCTGCCCGAGCAACGTCAACACGGGGACGAGCACGCCTACGGTGACGCGCGGTTCGGTCGCGGGGTCGGTGCGGCCGGTGAGGATGTCGGCGACCGCGTCGGCGCGGATCTGGTCGAGCGAGCGGGACTCGCCCTCGCAGGTCGCAAGCTGTCGGGCGATACCGTCGACGCGCTGCCAGGCCGCCTCGGCATCCGCGGAGGGGAGGTGGACGCCGAGCCAGGCCATGCCGTCATCGCCGTGCTCCATCCAGGCGCGACGAGCGGCCCGCGCGCGCTGGTGCCGCTCGACCTGCGACTCCGGGTGGACCCGATCGCGGAAGGCGCGCATCCGTTCGCGGAACCGGGCGGGCGCGAGCCGGCCCAGTTCGAGGGCGCGCTCGGCGATCCGCGCGTCGGCCCGGGGGTCGACGGGCAGGCTGTCGAGGACGTCGGCGACGCAGCTGGCGTTCTCGGTCGAGATGTCGCCGGCGCGGAAGGCGTTCCACACACGGGCGGACCGGGCGCTCAAGACCTCGCCGCGTCGCACGAGCACCTGCACCGTCGCCTCGCTGAGCGAGAGCCGCACCGCGACATCTGCGATGGCCGCCTCGACCGCGAACGAGATGTCGCGCGCGGTCGGCTCGTCGCGCACGACGACGTAGGTGTCGGGATGCCGGCGGGCCTCGCTCACGACCGCGACGACGGCCGCCATCCGCTCCGCCGCGATGCGGTGGAGCTGCCAGGCGGCGACCTCGGCTCGGGCGAGCGCGAGGTCGACGCGGTCGTCCGCTCGCGTGTCGTCGATCAGCCTCGCGGTCATGCCCTCACGACATCGAGGGCCACCGACATCCGGGCGCCCCGGAGGCCCTCCCGAGCGTCCTGGCGCCGCTTCGTGATCGTTTCGTTATGAAGTCGGCCAGGCGGCGGCGATCTCGGCGCGCACCTCGCCGAGCAGCCGCGGGATCGCCTTGGTGCGCGCGACGATCGGGAAGAAGTTGGCATCCGTCGCCCAGCGCGGCACGACGTGCTGGTGCAGGTGCGCGGCGATCCCGGCACCGGCGATCGCGCCCTGGTTCATCCCGATGTTGAAGCCGTCGGCGCGCGAGGTCGCGGTGAGCACGCGCATCGCGGTCTGGGTGAGCGCGCCGATCTCGGCGACCTCCTCCGGCGTCGCGGAGTCGTAGGTGGCGACGTGCCGGTACGGCACGACGAGCAGGTGACCCGAGTTGTACGGGAAGAGATTGAGGATGACGTACGCCAGCTCGCCCCGATGCGCGATGAGCGCCTGCTCGTCGCTCAGCGTCGGCGCCGTGCAGAACACGCACTCGTCGCCGGGTGCCGTGCCGCCCTGCTCGATGTAGGCGATGCGGTGCGGGGTCCACAGGCGCTGGAACCCGTCCGGGATGCCGGCGAACCCCGCCGACGACTCCGCGTCGGGGTACTCGGTCCCGTCGTAGTCAGTGGGCACGGCCACGTCAGACCTGCGCGTGCGTGTCGATCGCCTCGTGGATGCGCGCCACGGCATCCTCGATCGCCACGCCGTTGTCCTGGGTGCCGTCGCGGAAGCGGAAGCTCACGGTCCCCGCGGCGCGGTCCTGCTCCCCCGCGATCAGCTGGAACGGCACCTTCATGAGCGTGTGCGAGCGGATCTTCTTCTGCATCCGCTCGTCGCTGACATCCAGCTCGGCGCGCACGCCCTCGCTCTTCAGCCGATCGACGATCTCGCCGAGGTAGTCGGCGTACTCCTCGGCGACCGGGATGCCGACGACCTGCACGGGCGAGAGCCACACCGGGAAGGCGCCCGCGTAGTGCTCGAGCAGGATCGCGAAGAACCTCTCGATCGACCCGAACAGCGCGCGGTGGATCATGATCGGCCGCTTCTTCTCGCCGTCGCGGTCGGTGAACTCGAGCTCGAAGCGCTCGGGCAGGTTGACGTCGACCTGCACGGTCGACAGCTGCCAGACGCGGCCGATCGCGTCCCGGGTCTTGAGGTCGATCTTCGGGCCGTAGAACGCCGCCTCGCCGGGCACCTCGGTGTACTTCAGCCCACTGGCCTTCGCGACGTGCCGGAGGGCGTTGGTCGAGTACTCCCAGAACTCGTCGGTGCCGAGCCACTTGGTCTTCTCGTCGTCGCGCATCGAGAGCTCGAGTTCGAAGTCGTCGAGCCCGAAGTCGCGCAGCATCGAGATGACGAACTCGAGCACCTTGGTGGCTTCGCCCTCGAGCTGGTCGGGGGTGACGAAGAGGTGCGAGTCGTCCTGCGTGAAACCGCGCACACGGGTCAGGCCGTGCAGCGCCCCGGAGAGCTCGTTGCGGTAGACGGTGCCGTTCTCGGCGAGCCGCATCGGCAGGTCGCGGTAACTGCGCGAGCGCTCCTTATAGATGAGGATGTGCATCGGGCAGTTCATCGGCTTGAGGTAGTAGTCGACGCCCGGCTTGGTGACGCTGCCGTCGGCATCCCGCTCCTCGTCCATGACGATCGGCGGGAACATCCCCTCCTTGTAGGTCACCAGGTGGTTGGAGGTGACGAAGAGGTCCTTCTTGGTGATGTGCGGGGTGTAGACGTAGGTGTACCCGGCCGCGACGTGGCGCGTGCGGGCGTGCTGCTCCATCTCCTGCCGGATGACGCCGCCGCGCGGGTGCCAGACCGAGAGGCCCGAGCCGATCTCCTCGGGGAACGAGAAGAGATCCAGTTCCTTGCCGAGCTTGCGGTGGTCGCGCTTCGCGGCCTCCTCGAGACGCTCGAGGTAGGCCTTGAGGGCGCCCTTGTCGGGCCACGCGGTGCCGTAGATGCGCTGCAGCTGCGGGTTCTTCTCCGAGCCGCGCCAGTACGCCGCGGCGATGCGCATCAGCTTGTGGGCGCCGAGCGCACCCGTGTTGGGCACGTGCGGGCCGCGGCAGAGGTCCTTCCAGACCGTCACGCCGTCGCGGTCGACGTTGTCGTAGATCGTCAGCTCGGCGCCGCCGACCTCGACGGACTCGTTGTCGTCGCCGCTCCCCTTGAGCCCGATCAGCTCGAGCTTGTACGGCTCATGGGCGAGTTCGGCGCGCGCCTCGTCCTCGCTCACGACGCGCCGCTGGAAACGCTGCCCTGAGCGGATGATGCGGTCCATCTCCTTCTCGATCGCCGGCAGATCCTCGGGCGTGAAGGGCGACGCGACGTCGAAGTCGTAGTAGAAGCCGTCGGTGACCGGCGGGCCGATGCCGAGCTT
>CAZPJC010000209.1:0-3984 GCA_964586645.1 uncultured Schumannella sp.
ACGGGAGCGACGGCCAGCACGACCGCGCCGGCCACCACGCCGGCGAGGACGCTCAGCGCGAGCGGGACCCCCACCGCGATCCGGCCGAGCCCGGCCTGCGCGAGGCGGGTCCGCATCCCGTCGAGCAGGGGGCGACGCGGCCGCGAGGACGACGCGCGCGGCCACAGGAACGGGGAGGCGACGAGCAGCAGGCCGACCCCGAGCAGCAGCCCGGCCGCCAGAGTCATCGCGTCGCCCGCAGGTACGGAGCCGGGTCGACGCCCGCGCGGGTGAGCTTGTCGAGCTGCGCCGGCAGCGCTCCGGTGGCGACGAGCCCATTCGGGCCGCGGGTGAACAGGCGGGTGGACTCGATCACCCCGTCGACGGCGCGGCCGGTCGGGGCGACGATCTCGACGACGTGCCGGTGGCCGGTGCGGTCGAGTTCGGCGTGCACGACGAGGTCGATCGAGGTGGCGACCGTCGGGATGACGAACGACGCGTCGATGTTGCGTCCGGCGAGCAGGGGCAGGGTCGCGAGTTTGCGCAGCGCGTCGGACGCCGAGTTGGCGTGGAGGGAGCACATCCCGGGAAGCCCCGAGTTGAGGGCGATCAGCAGGTCGAGCGACTCGGCCTCGCGCACCTCGCCGACCACGAGGCGGTCGGGGCGCATCCGCAGCGCCTCCTTCACGAGCCGCCGCAGCGTCACCTCGCCGGTGCCCTCGAGCGACGCCTGCCGGCACTGCAGCGCCACCCAGTCGGGCGCCGCGACGGCGAGTTCGAACGTCTCCTCGACGGTGACGATGCGCTCCTCGGGGCGGGCCGACGCGAGCAGCGCGCCGAGCATCGTCGTCTTGCCCGACTGCGTCGCCCCGGACACCAGGATGTTGAGCCCCGCCCACACCGCCGCGTGCAGGAACTCGGCGGCCTGCGCCGACAGCGACCCGAGCCGCACGAGTTCGCGGAGGTCGCGCATCCCGGTGCGGAACTTGCGGATGTTGACCGCCCAGTGCGCTCGCGTGATGTCGGGGATCGCGACGTGCAGCCGCGACCCGTCGGGCAGGGAGGCGTCGACGAACGGCGAGCTCAGATCCACGCGGCGGCCGGTGGAGCGCAGCATCCGCTCGACCAAGTCGCGCACGTCGGCTTCGGTGAGGTCGAGCTGGATGCGCTCCGAGACACCGTCTCTCGCGATGAAGATGCGGTCGGGAGCGTTGATCCACACCTCTTCGACCGTCGGATCGTCGAGGAGAGGTTGCAGCGGACCGAACCCTGTGACGGCCGCGAGGATCTGCCGGGCCGCCACGGCCTCGTCGCCGACCAGCGGCGCCGAGCCGCCGAGCGCACGCTCCGAGTAGCTGCGCAGCTCCTCCCGCACGAGGCGATCGGCGAGCGCCGAATCACCCACCAGGTCGACGCCCTCCCGGCGGACGCGCTCGCGCACCCGGTCGGTGATGAGGTCGACGGCTGCGGTCACCCCGCCATTGTGCGAACCGTTCGCCGCAAGAGGCGGCGGTTCTCCACAGTGCCCGTATCAGTGAGCGGCGGCCGCGACTCCCAGAGCGGCCCGCAGCTCTTCGCGAGCGCGCTGGTAGCGACCGCGAGCTGTGGAAGCCGGAACACCCGCCACCTCGGCCGCCTCGACGAGACTGAAGCCCTCCCAGTGCACGAGTCGCACGAGTTCCGCGAGGTCGGGATCGAGGCGGGCGATCGCGTCGCGCACCTCGGCGCCGTCGTCCGGCCCGGCCGCGGATGGTTGCTGCCGGGCCAGGAGGTCGCGAACCCGGTCGGCCAGTCGCCACCGCCGCATCTCCCCCCGGGCGTGGTTGAGCAGCACGTGACGGGCGATTCCGAACAGCCACATCCGCGCCCGCTCTTCGTCCTCCGGGAGGTCGTCGACGCGCCGCCAGGCGATCACCGATGTCTCGGCGAGCAGGTCGGCCGCATCTTCGGGCAGCGCGCGTCGCCGGAAATAGCTGAGCAGATCCGCCGAGGCACCGGCGAGCGCGTCGGTGATCCGGTCGCCGGCGTCGCGGTCCGCGCGGCTCACCAGTCGGCCCCGGGGCAGAACGCCTGACCCTCATAGGAGAGGTTGAGATCCGGATCATCGAGGTCGAAGCCCTGACGCTCGAGCTCGTCCCTGATCAGCTCGCCGATCGCCAAGCTCAGCGCATCGGAGTACTCGCTGTCGGCGCTGTAGTCGGTGCCGTCGCCTCCGGGAGCCGATGACCCGTCGGGGAGCTGCTGGGTCGACTCACCGCCGCGGAGCGTCTCGAGTGCGGCGTCGACATCCGCGAGGGCGAGCAGATCGACGCGGGCCACGTAATCGCGGACGGCCTGGTTCACGTCTTCGTCGGATGACTGGACGTGGCCCATCCGCTGCTCGCAGACGGCGCCGCTGGGCAAGGTGTAGGTGTAGGCGGCATCAGGCGTCTGAGCCCACGGGACCCAGTCCTGGGCAGTGGCCGCAGCTGCCGCCCCCGCGCCGCCGAGGAGGAGCGCGGCCGCGACGCCGACGACCACCGGGCGCGGCATCCGCCGGAGCACGCCCGCCGGCCGGGCCTCGCGCTCGGCGGCGACGGTCAGGGCGATCGTCGCGTCGCGCAGCTCCGCGTCCAGCTCGGCCAGCCGGGGCGCCGAGGCGGCGAGGAGGTCATCGAGCGGGTCGCGCTCGTCGAGGTCGGGGCGCATGGCGGTCTCCTTGAGGTCGAGGTATCCCTACACCCCTGACCTGTCCGGCAGGGCCGCGAACGTCCGCGCGGCGACCTACTTGTCGGCCAGTGCCGAGAACGCCAGCGTCACGACCCCGACCACGATCTGCACGACGAGCACAGTGAATGGCAGTCGGATGGCCGCGAACCCACCGCCGCGCCGGAACAGCAGCACGAGCACGACGACGATCGTGACGAGCAGCACGGCAAGAGTGTGCAGTCGGGACGTGCGAGGTGTTGCGGTGACGTCGGTCATGAGAACCTCCTCGTTCTGCCCCGAACCTAGGGGCCGGCACGACGCGACCGAAGGGGGTTGACGGCGGGCGGGCGCAAGAGATGGCCCCGAACCCGGGCGACCGCCAAGCTGTGGGAGTGACCGACACCCGTGCTCCCGCGATCGTGTCGCTCGAACGACTCCGCGCCTCGCTCGCCGACGCCGGACTCGACCTCCCGCTCGACGGCGCGGCGGAGCACCGCGAGAACGCCGCAGCCGCCGTGCGGCAGATCGACGACTACATCCGTCCGCGCCTCGCCGACCTGGATGCCCCGCTGCTCGCCGTCGTCGGCGGGTCGACGGGGTCGGGCAAGTCGACAATCGTGAACGCCCTGGTCGGCACGCCGCTGACCCGCGTCGGCGTGATCCGGCCGACGACGCGGCAGCCGATCCTCGTGCACGCGCCGGCGGATGCGGGCTGGTTCGCGTCCGACCGCATCCTGCCCGGGCTCGCCCGGGTGCGGGGAACGATCAGCAGCCCCGGCACCCCCGCGTCGGCGGCGGGCGACAGCCCGGCGGCGGCGCGCATCCACGAGCTCATGCTGCTCGCGCACGACGCGGTGCCGGCGTCGCTCGCGATCATCGACGCGCCCGACATCGACTCGGTCGCCGCCGACAACCGCGCCCTCGCCACCCAGCTGCTCGCCGCGGCCGACCTCTGGGTGTTCGTCACGACCGCGAACCGCTACGCCGACGCGGTGCCGTGGAAGCTGCTCGACGGCGCCGCCGCGCGATCGATCACGGTCGCCGTCATCCTCAACCGCGTGCCGCCGGGAGCCGTCGACGACGTGCTGCCGGACCTGCGCGCGATGCTCGCCGCGCGGAGCCTCGGCGACGCCCCGGTGTTCGTGATCGAGGAGCAGCCCCTCGACGAGCTCGGGATGCTGCCGCCCGCCGCGGTCGCGGCACCGCGCGAGTGGCTCACCGCGATCGCCGGCGACCGGGCCGAACGCACCCGCATCGCGGCCCGCACCCTCGGCGGCGCGATCGAGGACCTCGACCGCCGCGTCGCCGAGATCGCCG
>CAZPJC010000210.1:0-3927 GCA_964586645.1 uncultured Schumannella sp.
GCCGATCGACAGCACGTCGAAGGCGACGAAGGAGGCCGGCGTCTCGACCGACAGCTTCTCGACGCGCGAGGCGGCGGGATGGATGCGCTGGGTGAGCGCGTCCCACTGCAGGCGCCGCACGCCGTCGGTCTCGAGGGTCACGACGATCTCGCCGTCGAGCACGCACGGCGGGAGCAGGCGGGCGAAGGCATCCACGAGTTCCGGGAAGTAGCGGGTGAGCGGCTTGTCGCCCCGGCTGCCGATCTCGACGCCGCGGCGCCCGTCAGACGCCGCCGTGACCTGCACGATGCCGCGGAAGCCGTCCCACTTCGGCTCATAGAGCAGATCGCCCTCGGGCACCTTCTCGACGGCTTTGGCCAGCATCGGCGCGATGAGCGACATCCCCCGATTCTGCCCCGTGCCCGGTCGCTCGTCACGACGATCTCCGCCCGGTGCGTGCGGAACGCGCGGGAAGACGCAGCCGCCGGTAGCGCACGCTGAGATTCATCTCCGGGAAGCTCGCGGCGACCACGTCGGGCGGGGCGAGGCGGTCGACCATCCGGTCCCAGGCCGACCTCGATGACGGCGCCTCCGCGGCCGGCGTCCATCCCGCGATGACGGATCGGAGCCGTGTGAACCCGTGGAGGGTGAGCACGGCGGCGGCGGCGACCAGCACGAGGACGGCCACGGCGGCGACGTCGCTCGCCGGGCGCGGCAGGGCCTCCACGATCAGCAGAAGAGCGGGATCGAGGACGTAGACGAGGGCGAGCCCGAGCAGACCCCAGAGGAGGGAGTATTCGAGGCACACGCGTCCCGCCAGATTGAGGGGCTTGTCCCGGTAGTCCCAGAACACCACGCCGAAGCCGCGCTCCATGACGACGCTCGCCGTCCACTCGAGGAGGGTGAAGACCGCGACGGCGAGCATGAACACGACCGCGGGGGAGCCGGCGAACGGGGCGAGGACGAGCGACCCCACGACCGCCGCGACGCCGTACAGCGGGTTGAACGGGAGGTAGAGCAGGCCGGTGCGGGGATCGTGCGCCTCCCGGCCCGCCAGGAGCCGCATCCACGCCAGCTCGAGAAGGACGCCGCCGAGGCTCCCGAGGATGAACAGCCAGGTCGAGCTGAACACGATGTCGCTCATCGGCAGGCCTCCCCGCCCAGTGTTCGGCCTCGCGAGTCGTCGGGACAGGGCCGAACGTCCTCCGCCCGCGGCGGGCGTCGATAGCATCGAGGGGTGGGAAGCGATCGAGGCAGGTTCATCGTCCTCGAGGGGCTCGACGGCGCGGGCACCACGACACAGGGCGCGCTGCTCGCCGCCCGGCTCATCGAGCACGGTGTGGCCGTCGAGCTGACGAAGGAGCCGACCGACTCGCGGCTCGGGACGATCGCGCGAGCCTTCACCGATGGTGACCTGCATCTCGAGCCCGAGACCGTCGCGCTCACCTTCGCCGCGGACCGCATCGAGCACACCGTCGAGATCCGGGCGCTGCTGGATGCCGGCACCTGGGTCGTCAGCGACCGGTACGTCGCGTCGTCGCTCGCCTACCAGACCTCGCAGGGCCTGCCGTTCGAGTGGGTGCGCACCCTCAACTCGCGCGCGATGGAACCCGACGCGACGATCTTCGTCGACACCTCGGTCGAGGCCTGCGTCGCCCGGCTCGCGGCGCGCGGCGAGTTCAACACCGGCCCGTTCGACCAGGCCGCCGCGCTCGAGAAGGCCCGCGACCTCTACCTTCACGCGTTCGCGAGCGACGTGCCGCTCGGCCGGTTGATCGAGGTCGCCGGGGATGCCGAGCGCGGCGAGGTCGCGGACGCCATCTGGGATGCCCTCGCCCCGTTCCGCGACTGACATGCGCTTCTCGCGCGACGATCTGAAGGCGTTCCGCGGTCGGACGCTGCCCGACCACCTGGGTCACGACGTGCGCCTGCTGTTCGTCGGCATCAACCCCGGACTCATGACCATCGCGACCGGCACCCACTTCGGGCGCCCGGGCAACCGCTTCTATCCGGCGCTCGTCGCTGCGGGCATCCTGCCGCGCCTGCCCGTGCTCGACGGGACCCCGGACGACGCCCAGGAGCTGCTCACCGCCGCCGGCATCGGGATCACCAACATCGTCGCGACCGCGAGTGCGCGGGCCGACGAGCTCACCCGCGACCAACTGCGCGCCGGCGCGGTGCGCCTGGCGGCGACGGTGGCCGAGGTGCGTCCGCGGGCCGTCGCGATCGTCGGCGTCACCGCCTACCGCGAGGCCTTCGAGCGGCCGAAGGCGGTCGTGGGGGAGCAGCCCGAGGACCTGTCGGGGTCGCGGCTCTGGGTCGTGCCCAACCCGAGCGGGCTCAACGCGCACGACACCGTCGCGACTCTCGCCGCGGCCTACGCCGAACCGGCCCGGGCGGCGGGGCTGCTCGCGGGCTGAGGACGCGTCGCCGTCGCCAGGACGATCGTCGTCGCGACGGCGGCGAGGACGAGTGCCGTGCCCCAGCCCGTGAGCACGAACCCCGGAGGAGTGACGCCGACGGCTCCCGTCAGCGCCTCGATCGCGACCAGGAGCCCGGCCATCGCGAGCATCAGCGCGGCGGCGGCGCGGCCGCCTCGACGGTTCGGGCTGAACAGCGGCACGAGCAGGGCCGCCTGGCCGCACGCGCAGAAGGCGAGCGCGAGCGCGAGGACGGGATGCCGCAGCACCGCGATCTCGGCCGAGAACGATGCCGCCTGCTCCGCGACCAGGCCGAGCGCCCCTTCGAGCAGGCCGAGACCGATGACCCCCGCGGCGATCGCCACGCGCAGGATGATCGTCATCGGTCGGCCTCGTAGTTCAGGAGGTCACCGGGCTGGCAGTCGAGCACCCGGCACATCGCGTTGAGCGTCGTGAACCGCACCGCCTTCGCGCGGCCGTTCTTCAGCACGGCGACGTTGGCGGGCGTGATGCCGATCGCGTCGGCGAAGTCGCCGACGCTCATCCCGCGGTCCGCGAGCATCCGGTCGATCGAGATCCGGATCGCCATCAGACGACCTCGTCCAGTTCGGCTCGCAGCGCGATCGCGCGCCGGAGCAGGGACCGCAGCACGAGCAGCAGCAGGTCGAGCACGAGCAGTGCGATCCCGCCGATCACGATGAACAGCATCGCTCCCGGCGGCACGCCGTCGGCGACCCGCACGAGCACGGCGAACACCGCGACCAGCAGCCCGGCGACGGTCACCGATCCGATGAGCACGTCGACGCCGGGCACGGACCGCGCCTCGAGGATGCGCCCCGAGCGCACCCGCGCGACGAGCACCGCGGTCGCGACGACACCGATCTCGACGGCCAGGCAAAAGCCCAGAGTCACGACGAGCAACGGCGCCTGGAGGTGGCCGTACTGGGGCACGGTCTCGGCGTAGTAGTTCGACAGGACCACGAGGCCGTACTGCACGACCACGAGGGCGGCGAAGAGGATGCCGAGGGCGACGTAGGTCGCGACGACGAAGGGAAGCCAGGGGCGGGGGAGCTCGAGTTCCGCGGAGGTCATCTATCGAGTATCGAGAGAAATCTATCGAAAATCAATAGATCCGCTCAGTCCGTCATGGCGACCAACCGGCGGGCGGCATCCCGGAGCACCTCGGGACGCTTGCAGAAGGCGAAGCGCACGAGTCCGGGGTAGGCGCCCGGCGTGGCCGTGAACGCCGACACCGGGATGCCGGCGACCCCGGCCCTGGTCGCGAGTTCGCGGCAGAACGCCCGCGCATCCGTCGCGCCCAGCGGGGCCGCGTCGGCGATCACGAAGTACGACCCGCCCGGCACCGACACGTCGAGCCCGGCGCCGCGCAGCCCCTCCAGGAGGATGTCGCGCTGCGTCCGGAGATCATCGGCGACACCGGTGAAGAAGGAGTCGGGAAGATCGAGGCCGGCGGCGATCGCGGGCTGGAACGGCGCGCCGTTGACGTAGGTCAGGAACTGCTTGACGC
>CAZPJC010000211.1:0-3903 GCA_964586645.1 uncultured Schumannella sp.
GTCAGCCGAGGTCGGGGCTGAAGCCGGCGGAGAGCAGTGCGATGCGCAGCGCCAGGGCGGCCGCGCCGAACAGCAGGCCGAAGACGCCGAGCACGCGTCCGCGGCCGCTGATGAGCGCCACGAGTCCGAGCAGGGCGGCGAGCCCCGCGGTCAGGAAGCCGCCGAAGAAGACGAAGAGGGCGACGATGACGAGCCCCGCGGCGCTGATCGCGGTCGAGATGGCGCCGAGGTTGCCGGCGGTGAGGTCGCCGAGGGTGCCGACGATCACGACGACGACCCAGACGACGAAGGCGATGTCGATGAGGCCGGTCAGCAGCCCGAGCACGAACGACCAGGCGCCGATGCCGCGCTTCTTCTTCTCGACGACGACAGGTTCGACGACGGCTGGGGCGGCGGGCGAGACGGGCTCGGCGACCTCGGCCGGCGCGGACTCGGTGACGGCGGCGGGTTCGGAGACGGCGGCGGGCTCGGCCGGCGTTGTCGTGGCGGGAACGGCGGGCTCAGGCTTCACAGGGTCGGACATGGCACCGACTGTAGTGGCCGGGGATGCCGACCGCGACGGGATTGACGCCCCGCGTCATCCGCTCTTGCGGCGGAACTCCCGCTTGTTGCCGGCGGCGCCGTGCGTGCCGTGGATCGCGGACTCTCCGGCCAGCTGACCCGGGCGGTTCTGGGTGTTCTGCTTCTTGCGCTCGAGCGCCTCGCGGAACTTGCGCTTCGTCTCCTCCGAGGCGGAGGTCTGCTCCGATGCGCTCGGGGCGGCCTCCTCGTCGGACGTGTCGCTCATGGCCCCAGCTTACGCAGGCGCGTCCGCGGCCTCGCCCTGCTTCGCGATCTCCGCGCGCACGGCATCCATGTCGAGGGCGCGCACCTGCCGGAGCAGGTCGTCGAGCGCCGGGCGGGGGAGCGCGCCGGCCTGCGAGAACACGCCGATGCCGTCGCGGAAGATCATCAGCGTCGGGATGGAGCGGATCTCGAACGCCGCCGACAGGTCGGGGTTGGCCTCGGTGTCGACCTTGGCGAAGACGACATCCGGGTTGTCCTCCGACGCGGCCGTGTAGATCGGGGCGAAGGCGAGGCAGGGACCGCACCAGGCGGCCCAGAAGTCGACGAGCACGATGCCCGAGTCGACGCCGGGCTCGAGGACTGTCGACTCGAAGTCGGGGAAGGTCAGGTCGCGGGTGGCCATGCGGAAAGCCTAGGCCGAGCGCTTCGACAACCGCTGGGTGACGAGGTCGACGGTGATCCCGAGGACGACCGCGACGGCGACCGAGAGCGCGATCGCGAGGAGCGGGTTCCCGGGGAGAGCCGTCCCGAAGGCGGCGCCGACCGCGACGTTGTAGATCGCCCAGGCCGTCCCCGCCGCGGCGGCGAGCGGCAGGAAGCGGCGCACGGGCAGCCCGGCGGCGCCCGCGGAGAGGTTCACCGCGATCCGGGCGTACGGGATGTAGCGGGCGGTGAAGATCAGCACCGCCGGCCGTGACAGCACGGTCGCCCGGGCGCGGGCCAGCGCCGCCGCCACGCGACCCCGGCGCTGCCAGGCCCACCTGTCGATCCCGAGGCGGGTGCCGATGAGGTAGCAGAGGGAGTCGCCGACCAGGGCGCCGACGGCCGCGACCGGCACGAGGAGGAGCACCGACGGCTGACCGCCGGCCGCCGCGAGGGCGCCGAGGGCCACGACGAGGGTCTCGCTCGGCAGCACCACGAGGAACGCGTCGGCGACGACGAGGAGGAATAGCGCGGCGTAGATCCACGGCGACCCCGCGATCGACAGGAGCCACGCCTGGATTTCGTTCACCCGGTGTTTCTACCCGCTCACCATGAACGTCCGGTATCATCGCAAAGGCTGCCATTCGGCAGTCGACACCCGGAGCAGGCCGGCGCACAAGTTGGTCACCGGTGGTGGTCTTCTGAACCACAGCGTCTTTCACAGACGTGCGGAGTTCAGAGCACTTCTACTGTTGGCCAGATGTCGCCCCTGAGCTGCCGCGAGGCAGCGGGTACTTCTGCGCATGCTCCTGCTCCTCACAACAAAGAGGAGTGACCCATGGAGGGTCCCGAAATCAAGTTCGCCGAGGCCGTTCTCGACAACGGCAAGTACGGCACCCGCACCGTCCGCTTCGAGACCGGGCGTCTCGCGCAGCAGGCGCAGGGCGCGGTCGCCGCGTACCTCGACGAGGACACGATGATCCTGAGCGCCACGAGCGCCGGCAAGCACCCGCGTGACGGGTTCGACTTCTTCCCGCTGACGGTGGATGTCGAAGAGCGCTCGTACGCGGCCGGCAAGATCCCCGGTTCGTTCTTCCGTCGCGAGGGCCGTCCCTCGACCGAGGCGATCCTGGTCTGCCGTCTCATCGACCGGCCGCTGCGCCCGACCTTCGTCGAGGGTCTGCGCAACGAAGTCCAGATCGTCATCACCGTCCTGAGCATCGCGCCCGACGAGTTCTACGACGCGCTCGCGATCAACGCCGCGTCGGCGTCGACCCAGATCTCCGGCCTGCCGTTCTACGGCCCGGTCGGCGGCATCCGTCTCGCCCTCATCGACGACCAGTGGGTCGCGTTCCCGAAGTTCAGCCAGCTGGCCGACGCCGTCTTCGACCTCACCGTCGCGGGACGCCTCGTCACCGACAGCAACGGCAACGAGGATGTCGCGATCATGATGGTCGAGGCCGAGGCGACCGAAGGCAGCTGGGAGCTCATCCGCGCCGGTGCGACCAAGCCCGACGAGGCCGTCGTCGCGCAGGGTCTCGAGGCGTCGAAGCCGTTCCTCAAGCAGCTCATCAAGGCCCAGCAGGAGCTCGCCGCGCAGTCGGCGAAGCCCGTGCAGGACTTCCCGCTGTTCCCGCCGTACTCGGACGAGGCGTACAACGCCGTCGCCGAGATCGCCTACGACGAGCTCAAGGGCGTCTACCAGATCGCCGACAAGCAGGAGCGCCAGAACGCCGACGACGCCCTCAAGGAGCGCGTCAAGCTCGCGATCAACGAGCGCGTCGAGAACGGCCAGCTGAGCGGCGAGGTGCCGCCGATGGTGAGCGCCGCCTACAAGTCGGTCAGCAAGAAGGTCATGCGCACCCGCGTGCTGACCGACGGCATCCGCATCGACGGCCGCGGCCTGACCGACATCCGCGCGCTCGACGCCGAGGTGCAGGTCATCCCGCGCGTCCACGGCTCGGCCATCTTCCAGCGCGGTGAGACCCAGATCCTGGGCGTCACCACGCTGAACATGCTCAAGATGGAGCAGCAGATCGACTCGCTCGCGCCGGTCAAGAAGAAGCGATACCTGCACCACTACAACTTCCCGCCCTACTCGACCGGTGAGACCGGCCGCGTCGGGTCGCCGAAGCGTCGCGAGATCGGGCACGGCTTCCTCGCCGAGCGCGCCCTCGTGCCGGTGCTGCCGCCGCGTGAGGACTTCCCGTACGCGATCCGTCAGGTCTCCGAGGCCCTCGGCTCGAACGGCTCGACCTCGATGGGTTCGGTCTGCGCCTCGACGCTGTCGCTGCTCAACGCCGGTGTGCCGCTGCGCGCGCCGGTCGCCGGCATCGCGATGGGTCTCATCTCCGACGAGGTCGACGGCGAGACGCGCTACGCGGCGCTCACCGACATCCTCGGTGCGGAGGACGCGCTCGGCGACATGGACTTCAAGGTCGCCGGCACGTCGGAGTTCGTCACGGCGATCCAGCTCGACACCAAGCTCGCGGGTCTGCCGTCCTCGGTGCTCGACGGCGCGCTCAAGCAGGCCAAGGAGGCCCGCACGGCGATCCTCGCGGTCATCAACCAGGCGATCGACGGCCCCGACGAGATGGCCGCCACGGCTCCTCGCGTGATCAGCGTCAACATCCCGGTCGACAAGATCGGCGAGCTGATCGGCCCGAAGGGCAAGACGATCAACGCGATCCAGGA
>CAZPJC010000212.1:0-1958 GCA_964586645.1 uncultured Schumannella sp.
CCGACGACATCCAGGGCGCCGATCTTCACCTCGAGACCGCCGAGCTTGACCCGCTCGTCCTTCTTGAGTTCGCCCTCGACGGAGATGAACGAGCCGGTCGTCAGGCTCGAGATCGCGTCGGTGATCGTCGGGTCGCCCTCGTCGCCCTCGCGGATCGCCGGGTTCACGAGCTGGGCCGCGCCCGACTCGTCGCGCAAGACGATGAACTGCACCTTCTTCTGATCCCGCACGGTGTCGACCCATCCGGCGACCCGGACGGGTCCTTCGGGGGCGGTGGCGAGGTCGGCGATCAGGGTGCGTGAAGTCACGGTCAGCGAGTCTATCCCGGGGGTTTCCACAGGATCCTGGCTCGTATGCTCGGAGGGTGCCCGCCGAGAGAATCCACCTCGTGCGCCACGGCGAGGTCGAGAACCCCACCGGGGTGCTGTACGGCCGCATCGAGGGCTTCGGACTGAGCCTGCGCGGCCACCGCATGGCGGAGCTCGCGGCGACCTCGCTCGCCGGCCACGACATCCGCTCGATCGCCGCGAGCCCGCTGCAGCGCACGCGGGAGAGCGCAGCTCCGTGGGTCGCGGCGTTCGGCGTCGACCTCGGGATCGACGAGCGGCTCATCGAGCCGACCAACGCGTTCGAGGGCATCAACATGCGCCGCGACCTGCCGAAGCGCCCCGACCTGTGGCGGCACCTGGTCAACCCGCAGAAGCCGTCGTGGGGTGAGGCGTTCCTCTCCGTTCAGGCGCGGATGATGGCCTCCATCGAGGACCACTGGGCGGCGGCCGACGGTGGCGACGTCGTGCTGGTCAGCCACCAGATGCCCATCGTCATGGTCGCCCGCACGGTCGCCGGGCAGCCGCTCGCGCACAACCCGTCGAAGCGGCGGTGCGCCCTGTCGAGCATCACGACCCTCGAACGCCGCGGGGATTCGTTCGTCGAGGTGTCGTACACCGAGCCCGCCGCGGCGCTGCTCGCCGACGCGATCGACACCGGGGCCGTCTGATGCGGCGTCTCGTGATCGCCGGCCTCGCCCTGCTGCTGCTCGCCGGGTGCACGTCGCAGGACGGCATCGCCGGGCAGGATGGCGGCGGCTACATCTCCGGCGACGGCACGGTGCTGCAGATCCCGGCCGCCGATCGCGAGGACGTGCCCGCGTGGGGTGGCGAGACGGTCGACGGGGAGACGGTCGACAGCGCCGACCTCGACGGGGTCGTCGTGCTCAACTTCTGGTACGCGGGCTGCCCGCCGTGCCGGGTCGAGGCCCCCGACCTCGAAGAGGTCTTCCAGGGGTACGGCGACGAGATCACCTTCCTCGGAGTCAACGTGCGCGACTCCGCCGCGACCGCCGCGTCGTTCGAGCGCGAGTTCGGGGTCTCGTACGACTCGATCCTCGACGTGTCGACCCGCGACGTGTTGAGCGCGTTCGCCGGACAGGTGCCGCCGTCGGCCGTGCCGACGACGCTCGTGCTCGATGCCCAAGGTCGCGTCGCGGCGCGCATCTCGGGGCAGGTGCCGAGCGCCACGACGTTGTCGGACATCGTCGACGACGTGCTCGCGGAGGACTGAGTGGGCGAGACCGTCGTCGACGGCGCGCTCTGGCTCGCCGTCCCCCTCGCCCTCGCGGCGGGGCTGCTGTCGTTCCTGTCGCCGTGCGTGCTGCCGCTCGTGCCGGGGTATCTCGGGTACGTGAGCGGCGTCGCGAGCGGCGCCGAGAAGCGGCGCAGCCGGACGGTCATCGGCGCGCTGCTGTTCGTGCTCGGGTTCAGCATCGTGTTCATCGCCGTGAACTTCCTCGGCGCGGTCGCCGGGCGGTTCTTCCTCGACTACGTCGACGTCCTGCAACGCATCGGCGGAGCGATCGTCATCGTGCTCGGCCTCGCGTTCATCGGTCAGGTCACGTTCCTGCAGCGCACGATCAAGCCGTCGTGGCAGCCGCGGATGGGACTCGTCGGCGCCCCGCTGCT
>CAZPJC010000212.1:2058-3897 GCA_964586645.1 uncultured Schumannella sp.
CTGCTCGCGCTCGCCGCCGTGCCGGGGTCGCTCGTGCCGCAGCGCAGCTCCGACCCGAACGGCGTCTTCCAGTTCGCCGCCCGCGACCCCGAGGGCTTCAAGATCCTCGACTCGCTCGGACTGTTCAGCACGTTCTCGTCGCCGTGGTTCTCGGCGATCTACCTGCTGCTGTTCGTCTCGCTGATCGGCTGCATCATCCCGCGCACGAAGCACCACTTCGACGCGCTGCGGGCGAAGCCGCCGAAGACTCCGGCCCGTCTCGCGCGGCTCGTCGGGTTCACGACGGTCGAGAGCCCCGTGGATGCCGAGACCGCCGTCGTCGAGGCTCGCAAGGTTCTGAAGAGCCAGGGTTACCGGGTCGAACGGTACGGCGAGTCGATTTCGGCGGAGCGCGGCTACCTGCGCGAGACGGGCAACCTGATCTTCCACACCGCCCTGGTCGGGGTGCTCGCGGCCGTCGGCATCGGCGGCGCGTTCGGTTTCACCGGCCAGCGGCTGCTCATCGAGGGGGAGCCGTTCACGAACGTGCTCGCCGACTACGACTCGTTCACCGGCGGCTCGGCCTTCGATCCCGACGCGGCGCTGCAGCCGTTCACGCTGCGCCTCGACTCGTTCGAGCCGCAGTACACCTTCACCGACGAGGCGTGGCATCCGCTCGACTACGACGCGAACATGAGCGTGCGCGAACCGGGCGGAGAGTGGACGTCGCAGACCATCAAGGTGAACTCGCCGCTCGAGATCGGCGGCTCGCAGGTCTATCTGCTCGGCAACGGCTATGCCCCGATCGTCACCGTTCGCGATCCCGATGGCCTCGAGGTGTTCCACGGCCCGGTGCCGTTCATCGCCTTCGACCGCAACCTCGGCAGCAGCGGTGTGGTCAAGATCCCCGACGGGCTCTCGGAACAGCTAGGCCTGCAGGGCCTCTTCTACCCGGATGCGGTGGCGACGACCGACGGCGGCCTCGCGTCGTTCTCACCGCTGCTCACCGACAACGCGCGATTGACGCTCATGGTCTATCGCGGCGATCTCGGACTCCTCGACGGTAGTGGCGGCAACGTCTACCAGCTCGACACGAGCGGGATGGAGCAGCTGACCGAACGGGCGGATGCCCTCGTCCTCGCGGTCGGCGACACCCTCGACCTGCCCGACGGGATGGGCACGATCGAACTCGAAGGCGTCGCCGAATACGTGGGGCTCGACATCCATTCCGACCCCGCGCAGGTGTGGGTGCTCGGCTTCGCGCTCGCCGCCGTCTTCGGGCTGCTGACGAGCCTGTTCATCCCGCGGCGACGGATGTGGATCAAGGTCGTCGACGGGCGGATCGAGTACGCCGGACTCGCCCGCGGCGAAGACCCCGCGCTCGCCGCCGCGGTGACCGATCTCGCCCGCGCGCACCGCGAAGCACTCGAACGTAGGATGCCCTCATGACTCCGGAGACCCTCGCCGCCTGGTCGTTGCTCGGCGTGTACTCGGCGGCGGCGGTCTACGTGATCGCGTTCATCGTGTTCGTGCTCGACCTCGCGAAGCGCTCCTCGGACGCCGCGCCGGCATCCGCTCGCGTCGCGGAGTCGGCGACGGTGAACGGCTCGACCGCCGTGCTCGTCGACGCCCCGCCCGCTCCGCCGTCGGCCGCCGGGTCGACCCGTAACGCCCGCGTCGGCCTCGCCCTCACCGCCGTCGGCCTCGTCGTGCACGTCGCCGCGATCGTGCTCCGCGGCATCGCGGCCGAGCGCGTGCCGTGGGCCAACATGTTCGAGTTCGCGCTCACCGGCACCGGCATCATCGTCGCCGTCTTCGTCTTCGCGAACCTCTGGAAAGACGTGCGCTTCCTCGGCGCCT
>CAZPJC010000213.1:0-3884 GCA_964586645.1 uncultured Schumannella sp.
CGAGGTGGTTGGTCGGCTCGTCGAGCAGCAGCGCGTCGGGGCGGCTCAGCAGCAGTCCGGCGAGCGCGACGCGGCTGCGCTGCCCGCCGGAGAGCTGGGCAACCGTCGTTGGTCGAGTAGCGCCGATGGCGCGTGTCGAGACCCGGCGGCTTCATACGGTCGTTGCAACGAGGGAGGTTGTGATGCCGGGGAAGCGGTTGTCGTTGGTGGAGCGGGCTCAGATGGCTGCTCTGTTCGAGGCGGGGGAGTCGTTCGCGGCGATCGGTCGGGTGATCGGGCGGCCGACATCGACGGTGAGTCGTGAGTTTGGTCGTGGTCACGTCTATCGGGGTGCTCATGTGCATTCCAGGGTTGTCCGTCATCCGCGTCGGCAGCGTGCTCACGGGGGTGGGGTGGGGTGGTTCGTATCGGTGGGCTTATTCGTTCGAGGTTGCTCATCGGAAAGCGCAGGAGCGGGCTCGGCGGCCGAGGCCGCGGCGACTGATTCGGAGCCTGACCCGGTTCTCCGGACACCTGAACTGAGGCGATGATCGTCTCGGAGAGGAGTCCGTGGGATGCCTGCACCGAAGAGTCCGGAGTTCCGGCGGAGGGCGTTAGATCTGGTCGCACAGGGGGAGCCGGTCGCGGCGACGGCGCGCAGTCTCGGGATTAGCGAGTCGTGTCTGCGGCGGTGGATGGCGCAGGACGATGTCGATTCCGGTCGGCTTGAGGGGATGAGCACGACGGAGAAGCGGGAGCTGGTCGAGTTGCGGCGCCGGAACCGGGTGCTGGAGATGGAGAACGAGATCCTCAAGCGCGCCTCGGCGTATTTCGCGCGGGAGAACGTGCTCCCAAAATAGGGTTCCGGCTGGTCCAGGAGTTCGCCGATGACGGGGTTCCTGTCGCGGTGGCCTGCCGGGTGCTGAAGGTGTCGACGTCGGGCTACTACGAGTGGCTGAGCCGACCGCCGTCCGCCCGGCAGGTCGCGGACGAGGCGCTCACCGCGACGATCCGGCAGGTTCACCACGATTCCCGCGGCACCTATGGTGCCCCGCGGGTTCTTGCCGAGCTGCGGCTCGGGCTCGGGGTTCACGTCGGGAAGAAGCGCGTCGCCCGGTTGATGCGGCTCGATGGGCTGACTGGGGTGTCGCATCGCCGCAAACGGCGCGGCTGGAAGCCCGACACCGCTACCCACGATGATCTCGTGAAGCGGCAGTTCCGCGCCGACCGGCCGGACCGGTTGTGGTTCTGCGACATCACGCAGCATCGCGCCGGCGACGGGTGGGTCTACTGCGCTGCCGTGATCGACGCGTTCTCCCGACGGATCGTGGGCTGGTCGATCTCGGACCGGATCACCGCGGAGATCGTCGTGGACGCGCTGGAGATGGCCCGCTGGCAACGCCGTCCCCAGCCCGGGACGATCGTCCACGCCGACCGCGGAGCGCAATACACCTCCTGGATCTTCGGGCACCGGCTCAGGCAAGCCGGCCTGCTCGGCTCGATGGGCCGAGTCGCCTCCAGCGTCGACAACGCGCTCATCGAGTCGTTCTGGTCCACGATGCAACGCGAACTGCTCGATCGCGCCGTCTGGGACTCCAAGACCGAGCTCGCCTCGGCGATGTTCGAATGGATAGAGGGGTTCTACAACCCCCGCCGCCGCCACACCGCGCTCGGGAACCTATCCCCGGCCGAGTTCGAAGCCCTTCACGCGAGCACCCAACTCGCGGCATGATCAACCAAGAGAACGTGTCCGGGAAACCGGGTCAGGCTCCAGTCACGTTCTGCCGCCGCGGTCCGCGGGAAACCCTGGGCCACCATTCGGATCAGTGAACGTCCCGCCGAGGCCGAGGACCGCGCCGTCCCGGGACACTGGGAAGGCGACCTGATCATCGGCGCGAGAGCGTCGTCCGCGATCATCACGCTGGTCGAACGGTCGACACGGTTCGTGCTGCTCGGATCGCTGCCCGAGCGTGTCAAGTTGTTTGTGTAAGCGGGCATCGGTGGGTGGTTAGAGGTAGGGGTTGATTCGGTCGGGGAACGCGATGGCGAGCTGGGCGAGGGCCTTCTTCCAGCTCGTGGTGACGGCGCCTTCAACGAGCCGTGGCGGGGCTTTGCGTTCGTTCGAGGGTTTGCCGCGGTCCTTCGCCCGCTCGAGGGCTCGTTTGTCCTCGATGTTGCAGATCGCGAGCCAGAGCAGTTTCACGACTGCTGCGTCGTTGGGGAAGTGGCCGCGGTTCTTGGTCACTTTCCGCAGCTGGTAGTTCAGCGACTCGATCGCGTTGGTCGTGTAGATCACCCGCCTGACTTCGGGCGGGAAGGCCAGGAACGGGGTGAAGCGTTCCCACGCGTTCTCGAACGCCGCGACCGTGTGCGGGTTGCCCTTGCCCAGCGCCGAGTCGGTGAACGCCTGCAGCGCCGCCTTGGCCGCGTCGACGTCGGCGGCTTGGTAAATCGGTTTCAACGCGGCGGCGACGGCTTTGCGTTGCCCGTAGGACACGAACCGCATCGACGCTCGGATCAGATGCACGACGCAGGTCTGAACGAGCGAGTCGGGCCAGGTCGCCTCGATCGCTTCCGGGAAGCCGGTGAGACCGTCGCAGCAGACGATGAGCACGTCGCGGACGCCGCGGTTGGCGAGCTCCGCGCAGACCGACGCCCAGAACTTCGCCCCCTCGGTTTGCTGGACCCAGATGCCGAGGACGTGCTTGACACCGTCCATATCGACGCCGACGGCGATATGAGCGGCCTTGTTGCGCACGTGCCCGCCGTCGCGGACCTTCACGATGATCGCGTCCAAGTAGATGACCGGGTAGAACGCTTCCAGCGGTCGCGACTGCCAGGCGAGGACCTCGTCGGAGATCTCGTCGACGATCTTGGAGATCGTCTCCCGCGAGATCTCGGTGCCGATCGTCGAAGCGAGGTGATGCTCGATGTCGCGGACCGTCATCCCGCCGGCATAAAGCGACACGATCATCTCGTCCAACCCGCCGAGGCGTCGCTGACCCGTCGGCACCAGCCTCGGGATGAACGTCCCGTTGCGGTCGCGCGGGACAGCGAGTTCGACATCGCCGACGACCGTCGACACCGTCTTCGGGAACGCGCCGTTGCGGGAATTGTCGTGAAAGGCGGCCTCCGGGTCGCCTCGCTCGTATCCGACATGGTCGGTCAGCTCCGCGTGCAGACCACGCTCGAGGCCGGTCTTGATCAGCTGCTGGATCAACCCCTCCTTGCCATCGAGCTGCACCTCGCCCGCGTCGATCTTCGCGAACAAGTCGTCCAGCACACCCGACTCACGCAGCCGCCTGGCGCCCTCTTCCTGGCGTCGTCGACGCTCCTCTCGAGCCTCCTTGTCGATCATGGTCATCAGTGTCGTCCTTTCGTAAGAAGCCGACACCCCTTACGCAAACGATCTGACACCCTCCGCTGCCCGAGTCGCGAGTCAGCGAGCAGGTCACCGACGTGCTCATCAGCCTGATGAGCACCCTCCCGCAGCACCTTCGGAAGACCCTCGCCTGGGATCAGGGCGCCGAGATGGCCAACCACGCAACCTTCACCCTCGCGACCGACTGCAAAGTCTTCTTCTGCGATCCGCATTCGCCCTGGCAGCGCGGCTCGAACGAGAACACCAACGGCTTGCTGCGTCAGTACTTCCCGCGGACGAGCACCGACTTCCGCACCTGGAACCAGGCCGCGCTCGACAAAGTTGCCGACGAACTCAACGCCCGCCCACGTCAGACACTCGGCTTCAGCACCCCCGCCAGACGCCTCAACGAACTCCTCGTTGCAACAACCGCTTGACGCCCCCCCCCCCCCAGAGCATCGAGAATCTCCTCCTCGCGGGCGTCGAGCGTCCACACCTCGGCATGCTCGGCCTCCTCGAGGGCGCGCTCGTACCTGCTCCTGCT
>CAZPJC010000214.1:0-3820 GCA_964586645.1 uncultured Schumannella sp.
CCCGTGCTGCCGTACCTGATGAGCGGCGGCACCGACAACAAGGCGCTCGCGAAGCTCGGGATCACCGGCTACGGTTTCGCGCCGCTCCAGCTGACGCCCGAGCTGAACTTCCCGGCGATGTTCCACGGCGTCGACGAGCGGGTCCCGCTCGAGGCGCTCGTATTCGGACGCCAGGTGCTCGGCGACTTCCTGCGGAACTGCTGAGGGATGTCGACCTCGCTCCGCGTTCCGGAGACGCGACGCGCCTCGCCCGCGAGGTACGTCGTCGCCGGCGTCGCGCTCGTCGCGGGCATGGCCGCGCTGCGCGCATTCGCCCCGGGCGGGATCGAGCTCGGCGACACCGTGCAGGACTTCGTCACGCTGTCACTGAGCGTCGTGATCGAGTCGCTGCCGTTCGTGTTCCTCGGCATCGGGCTCGCGGTCGTCGTGCAGGTCTGGGTGCCGCAGCACGTGCTGTTCCGCATCCTGCCGCGGCATCCGGTGCTGCGCCGCGGCGTGCTGTCGCTGCTCGGCGTGCTGCTGCCGGTGTGCGAGTGCGGGAACGTCCCGCTGTCGCGCGGGCTCATCATGCGCGGGCTCACGGTGCCGGAGGCGATGACCTTCCTGGTCGCCGCGCCGATCGTGAACCCGGTGACGATCATCACGACCTATCAGGCGTTCGGGTTCGACGACGGCATCCTCGTCGCCCGGGTTCTCGGCGGCTTCGCGATCGCCAACCTCGTCGGCTGGCTGTTCTCCCGGCATCCCCAGCCCGACGCGCTGCTCACCCGCTCGTTCTCGGCGGCCTGCTCGCGGGCGCGCGGCCACGACCACGAGCACGGCGGCCGGTGGCGGCGCTCGATCGAGACCTTCTCCGCCGAACTCACGGCGATGCTGCCGGCGCTGCTCGTCGGCTCGGCGATCGCCGGGATCATCCAGGTGGGCGTCTCGCGCGACGTGCTCGTGACGCTCGGGTCGAACCCGGTGCTCTCGGTGTTCGTGCTCATGCTCCTGGCGTTCGTGATCGCGGTGTGCTCGAACGTCGACGCGTTCTTCGTGCTCGCCCTCGGCTCGACCTTCCTGCCCGGGGCGATCGTCGCGTTCCTGCTGTTCGGGCCGGTGATCGACGTGAAGATGCTCGCGCTGCTGCGCACGACCTTCACGGCGCGCACCCTCGCCCTGCTCACCCTCGTCGTGGCGCTCGGCTCCGCGACCATCGGATTGGCGATCAACCTTGGCTGAGCGTCGGGCGGCACGCCGCTTCGTGCGGCGCTGGCTCGGCGTGACGCTGAGCCTGATCGGGGTCGTCGCGATCCTCTGGCTCGGCGCGACCGGCCGGCTCGAACTGTACATCCACCCGCGGTACACGGTGTTCACGATCGTGATGGCGGTCATCGGGGGCGCGGCGTCGATCACGGCCTTCCTGGTGCTGCCGGGTCATGCGCACGACGACGACGAGGAGCCGCCCCGTCCGGGCTGGCGCGCCGCCCTGGCGATCGGCGGGAGCGCGGCGCTCGTCGTCGCGTCCGTCGTCGCGCTGCTCGTCCTGCCGCCGGCGACCCTGACGTCGGCGACCGCCGACAACCGGGACATCGCCGGCTCCACCGCGCTGTCGTCCGCCGACACGACCGAGCTCGTCGGGGGCGACTCGACATCGTTCACCGTGAAGGACTGGGCGACGCTCCTGCACCAAGGGCTCGGCGACGACTTCTTCGCCGGCAAGCCCGCCGCGTTCTCGGGGTTCCTCGTCGCGACCGAGGATCCGGATGTCGTCTACGTCGCCCGCTTCCTCGTCACCTGCTGCGCGGTCGACGCCCAGCCGCTCGGCGTCCCCGTGCTCCTGCCCGAATGGCAGGAGCGCTTCGCCGCCGACGACTGGGTGCAGGTCTCCGGCGGCTTCTCGCCGAACCCCGACCCGGCCGCCCCGGAGCCGATCGTGCTCGTGCCCGACGGCGTCGACGCGATCGATCAGCCCGCACAGCCCTATGTCTACTGAACAGCATGTCTACTGAACAGCATGTCGACTGAGGATCGCCGAGCGCGGCGGGAGCGTCGGGGCTACCGGCGCGCGGTCGCCATGACCCTCGGCGTCCTCACGGTCGCCACGGCGACGCTCGGAGTCGCCGGCGTCTTCCGCGGTCCGCACCTCGACGACGCGGGCGTCGCCGCCGCGACCGCGCTCGAGCGTCCCGGCCAGCGGCTCGTGCTGCAGGCCGACCAGCAGATCGACCCCGTCGACGCCGGCGACGTGACGATCAGCCCCGACGTGCCGGTCGAGGTCTCCTCCGACGGCCGCGCGATCACGATCCGGTTCGGCGGGATGCTGCGTGCGCTCACCGAGTACCGCGTCGCCGTCGCCGTGACCGGCACCGCCACCGGTGTCGCCGGCATCCTGGACCACTCGTTCACGACGCCCGATCTCGAGGTCGCGACGCTCGTGCGCGACCTCGACGGACCCGACGAGGTGCGCTCCCGCACGGTCTCCGGCGACGAGGCGGTCACGCTCCTGTCGGCCGACCGCATCCAGGAGTTCGCCGTCGCCCGCGACGGGGTCGCCGCCGTCCTGCTCGACGAGTCCGGCACGGACGGACGGCTCGTGCTGGCGCCGACGGGGGAGCAGATCACCCTCGAGGTGCCGCTGCCCGGCCCGGGACGCCTCCGGCGGCTGCAGGCCGCGCCGACGACCGGGATCCTCGGAGTGCTCTTCACCTCACGCGAGGAGGGCGCCGACTCGCGGCTGCTGCTCTTCGACCCCGCCGACCCGTCGGGGCTCGTGCGCGTGGTGACGGGCCTCGACGGCGAACCGGTCTCCGCGCTCGACTGGCGGTTCGTCCCCGGGACGTCGTATCTCGTGGTGCAGGCCTTCGACCAGTCGATGCTGCTCGTCGACACGGCGACTCCCGACGACGCTCCGGTGCCGCTCGGCGAGCACGCCGAGATGCGCGGCTTCCTCCCCGGCACGCGTCGGCTCGTCGTCGCCGACCCGCTGTCCGGAGGGCTGATCGACCTCGAGACCGGCGCGACCTCGACCCTCGAACTCCCGGACGACGAACTCGACGAGACCGCCTACCCGGGCGAGATCGTCGCCCTCGGCGGCGATCGGTACGTCGAGGTCGTCTCCCACCCCGGCACGGACTTCGTCCTCGACTACGAGATCCTGCTGGTGGGACCGGACGGCGTCGAGGTGATCTACGACCGCGACGCCGGCATCCCGATCGGCGACGTGTGCCTGTCGCCGAACGCGCAGTACCTCGCCGTCGAGGTGCAGGATCCTCAGGGCACGCCGGACGGCTATCCGAACGTGCCGGGCCGCACCGGAACGACGACCTACTTCGTCGACCTCGCGACCGGGAGCGCCAACCGGGGCGTCGCGGGCTTCGCGGCGTCGTGGTGCGCGTGACCCCGCGCACTGCTGGCAGACTCGGCGGGTGGACTTCCTCGAGGCGATCATCCTCGGCCTGCTGCAGGGCCTGACGGAGTTCCTGCCGATCTCATCCAGCGCGCACCTGCGCATCTTCGGCGACCTCGCGGGCTGGGGCGACCCGGGCGCGACCTTCACCGCCATCACCCAGCTGGGAACTGAGCTCGCGGTGCTCATCTACTTCCGGAAGGACATCTTCCGCATCATCGGCAAGTGGTTCCGGTCGTTCGGGGCGAAGGGCGGGGCGCACTCCGCGGGCATCCGGAAGGGCGACCCTGATGTGCGGATGGGCTGGATCATCATCATCGGCACGATCCCGATCGTGCTCGCCGGGTTCTTCCTGCAGGACATCATCCGCACCTCGTTGCGGTCGCTGTGGATCACCGCCGTCGTGCTCATCGTCTTCGGCATCCTGCTCGG
>CAZPJC010000215.1:0-3815 GCA_964586645.1 uncultured Schumannella sp.
GCTGTCGTCGGACGTGCGCTACCGCTTCGTGATCGACGTCGCGACGATGGCCTGACCCGCCTCAGGCCGGGTAGACGAGCCCGATCTGACGGCGGACCTCGTCGAGCGTCTCCATGATCGCGACCGACTCGGCCGGCGGCAGGATCTCGCCCTCGAGCTTCCCGGAGGCGACGATCCGCTCGAGCTCGGCGGCCTGGAAGTGCATGCCGCGCCCGTCGACCTTCTCGTCGAAGCGCTCGACGACCCGGTTGTCGGCGTCATATCGGGTGAAGCCGACGACGTTGTACCAGACCGACTCGATCTCGATGCGGCCCTTCGTGCCGACGACGGCGGCCCGGTTCGGGCCCGTGCCCGTCATCTGGGTCTGCAGCACGGCGTGCGCGCCCGAGGGGTAGCCGAGGATGATCGCGGTCTCCGCATCGACGCCGGCGTCGGTCAGGGTCGCGTGGGCGAGCACCGTCGACGGCGCGCCGAGCACGTCCCAGGCGAACGAGACCGGGTAGATGCCGAGGTCGAGCAGCGCGCCGCCGCCGAGTTCGAGCAACCGCATCCGGTCGTTCTCGCCGTTGTTCTGGTCGTGGTCGGCGAGCACGACGCGCACGTCGCCGAGCAGCCCCTCGGCGAGGATCTCGCGGATGCGCACCATGTGCGGCAGCCAACGGGTCCACATCGCCTCGAGGACGACGAGGTTCTTCGACGCGGCCAGTTCGACGATCGATCGGGCCTGCGCCGCGTCGATCGTGAACGGCTTCTCGACCAGCACGTGCTTGCCGCCCTCGAGGGCGATGTGCGCCGCCTCGGCGTGGGTCGGGTGGATCGTCGCGACGTAGATCGCGTCGATGTCGGGGTCGGCCGCGAGTTCCTCGTAGCTGCCGTAGGCGGTCGGCACGCCCATCTCGTCGGCCCAGGCCCGCGCCTTCGCGACGTCGCGCGCCGCCACCGCGGCGATGTCGAAGCCGTGCAGCTTCATGTCCGACACCTGCTGCTTGGCGATGCCGCCCGCTCCGAGGATGCCCCAGCGAAGTCCGTTCTCCGTCATGCCCCTAGCTTGGCACCCGTCGCCCACTCCCGGATCCGCGGCCACGGCCCGAACCCCGAGGCCGGCACCAGGTGGCCCCCGCCCGGGACGAGCTCGACCGGGATGCGCGGGTCGATCGCGTAGTCGGCGCGCACCCCGTGCGGCGAGTACTCGTCGCCCTCACCCTCGAAGACGATCGTCTCGACACCCGACAGCGGGTCGATCCGGGGGTCATGCGCGACGAACGGCGCGACGACGGTCGGCGCGAGCACGGCCGGCGACGGGATCGCGACGAGGGCCAGGCGGGTGACGCGGCCGGGCGAGCCGCCCCGGGCGAGGTGCGTGAGCCAGAGGGATGTCGCGAGGCTGTGCGCGACGAGCGTCACGTCGCGCTCGTCCCGGGTCACGAGATCGTCGAGCAGCTCGAGCCAGGTGTCGAGGTCCGGCTCGTCGGGGTCGGGCAGTTGGGGGTAGTCGACCTCGTGGCCCTCCGCGACGAGCTCGTCGAAGAGCCAGTGCTCCCAGTGGTCGGCGGGACGGCGGTTCTCCCAGCCGTGGAGGATCACGAAGCGCGGCGGCATCCACTCATCGTCACGCACCTGACCGGCGCAGGGGAGTACCGTGACGCCGTGCTTCCTGTGCCGAACCTCCTCGCCTTCCTGGCGGCCGCCGTCGTGCTCGTGATCATGCCCGGGCCGACGGTGCTGTTCGTCGTCGGCCGCTCCCTCGCACTCGGCCGGCGCGGCGGGCTGCTGAGCGTGCTCGGCAACGCGCTCGGCATCCTGCCGATCATCGTCGCGGTGTCGTTCGGCGTCGGTGCGCTCGTCGCCGAGTCGGTCGTGATCTTCACGATCCTGAAGTTCGCCGGAGCCGCCTACCTGGTCTACCTCGGCGTGCAGGCGATCCGGCACCGGAAGCAGACCGCGGCGACGGTGCAGAGCGGTTCCGCGGCGCCGAAGTCGACCCTGCGCCTGATCGGGGAGGGCGTCGTCGTCGGCATCTCGAACCCGAAGACGATCGCGTTCTTCGTCGCCGTGCTGCCGCAGTTCGTGGCGCCCGAGGCGGGCTGGGTGCCCGGCCAGATGCTCCTGCTCGGCGTGATCTTCGTCGTGCTCGCCCTCGTGAGCGACGGCGCGTGGGCGTTCGCGGCCGGATCGGCGCGGGACTGGTTCGCGCGCTCGCCGAAGCGCGTCGAGCGGCTCGGTGCGACCGGAGGCGTCATGATGATCGGCCTCGGCGGCGTGCTGGCCCTGACCGGGACGAAGAACTAGCTCACGTCGATGCCGACGGCGTCGTAGCCGGTCGCGCCGTCGGGCACGACATCCCGTTCCTCGCCCGTCTGCACCTCGCCGTCGACGCTCGTCGCGCGCACCCGCAGTACGTACTGACCCGGGTCGGCATTCCACACGTACCGCCACTGCACCCAGGTGTCCACGTTGATCGCCGCCGCCAGTTCGGCCTCCCGCCACGGGCCTTCGTCGACCGAGACCTCGACCTTGGCGATGCCGGTGTGCTGGTGCCAGGCGACCCCGGCGACGACGACCTCGCCCGCATCGACCTCCCCGCGCGGCACGTCGATGCGCGACGAGATCTTGATCGGCCCCTTCTCGCCCCAGCCGCGGTCGGTCCAGTAGGCGGTCTGGGCGTCGAATCGGGTGACCTCGAGCTCGGTGACCCACTTCGTCGCCGACACGTAGCCGTACAGGCCGGGCACGACCATGCGCACCGGGAAGCCGTGCTCGAGCGGCAGGGGCTCGCCGTTCATCCCGACCGCGAGGATGGCGTTGCGGTCGTCGGTGAGCGCCTCGATCGGACTGGATGCCGTGAACCCGTCGGAGCTGCGGGAGAGCACCATGTCGGCGGTGCCGGCCGGCTTCGCGCGGGCCAGCAGCTCGCGGATCGGGTAGCCCAGCCAGAGGGCGGTGCCGATCAGATCCCCGCCGACCTGGTTCGACACGCACATGAGCGTCGTGTGACTCTCCTCGAGCGGGAGCGCGATCAGCTCGTCCCAGGTGATCACGACCTCGTTCTCGACGAGCCCGTGGATGCGCAGGCTCCACTCGGCGGGATTCAGGTTCGGAACCTGCAGCGCCGTGTCGATCCGGTAGAACTCGGCGTTCGGGGTGATCACCGGCGCGAGCCCGTCGATCCCGAGCTCGGCGCCCGCCGGCACGGGCGGCGCGGTCGTGGCGGGAGTGGGAAGCGTGAAGGTCTCGCGGACGGCGGTGACCGCGCGTGCGCCGGCCTGGAGCGCCGATCCGCCGAGCGCGGCGAGCGCGCCGATCGCGGTCGCGCCGCCGGCCCAGCCGAGGAAGCGGCGGCGGCTCGGGTCGCCCTCCCGGGGGCGTTCGGCCGGGGCCCGCTTCTGGAGCGCGTTCAGGGCGAGCACCGCGGCGACCATCGCGGCGGTCGCCGGGATGGCGTCGAGCAGCGACGACCCCTCGCGGGTCATCGCGGCGACGATCCCGAACACGCCGCCGGCGACGATCAGCAGGCGGGCGAGCAGCGGCCGGATCGAGTTCAGCCAGCCGGCGAACCCCGCGAGGGCGACGAGCACGATCCCGATGCCGACGAGCAGGGCCGCCTTGTCGCCCGTCCCGAAGAGCGCGATCGCGGCATCCTTCGCCCACGGCGGGGCGAGGTCGATCAGCAGCGAACCGACGACGAGCACCGGACTGGCCCGGGGTGCGAGCACCCCCGCGACGAGTTCGGCGATGCCCAGCCCGAAGGCGACGGCTGCGATGCCTCCGAGGGCGGGCCACAGCCACCGGCGTCTCATGTCAGCACCCTACGCGCG
>CAZPJC010000216.1:0-3799 GCA_964586645.1 uncultured Schumannella sp.
GCCGCGAGCTCGAACTTGAGCTCGCCGGCGGCCTGCAGCATCTGCGCGTTGAGGTCGGCGATGATCGTCTCCAGTTCGCCGGCACCGGACGCGCCGATGCCCTCGCGGCGGAGGTTCGGTGTGGGGCTGCGCCGCCGGGAACCGTCGGGTGTGCTCCGGCCGGCGAGCAGCTTCTCGGTGTCGGCGCCCTCACGCGCGAGCACCTCGGTGATGTCGGCGATGCGCTTGCGGAGCGCGGTCGGCTCGATGCCGTGCTCGAGGTTGTAGGCGATCTGCTTGTCGCGCCGGCGGGTCGTCTCGTCGATCGCCTTCGCCATCGAGTCGGTGATGTTGTCGGCGTACATGTGCACCTCGCCGGCGACGTTGCGGGCCGCGCGGCCGATCGTCTGGATCAGCGACGTGCCCGAGCGGAGGAAGCCCTCCTTGTCGGCGTCGAGGATCGCGACGAGCGACACCTCGGGCAGGTCGAGCCCTTCGCGGAGGAGGTTGATGCCGACCAGCACGTCGTAGACGCCCGCGCGCAGCTCGGTGAGCAGCTCGACGCGGCGGAGCGTGTCGACGTCGGAGTGCAGGTAGCGCACGTTGACCCCGTGCTCGGTCATGAAGGCGGTGAGCTCCTCCGCCATCTTCTTGGTGAGGGTCGTCACGAGGACGCGTTCGTTGCGATCCACCCGCAGCCGGATCTGCTCGAGCAGGTCGTCGATCTGGCCCTTGCTCGGCTTCACGACGATCTGCGGGTCGACGAGGCCGGTGGGCCGGATGATCTGCTCGACGACGCCATCCGCCATGCCGAGTTCGTACTTGCCGGGCGTCGCCGAGAGGTAGACCTTCTGGCCCACCCGCTCGAGGAACTCCTCCCAGCGCAGCGGCCGGTTGTCGAGCGCGCTCGGCAGGCGGAAGCCGTGCTCGACGAGGGTGCGCTTGCGCGAGGCATCGCCCTCGTACATCGCGCCGATCTGCGGCACCGTCGCGTGCGACTCGTCGATGACGACGAGGAAGTCGTCGGGGAAGTAGTCGAGGAGGGTGTTCGGCGGCTCACCGGGAGCGCGGCCGTCGATGTGCCGCGAGTAGTTCTCGATGCCGTTGCAGAAGCCGATCTGCTCCATCATCTCGATGTCGAAGGCGGTGCGCATGCGCAGGCGCTGGGCCTCGAGCAGCTTGCCCTGCCGCTCGAACAGCGCGAGCTGCTCGGCGAGCTCGACCTTGATCGAGGCGATCGCGCGGTGCATCGCCTCGGGGCTCGCCGCGTAATGGGTTGCGGGGAAAACCGAGACCGCATCCATCTTGCGCAGCACGTCACCGGTCAGCGGGTGGAGGGCGTAGAGGGCCTCGATCTCGTCGCCGAACATCTCGATCCGGATGGCGTGCTCCTCGTAGACCGGGATGATCTCGATCGTGTCGCCGCGCACCCGGAACTTGCCGCGCGAGAAGTCGACGTCGTTGCGGTCGTACTGCATGTTGAGGAACTTGCGCACGAGCTTGTCGCGCGAGATCGTGTCGCCGATCTGCAGGGACACCATCGCCCCCAGGTACTCCTCCGCGGCACCGAGGCCGTAGATGCAGGACACCGTGGACACCACGACGACGTCGCGCCGGCTGAGCAGCGAGTTCGTCGTCGAGTGCCGGAGTCGCTCGACCTCGGCGTTGATCGACGAGTCCTTCTCGATGAAGGTGTCCGTCTGCGGCACGTACGCCTCGGGCTGGTAGTAGTCGTAGTACGACACGAAGTACTCGACCGCGTTGTTCGGCATCAGCTCGCGGAACTCGTTGGCGAGCTGCGCGGCGAGCGTCTTGTTGTGCGCGAGCACGATCGTCGGGCGCTGCACCTGCTCGATGAGCCAGGCCGTCGTGGCCGACTTGCCCGTTCCCGTGGCGCCCAGGAGCACGACATCCGTCTCGCCGGCGTTGATGCGCTGCGCGAGCTCTCTGATCGCCTGCGGCTGGTCGCCCGAGGGCGAATACTCGCTGATGACCTCGAAGGGCCGGACCGCGCGAGTGGGTTGCATAGCGTCCAGGCTAGGCGGCGCCTCCGACACGCGCTCGGAGGTTCTCCCAGAGCTGATCGGCCTGCGCGAGGGTCTCCTCGACGGTTCCGTCGGCGTCGATGACGACGTCGGCGATCGCGACGCGCTCGGCGTCGGTCGCCTGCGAGTTGAGACGGTGCAGCGCCTCCTCCCGGGTCATGCCACGCAGGTCGACCATCCGGGCGATACGCGTCTCGGTGGCCGCGCGCACGACGACGACGAGGTCGAATTCGTCGTGCCGTCCGGCCTCGACGAGCAGCGGGATGTCGTAGACGACGATCGCATCCGGGTCGGCCACAGCCGCCGCGGCGAACAGCTCCCGCGACCGCGCGAGCACGGCGGGGTGGGTGATGGCGTTGAGCTTCTGCCGGCCCTCGGGATCGCGGAAGACGATCGCGCCCAGCGCGGGACGGTCGAGCGAGCCGTCGGCGGCGATCACGCCGGGGCCGAACTCCTCCGCGATGCGGGCGAGGGCGGGCTCTCCGGGAGCGACGACGTCGCGGGCGACCTGGTCCGCATCCACGATCACCGCGCCGTGTTCGGCGAGGCGGCGCGCGACGGTCGACTTGCCCGACGCGATCCCGCCCGTCAGGGCCACGAGCAGCATGTGGCTATCGTATGGGCATGCTCGAGCTCCTCACGGGGACCGGCCTCGCGGCCGCCGCCGGACTCAACGCCTACATCCCCCTGCTGCTCGTCGGTCTCGGGAGCCGCTTCTTCGACTGGATCCAGCTGCCGGACGCCTGGGCGTGGCTCGGGAACGAGTGGGTGCTGGTCATCCTCGCGGTGCTCTTCGTGATCGAGGTGATCGCCGACAAGATCCCCGCGGTCGACAGCGTCAACGACTGGATCCAGACGATCGTGCGGCCCGCCTCCGGCGGCATCCTGTTCGGCACCGGAACGACGTCGGAGACGGCGGCGATCACCGATCCCGCCTCGTTCTTCGCCAGCAACCAGTGGGTGCCGATCGTCATCGGCATCGTGCTGTCCCTCGCCGTGCATGCGGGCAAGACCCTCACCCGCGTCCCGGCGAACTCCGTGACCGCGGGGATGGCGGCGCCGGTGCTGAGCACGATCGAAGACGTCTCGTCGGTCATCCTCAGCATCCTCGCGCTGCTGTTCCCGGCGCTGGTGGTGCTCGCGCTGATCGGCCTCGTCGGCGGACTCATCGCCCTGTTCCGGCGGATGCGCCGGAAGCGTCGGGAGAGGATGCTCGGTGTACCCGACATCCCGGAGGCGCCGGGTGCCGACCGTGTTTTGGACGGCAACTGAGCACACCGCCGACGAGAAAGGGCCGGACGATCGCTCGTCCGGCCCTTCGTCGTTGACGACTTAGCTGTTGCTCGCGAGCTTCTCGCGGAGCGCGGCCAGCGACTCGTCATCGGCGAGCGTGCCGGTGGACGACCCCTCGCTCGAGAACGAGTTGCCCGACGGAGCGGCGGACGAACCGGCGGCGGGGGCATCGGCGATGCCCTTCTCCTCGGCGGCGAGCACCTGGGCCTTGTGCAGCTCCCAGCGGGCCTGGGCCGCCGCGTACTCGGCCTCCCAGGTCTCGCGCTGGGCGTCGAAGCCCTCGAGCCACTCGCCGGACTCGGCGTCGAAGCCCTCCGGGAACTTGTAGTTGCCCTGCTCGTCGTACTCGGTGACCATGCCGTAGAGCGCGGCGAGGCCGGAGTCGAACTCGGTGCCGTTCGGGTCGACCGACTCGTTCGCCTGCTTCAGCGAGAGCGAGATGCGGCGACGCTCGAGGTCGATGTCGATGACCTTGACGAAGA
>CAZPJC010000217.1:0-3791 GCA_964586645.1 uncultured Schumannella sp.
CGGCGAGCGAGTTCTACTCGGGCCACGCCGACTGGTCGGCGATCGCGAAGCTCAAGGAGACGATCACCGACGTGCCCGTTCTGGGCAACGGCGACATCTGGTCGGCCGAGGACGCCCTGCGCATGGTCGCCGAGACCGGCTGCGACGGCGTCGTCGTCGGACGCGGCTGCCTCGGCAAGCCCTGGCTGTTCGGGGATCTCGCCGCGGCGTTCCAGGGCGGGGTGCTCAAGGCCGAGCCGACGCTCGGCGAGGTCGCCCGCGCGTACCAGCGGCACGCCGAGCTGCTCGTCGAGTTCTTCGAGGACGAGGCCCGGGCCTGCCGCGACATCCGCAAGCACGTCGCCTGGTACTTCAAGGGCTACGCGGTCGGCGGCGAGACCCGGGCCGCGCTCGCGATGAGTTCGAGCCTGCAGGAGATCGCCGACCTGCTCGGCCGCCTCGACCCCGACCAGCCCTACCCGGGCGCCGACGCCGAGGGCCAGCGCGGCCGGGCGGGCACCCCGAAGACGCCGAGCCTGCCCGATCGCTGGCTCGACAGCCGCGAGATCGCGGAAGGCATGCGGGCCGAGGTCGCCGAGGCCGAATTGCACAACAGCGGTGGCTGACCACTCGCACGCGGCGATCCCGTCCGGATACACCGAGCAGGATGCCGAGCGCTGGCTCCCCGAGGAGCACGCGAGCCGCCGCAGCGACTTCGCCCGCGACCGTGCGCGCATCCTGCACTCCAGCGGCTGGCGCCGCCTCGCGCAGAAGACCCAGGTGCTCAGCCCGACCGCCGGGCTCGACTTCGCCCGCAACCGCCTCACCCACTCGCTCGAGGTCGCGCAGGTCGGACGGGAACTGGCGCAGCGGCTCGGCCTCGACCCGGATGTCGTCGACACCGCGTGCCTCGCGCACGACCTCGGGCATCCGCCGTTCGGTCACAACGGGGAGCGCGCGCTCGCCGAATGGGCGAGCGGCATCGGCGGGTTCGAGGGCAACGCGCAGACCCTCCGCCTCATCACCCGGCTCGAGCCGAAGGTGTTCGGCGACGACGGCCGGTCGTACGGGCTCAACCTCACCCGGGCGTCCCTCGACGCCTCGTGCAAGTACCCGTGGCCGGCGGCGCAGGGCATCCCGGATCCGTCGGGGCGCAGCAAGTTCGGCTTCTACGACGACGACACCGAGGTGTTCGCGTGGCTGCGCGCCGGAGCGCCCGACCGGGTGCGCTGCATCGAGGCGCAGGTGATGGACCTCTCCGACGACATCGCGTACTCCGTGCACGATTTCGAGGATGCGATCGTGGGCGGCTTCCTCGACGTGCAGGCGCTCGGCGCCCGGGTCGATCACGACGCCCTCGTCGATGCGATGTTCGACTGGATCGGCGGCGAGTTCGACCACGACACGCTGATCGCAGCGTTCGATCGGCTCGACAGCCTCGAATACTGGATCGACTCGTGGGACGGCAGCCGCCGCGACCTCGCGCGCCTGAAGAACCTCACCAGCTTCCTCATCGGCCGGTTCGCCGGGCACGCCGAGCGGGCGACCCGGGAGGCGTACCCGCAGACGGCGCTCGCCCGCTTCGGCGCGGATGTCGTGGTGCCCGAGGAGACCCGGGCCGAGATCGCCGTGCTCAAGGGTATCGTCGCGGCGAACGTGATGTCGACGAACGCCCGCCAGCCGCTCTACGCCCGGCAGCGCGGGGTGCTGACCGAGCTCGCCGACAAGCTGCTCGCCGACCCCTCGCAGCTCGACACCGGGTTCGCCGCCGACTGGGCCGACGCCGGCGACGACGCCGCGCGCGTCCGGGTCGTGGTCGACCAGGTCGCCTCGCTCACCGACGTCTCCGCCACCTCCTGGCACGAGCGGCTCGTGGGGTGACCGGCGCCATCGCGGTCGTCCCCCGGGGCGGCCGGATCGTCGCCGTGCTGGGCATCGTGCTCGTCGCCCTGTCGATGCGCACCGCCGTCGGGGTCATCGGCCCCGTCTTCGCCGCGATCTCCGACGACCTCGGTCTCGGCGTGATCGTGCTGTCGTTCATCGGCGCGGCGCCGCCGATCGGCTTCGCCGTCGCGGGCCTGGTCGTTCCCGCGCTCACCCGCCGCTGGGGGCTCGAGGCCGCGCTCCTCGCCGCGCTCGCCGCCATCCTGCTCGGTCAGGGCCTCCGGGCGCTGTCCCAGGAGGCGGTGGTGCTCGTCGCGTCGACGATGATCGCGGTGATCGGCATCGGCGCCGCGAACGTGCTGCTGCCGCCGCTCGTGCGCCGCTACTTCCCGGAGCGGATCAGCTCGGTCACCTCGCTCTACCTCGTGCTGATGGGCATCAGCGCCTCAGTCCCCGCGTTCACGGCGGTGCAGCTCTCCGACGCGTTCGGCTGGCGCATCGCGGTCGGGATGTGGGTGCTCCTTCCGGTGCTGGCGATGCTGCCGTGGCTCTCGATGCTGCGCGCGCCGCGGCCCGTCGAGCCGATCGCCGTCGAGCCGATCGCCGCCGAGCCGATCGTCGTCGAATTCGACGACGGCGACGAACCGGTCGCCGCGCCGGTCCGCCGCGCCGTGTGGGCCTCGCCCACCGTGTGGGCGATCACCGCGGCGCTCGGCCTGTCGTCGATCAGCGTCTATGTCGCGATGGCCTACCTGCCCGCGATGCTCATCGCGGCGGGAATCGCGCCGGCCGTCGCGGGCGCCGCCCTCGGCGTGCTGCTGGTCGTCGGCATCCCGGAGGCGGTGCTCGTGCCGCTGCTCGCGAGACGCTCGGCCACCGTGCTGCCGATGATCGTGATCGCCGCGCTCTGCGGGATCGCGGGCTGGGGCGGCATGCTGGTCGCGCCCGCGGTCGCGCCGATCCTCTGGGCGGTGCTGATCGGGCTCGTGCCGATCACCTTCCCGCTCGCCCTGTTGCTCGTCAACACCCGCACCCGCAGCCACCGCGTCACGGTGTCGGTGAGCGCGTTCGTGCAGGGGGTGGGCTACGTCGTCGCCGGACTCTTCTCGTTCGGCATGGGGCTCGTCCACGACGCGGCGGGCGACTGGGCGATCCCGACGGTCCTGCTGATCGCGTCGACAGGTCTCGCCGTCCCGGCGATCGTGATCCTCGGTCGTCGACGGATCGTCGACGACGAACTCGCGGACGCGCCGCGGTGAGCGGTGCGGGTCGCGACGGGCGCGTCCTCGCCCTCCTGGGTATCGTGCTGCTCTCGCTCGGGATGCGCAGCGCGACGACCTCGTTCGCGCCGCTCTACGCCCGGATCTCCGACGATGTCGTGCTCGGGGCCGTCGTGCTGGGGACCGTCGGCGCGCTCGCGCCGATCGTCGTGCTGCTCGTCGTCGCGACGCTGCCGCTGCTCGCGGTTCCGGTCATCGCGCGCCCCGGTCGGGTCGACGACCCGCGGCCCGACGCCTCACCCGCGACGAGGGCCGCGCCGATGAGCGGGGCGTCGCCGCCGAGCCCGGCGGGCAGGATGCGGGTCGCCCGCACGAAGCCGAAGCCCTCGTCGGCGGCCGCGCGCACGAGATCGAGGTAGTCGGGCGCCGCGTGCGAGAAGCCGCCGCCCACGGCGACGACGTCGAGGTCGACGAGGGCGCTCGCCGATGCGATCGCGAGCCCGGTGGCCCGCGCCGAGCGCTCGATCGCGGCCCGGGCGATCGGATCGTCCGACGCGGCGAGGTCCTCCCCGGTCGCTCCCGCCCACCCCTGCTGTTGCGCCCAGCGCACCGAGCTCGGACCCGACGCGATCGCCTCGAGGCAGCCGCGTCGTCCGCACGGGCACGGGTCGTCGAAGCCCGATACCTGGATGTGGCCGATGTGCCCGG
>CAZPJC010000218.1:0-3709 GCA_964586645.1 uncultured Schumannella sp.
GGAGCGCTCGTGGAGATGCTCGAGCAGTTCGCCACGCGCGGGGTCAACCTGAGCCTGCTCGAGTCGCGGCCGATCGGGGACGCCCTCGGCCGCTACCGGTTCGTCATCGACCTCGACGGGCACCTGCACGACGAGCGCGTCGCCGACGCCCTGCTCGGCCTGAAGAGGTTCAGCCCGAACGTGATGTTCCTCGGCTCGTACCCGCGCGCCGACAAGCAGGATGTCGAGGTGCGCCCGCGGTACGGCGACGAGGTGTTCGTCGAGGCCCGGGACTGGCTGCGCGGGATCCTCTCCGGGGAACCCGGGGCCTAGGCGTCTCGTGGCCGGCGGCGAGCTGGACCCGCGCCACCTGGCGCGATTCCAGCGCGGCTACGACCCGGCGGCGGAGCCCGCGTCGAGCGCCCCCGATCCCGCGGCCGGCCCTCCGGACGACGAAGACGAGCCAGCGGTCGCGCCCGCGGTCGGGCATCGTCCCTCGCGCGGGGCGGCCGCCGCCCTCCTGCTCACCGCCGTCGTTCTCGTGGGTCTCGCCGGTGCGGCCGCCGCGTGGATCGTCGTCGACCCGGGGTTCACGGTGCCTCCCGAACCCGATCCGTTCGCCGCCGGGCGCCGGGCGGCCATCGCGGTCCCGGGCCCGCTCGTCGTGGCCGCCGTCGTCCCGATCGCGGCGGGTCTGCGCGCCGCCGAGCTCCCGCGGCGGGTGTCGTCCGCCGTGGCGGGCGCGACGGGGGTCGCGCTGATCGCGGTCGTGGCCCGCGCCTCGGCCGAGGCGGCCCGGCTCGCGTCGCTCACCGAGCAGGGCCCGGTCAGCTCCGGCGGCATCCCGCTGCCTCCCGCGGGCATGGCGACCTACGCCGAACGGGTGCGCACGATCATGCTGATCGACGAGTCGCTGCCGTGGCTCGCGCTCGCCGCGGCCCTCGCGGTCGCCGTCGCCGTCGCCGCGGCCGGGGGACTCTTGTCGAGACGGCCCGCCGCGTAGCAGGGTGTGGGTATGGCGACCGACTCAGGGATCGACCCGCGCTACGCCGCGCAGTTCCAGCGCGGCTTCGACCCGTCCCGGCACGTCGCCGAGCCGATGCCCGACCCTCGCGGCCCGCTGCGGATCTCGAACGGTCCGCTGTCCGTGGCGCACCGCGTGCCCGCACCTCCGCCGATGGCGGAACGTCCGGTCATCCAGGCCCCGCGGGTCGACCGGCCCGTCGTGCCGCAGCCCGCCGCCGAGGAGATGCCGGTCGAGGAACCCGAGTACGCCGCGCTGCGACCGCGGCTCGAGTGGGCGGTACTCGTCGTCGGACTCGGCATGCTGGCGCTCGCCGTGGTGCTGTTCCTCAGGCGGGTCGACGTCTCGACGCAGTACTCGGGTGTCGGACCCGGTCTCGGCGACCAGCTCTCCTCGATCGCCGCCGACGTGCTCCCCGGGCCGCTGCTTCTCGCCGGCGTCGTCGCGGTGTGCCTCTGGATCGGGCTGCGCGCGGTGCGGCTCCCCCGGGTCGGCCGGTGAAGGTGCGCTGGGTGCTGGCGCTCGCCGGCATCGCGGTCCTGATGGCCGGGCTCGCCGTCGGCGCGGCCCTGCGCTATCTCATCCCGCAGTTGCAGTCGATGGACGCCCCGTTCGACGGCACCGAGGACCAGGCCGAGGTCCAGGCCTTCTACGACTGGGTCAACAGCGGCTGGCCGTTCTACACGATGGTGCCGTGGCTCGCCACCGCCGCTCTGCTCGCCGCCGTGGCGGCGCTCGCCCTGGCCGCGCGCCGGGCTCAGCTCGCGGGCTCGGCCTCCGCGACGGCCTCGCGGGACGCCTCGAGCGCGGCCTCCGTCTCGGCCGGATCGACGGAGTCGATCTCCTGATCCTGGGGGATGCGGATCCGCACGGCTCCCGCGTCGACCGTGCACCGGAACCCGGTCACCATCCCGAAGTCGTCGCCGTCGAGCTCGAACTCCTCGGGGTGGTCGAGGATCAGCTCGAAGCGCGCCGCCTTGAGATACCTCAGGGCGCGCACCTCCCGCGTCATGCCCATCAGCTTCCGGCCGACCTGCGACCGGCGGAGCACGCCGTTCTCCCAGAAGATCTTCACCCACACCTGGGCCCAGCCGACGAAGCTCTCGGGCCGCAGGCTGACGATGTCGAACAGGCCGTCGTCGACGGCCGCCTCCGGCAGCAGCAGGATGTTGCCGGGCAGCGAGCCGCAGTTGCCGACGAGCACGGTGTGGGCGGTCATCGACTTCGTCGGGCCGTCCTCGAGACGGAATTTGACGCGCATGCTGTTGGAGTCGCGCACGGCCTTCCGGATCGCATCGATGTAGGCGAGCCAGCCGACCCGCTTCTTCAGCTCCTCGTCGGAGTTGGCGACCATCTTGGCGTCGATGCCGATCCCGGCCATGACGAGGAAGGCGTGCTCGTCGACGGTGCCGTCCTCGCGTCGCAGCTCGGCGATCCCGAGGTCGACGGGGCGATCCTTGCCGGTGAACGCCGTGCGCACCGAGTCCTCGAGGTTGTTGAGCGTGAGCTCGAGGTTGCGCGCCAGCAGGTTGCCGGTGCCCGAGGGCAGCAGCGCGAGTGCGGCGTCCGAATCGCGCAGGCCCTCGGCGACGGCGCGGACCGTGCCGTCACCCCCGGCGGCGAGCACCACTTCGGCACCCTGCTCGGCGGCCTCCCGGGCCTGTCCGATGCCGGGATCCTCCACCGAGGTCTCGAGCCAGATCGTCTCGCCCCACCCGGCCTCCGCGGCCGCGGCGTCGACGGCGGTGCGCAGCTCGGCGACATCCACCTTCACCGGGTTGTAGACGACCGCCGCACGGCGGGCAGGGGAGGAGGGAGCGGCCATGCGCCAACGGTAACCCTCGCGGGACGCCTGGGTCGGGGGTTGTGTCGGCGTCAATAGGATGGGAACGTGATCGACCCGCAGTTGCTGCGCGAGAATCCCGACGTCGTCCGCCGTTCGCAGGAGGCCCGGGGGGTGCCTGTGTCGACCGTGGACGACGCGATCGCCGCCGACGCCGCCCGGCGCGCCGCCCTCGCCACGTTCGAGAACGCCCGCGCCGAGCAGAACGTCTTCGGCAAGACCGTCGCCGCCGCCGCGAAGGACGAGAAGGCCGCGCTCGTCGCGCAGGCCCAGGAGATGGCCGCGGCGGTGAAGACCGCGCAGGCCGCGGTGGCGGATGCCGAAGCCGAGTTCGACAGGATCGTCGGCGGCATCCAGAACATCGTGATCGACGGCATCCCGGCCGGCGGTGAGGAGAACTTCGTCACCCTCCGCGAGGTCGGCACCCCGCGGCAGTTCGACTTCGAGCCCCGTGATCACCTCGCGATCGGTGAGATCCTCGGGGCGATCGACATGGAGCGCGGCGCCAAGGTCTCCGGCTCGCGCTTCTACTTCCTCCGGGGCGTCGGGGCGCGGCTCGAGCTGGCGCTCATCCAGATGGGACTCGACCGGGCGCTCGCCGCCGGTTTCGAGCCGCTCATCACCCCGACGCTCGTGCGGCCCGAGATCATGGCCGGCACCGGATTCCTCGGCGCGCACTCCGACGAGATCTACTACCTCGAGAAGGACGATCTCTACCTGACCGGCACGAGCGAGGTCGCGCTCGCCGGGTACCACAAGGACGAGATCATCGACGTCTCGGAGCCGATCCGCTACGCCGGCATCTCCACCTGCTACCGCCGCGAAGCCGGCTCGGGCGGCAAGGACACCCGCGGCATCATCCG
>CAZPJC010000219.1:0-3708 GCA_964586645.1 uncultured Schumannella sp.
ACGCGTGGGAGTCGCTGCTCACCGTGCACGCGACCTTCATGAAGTCGTTCGCGGCCGCGCCCATCTGGGGCGAGGTCTCGATGAAGGAGTACGACGTGCTCTACGCCCTGACCAAGTCCGGTGAGCCGGTGCGGCTGACCGACCTGCACAAGCGCGTGCTGCTGAGCCAGCCCGCCCTCTCGCGGATGGTCGACCGCCTCGTGGAGCGCGGCCTGGTCGAGCGCTGCCCCGACGAGAGCGACAAGCGCGTCGTGCGCCTCGCGCTGACGGATGCGGGGCGCGCCTGCCAGCGCGAGGCCGGCCGGGCGCACGCCCGCGACGTCACCGCGGCGATGACCGCTCACGTGAGCGACGCCGATCTGGAAGAACTGAAGAGGATCACCCGGGCTCTGCTCGGAACGGAGAAGGTATCATGACCACACTCGTCGTCGTCAGCGCCGGCACCGGCGACCCGTCGTCGACCCGACTGCTCGCCGACCGCACCGCCCAGCGCGTCGCGGCCCTGGTCTCCGAGAGCGGAGAGGCCGTCGACTCAGCGCAGCTCGACATCCGGGTCGTGGACCTGCGCGAGATCGCGACCGAGGTGACCACCGCGCTCGTGTCGCAGCACGTCGGTCCGGGGCTGCGCGCCGCGATGGATGCCGTCGCCGCCGCCGACGGACTCATCGCGAGCACACCGGTGTACGCGGCCGGCCCGAGCGGGCTGTTCACGTCGTTCTTCCAGATCCTCGACACCGACACGCTGATCGGCACGCCCGTCGTGCTCGCCGCGACCGCCGGCACGGCTCGCCACGCGCTCGTCGCCGACGACCAGATGCGCGGGATGTTCGGCTACCTCCGCGCGATGACGGTGCCGACGGCGCTCTTCGCGGCGCCCGAGGACTGGGCCGACACGGCCCTCACCGGGCGCATCGACCGGGCGGCGCTCGAGCTCGTCACGCTGATGCGGGCCGGTGTCGCGGCGACGATCCGCTCGGGCAACGCCGCGAAATACCAGACGCAGTTCGGGTCGAAGAACGACCCGGGGATCGACTTCGACAGCGACCTCATGCGGCTCGCCGCCGGCGGCGGGGTGCGGAAGGGGCCGCGTCCGGTCTGACCCGTGTGACAGCATGGCCGTCATGACCGACCGCCTCATGCTGCTCGACACGGCCGGGATCTACTTCCGCGCGTTCTACGGCGTCCCCGACACCGTCACCGCTCCCGACGGCACCGTCGTGAACGCCGTGCGCGGGACCCTCGACGTCGTCGCGCGACTCGTGGCGCAGTTCGCGCCGACGCACCTCATCGCCTGCTGGGACGACGACTGGCGTCCGCAGTGGCGGGTCGACCTCATCCCGACCTACAAGACGCACCGCGTCGCCGTCGAGGTCGAGGTCGGACCCGACGTCGAGGTCGTCCCCGACCCGCTGAGCGTGCAGGTGCCACTCATCGCCGAGGCGCTCGGGCTTCTCGGCATCCCGATCGTCGGCGCCGCCGAGCACGAGGCCGACGACGTCATCGGCACCCTCGCGTCGACCGCGTCGATGCCCGTCGACATCGTCACCGGTGACCGCGACCTCTTCCAGATCGTCGACGACGCCCGCCAGGTGCGCGTCATCTACACCGGCCGCGGGATGGCGAACCTCGAGATCCTGGACGGCGCGGCGATCGAAGCCAAGTACGCGATCACCCCCGCGCAGTACGCGGCGTTCGCGGCGATGCGCGGCGACCCCTCGGACGGGCTGCCCGGCGTCGCGGGGGTCGGGGAGAAGACGGCCGCGGGCCTCCTGCGCGAGTTCGGCGATCTCGACGGGATCATCGCCGCCGCCGCCGACCCCGGCACCACGCTGTCGCCGGGCGTGCGCGCGAAACTGCTCGCGGCATCCGACTACCTCGCGGTCGCTCCCGCCGTCGTCAACGTCGTGCGCGACCTCGCGTTGCCGGACGTCGACGCGGCTCTGCGCCCGCTGTCGGGCGAGGAGCTCGACGCGGCGCAGGCGTTCGCGACGCTGTGGGGTCTCGACTCCGCGATGACCCGCGTGCTCGCCGCGCTGCCGAGCGCCTGATCCGCACTACCCGCGGAGCACGTCGACGGTCTCCCGGGCGATCTGCAGCTCCTCGTCGGTCGGCACGACGAGCACGGGGATCGCGGACTCGGCGGGCGAGACGACCCGGGCCTCCCCCGAGGGTGCGGCGTTGAGCGCGGGGTCGATCGCGATGCCGAGGAAGCCGAGGCGGTCGACCGCCCGCTCCCGCACGCGCGCGCTGTTCTCCCCCACCCCCGCCGTGAACACGAGCGCGTCGAGGCCGCCGAGCTCCGCCGCATACGCGCCGATGTAGCGCTGCACGCGACGCACGTAGACCTCGAAGGCGAGAGCCGCCGCGGGGTCGCCGCCGTCGGCGGCGGCGATCACGTCGCGCATGTCACTGTGGCCGCCCAGACCTTTCAGCCCGCTCTCGCGGTTGAGCAGATCGTCGAGCCCGGACGCGTCGTAGCCCCCGACGCGCTGCAGATGCAGCAGCACCGCGGGGTCGATGTCGCCCGAGCGGGTCCCCATCACGAGGCCCTCGAGCGGCGTCATGCCCATCGACGTGTCGACGCTGCGCCCGCCGGAGATCGCCGCCGCCGACGCCCCGTTGCCCAGGTGCAGCACGATGAGCCGCAGGTCCTCGAGCGGGCGGCCGAGCAGCTCCGCGGCGCGGCGGCTCACGTAGCGGTAGGAGGTGCCGTGGAACCCGTAGCGCCGCACCCCGTAACGCTCGGCCACGGCGGCGTCGATCGCGTAGCTGTAGGCCTCAGGCGCGAGCGTCGCATGGAACGCCGTGTCGAAGACCGCCACGTGCGGCACGAACGGCAGCGCCGCCCGGGCGGCCCGGATGCCCTGCAGCCCGGGCGGGTTGTGCAGCGGCGCGAGCACGGCGAGCCTGTTGATCTCCGTCTCGACGGCGTCGTCGATGACGGTCGCCTGCTCGAAGACCGACCCGCCGTGCACGATCCGGTGGCCGACCGCGTCGATGCTCTCGGCATCCAGCTGCTCGAGCACCCCCGCGATCGCGGCGGTGTGGTCCGGCACCCCCGAGCCGGCGACGCCGATGCGCTCGACCGCACCGGACAGCACGGCGACGCCGGCTTCGACGTCGAGCACCTCGTACTTGAGCGACGAGGATCCGGCGTTGACGACGAGCACGCGGGTCATGAGGCGTCCTGAGCCTGGATCGCCGTGATCGCGATCGTGTTGACGATGTCGCGCACCAGAGCACCGCGCGACAGATCGTTGATCGGCTTGGCGAGGCCCTGCAGGATCGGCCCGATCGCGACGGCGCCCGCCGAGCGCTGCACCGCCTTGTAGGTGTTGTTCCCGGTGTTCAGATCGGGGAAGACGAACACGGTCGCGCGCCCCGCGACATCGGATCCCGGCATCTTGGACTCGCCGACGGTGGGGTCGGCGGCCGCGTCGTACTGGATGGGTCCGGCGACCGGGAGCTCGGGGGCGCGCTGCCGCACGAGCGCCGTCGCGGCGCGCACCCGGTCGACCTCCGCCCCCGTTCCGGACTCGCCCGTCGAATAGCTGAGCATGGCCACCCGCGGCTCGATGTCGAACCGCCGTGCGGTCGCCGCCGACGAGATCGCGATGTCGGCGAGCTGCTCGACCGTCGGTTCCGGGATGACCGCGCAGTCGCCGTAGACGAGCACCCGGTCGGCGAGGGCCATCAGGAAGACGCTCG
>CAZPJC010000220.1:0-3685 GCA_964586645.1 uncultured Schumannella sp.
CGGTCCCGGCGGGCGGGCGGATGCCGGCCGACCGCCAGCAGCGGGTCGCCTGGGGGGATCGCCCGGTTCTCGCGCGCGACCCGAAGCGTCCGTGGCCGGGAGCCGTGCCCCCGCCGCACCCGGCGACGGTGTACGAGATCCCGAGGCAGATCCGGGTCGAAGATGTGCGCGGGGCGCCGGTGTCGGTCACCGAGCGCGGGGTGCTCAGCGCCTCCCCGGCGGTCATCGTGTCGCCGACCGGCTCGCGCCGCGACCTCACGGCGTGGGCCGGGCCGTGGCCGCTCGAGGAGCGCTGGTGGGATCCGCCGACGGCCCGGGCCGCCCAGCGGTTCCAGGTGGTGGATGCCTCCGGCGAGGCCTGGTTGCTCGTGCTCGATGCCCGGGGGTGGTGGGCGCATGGCCGGTACGACTGAGGTCCTCTGATGGGCGGCTGGCACAACCCGCCGTACGACTGGAGCGAGCTCGAGCGGCGGATGTCGGGGCAGGCGCCGAAGGCCGACGGCGCGACCGCCCGCAACCACCGCCCGACGTACGTCGCCCCGGCGCTCGAGGGTCCCACTCTGCCGAACGGGGAGGCCGAACCGGTGGTGCCGTACGCCGAGCTGCACGTGCATTCGGCGTACTCGTTCCTCGACGGCGCCAGCATGCCCGAGCATCTCGTCGAGGAGGCGACGCGGTTGCGGCTGGAGGCGATCGCGCTCACCGATCACGACGGCTTCTACGGCGCCGTGCGGTTCGCCGAGGCCGCACTCGCCCACGCGATGCCGAGCGTCTACGGCGCGGAGCTGTCGCTCGGCCTGCGCAGCCCGCAGAACGGCATCCCGGATCCGGAGGGCGCGCACCTGCTCGTGCTCGCCCGCGGCGTCGAGGGGTATCACCGGCTGTCGATGGCGCTCACGAAGGCGCATCTCGGCGGCGGCGAGAAGGGCCGGCCGGTGTACGACCTCGACCAGCTCGCCGAGCTCGCCGGCGGACCGGCCGACGGGCACTGGGCGGTGCTGAGCGGATGCCGCAAGGGCACCGTGCGGCAGGCGCTCGCGATGCACGGCCGCCAGGCCGCACGCCGCGAACTCGTCGCGCTGATCGAGCGCTTCGGCCGCGACAACGTGATCGTCGAGCTGACCGACCGCGGCGATCCGCTCGACTCCGACCGCAACGACGTCCTCGCCGAGCTCGCTCACGACCTCGGGCTGCCGATCGTCGCGACCGGCAACGTGCACTACGCGCGTCCCGAGCGCGCGCCGCTCGCGACCGCCCTCGCCGCCGTGCGGGCGCGCGCGAGCCTCGACCAGCACGAGCCCTGGCTGCCGGCGGCGGGCGGCGGCTACCTGCGCTCGGGGTTCGAGATGGCCGCCCGGTTCGCCCGGTACCCCGGCGCGGTCGAGCGCTCGGTGACGCTGGCCCGGGAGACGGCGTTCGAGCTGCGCAGCGCCACCCCGCGGCTTCCGCAGCTCGACGTGCCGCCCGGCCTCACCCTGATGGGCTGGCTCGCCGAGGAGACCTGGCGGGGTGCCGCCGAGAAGTACGGGCCGCGCCTCCCCGACGGTCACCGTCGCCGGCTGCAGAGCGAGCTGGATGTCATCGCCGCCAAGGACTTCCCCGGCTACTTCATGCTCGTGAAGGACATCGTCGACTTCGCGCGCGGCGCCGGCATCCTCTGCCAGGGGCGCGGCAGCGCCGCGTCGAGTGCCGTCTGCTACGTGCTCGGCATCACCGCGATCGACGCGATCTACTACGACCTCCCGTTCGAGCGCTTCCTGTCGAGCATCCGCGACGAGGAGCCCGACATCGACGTCGACTTCGACTCCGACCGCCGCGAGGAGGTCATCCAGTACGTCTACGAGAAGTACGGCCGCGAGAACGCGGCGCAGGTCGCCAACGTCGTCACCTACACGCCGCGCAACGCGGTGCGCGACATGGCGAAGGCGCTCGGGCACGGCCCCGGTCAGCAGGACGCCTGGTCGAAGCGGCTCGAGCGCTGGGGCGACCCGGTGACCGAGGACCTCAGCGACATCCCGCGCCCCGTGCTCGACCTGTCGGGCGAGCTGCTCGGCTTCCCGCGGCACCTCGGCATCCATTCGGGTGGCATGGTGATGACCGAGCGACCGATCGGCGAGGTCGTGCCGATCGAGCACGCCCGCATGGACAAGCGCACGGTGCTGCAGTGGGAGAAGGACGACTGCGCCTGGATGGGGCTCGTCAAGTTCGACCTGCTGGGGCTCGGGATGCTGTCGGCCCTCCAGCACTCGTTCACCCAGGTGCGCACGGTGTTCGGGCGCGAGCTGACCCTCGCGACGATCCCGAAGGAGGAGGCGGCGACCTACGACGCGCTCTGCCGGGCGGACGCGATCGGGGTCTTCCAGGTGGAGTCGCGCGCGCAGATGGGGCTGCTCCCCCGCCTGCAGCCCCGGCGCTTCTACGACCTCGTCATCCAGATCGCGCTCATCCGGCCCGGGCCGATCCAGGGCGGGGCGGTGCACCCGTTCGTGCGGCGCAAGCTGGGCGAGCCGTTCGAGTACCTGCACCCCGAGTTCGAGCCGATCCTCGACAAGACCTTCGGCGTGCCGGTGTTCCAGGAGCAGGTGCTCAAGATGGCGCGGGATGTCGGCGGGCTCGACGCCGAGGAGGCCGACCTGCTGCGGCGCTCGCTCGGGTCGAAGCGCGGCAAGGTGCGGATCGAGACGCTCCGCGCCAAGCTGGAAGACGGCTTACGCCGTAAGGGGATGACTGACGACGGCATCGCCGCCGTCTACGGCCAGATCCAGGCATTCGCCAACTTCGGGTTCGCCGAGAGCCACGCGCTGAGTTTCGCGCTGCTGGTCTACGCGTCGTCGTGGCTCAAACTGCACTACCCGGCGGCGTTCCTCGCCGGGCTGCTGCGCGCCCAGCCGATGGGCTTCTACTCCCCCGCGACACTGGTCGCCGACACCCGGCGGCACGGCGTCGAGGTGCGGCGTCCCGACATCCACCGTTCCGGCGTGTTCGCGCTCGTCGAGCCGCTCGACGGCGAGGGGACGGCCGCCGAGACGGGGCGGGATGCCTGCTTCGAGGAGCAGCCCCCCGTGCCGGTCTTCGACCGGAACGCCCCCGACGAGACCGCCGCGCACCGCCGGGACGGGAACGCCGCCGTGCGGCTCGGGCTCGCCGGGGTGCGCGGCATCGGCGAGAGCGTCGCGACACGCATCGTCGCCGCCCGCGAGCACGGGGCGTTCGCGTCGATGGAGGACCTCGTGCGCCGGGTCGGCCTCACGACCGCGCAGCTCGAGGCGCTCGCGAGCGCCGACGCCTTCGAGGGCTTCGACCTGGGGCGACGCGAGGCGCTCTGGCGCGCGGGGGCGGCGGCGGGCGACCGGGCCGAGTTCCTGCCGTCGTCGATCGTCACGGTGCAGCCGCCCCTCTTCGCGGATCCGACGTCGTTCGAGATCCTGCGCGACGACCTCTGGGCGACCGGCATCTCGGTCGACGACCATCCGGTCGCGCACCTGCGAGCCGCGCTCGACGAGCGCGGCGTGCTGCCGTCGGCGGCACTGCGCACCCACGAGTCCGGGCGGCGGGTCGAGGTCGCCGGGCTGGTCACCCATCGCCAGCGGCCGGGCACGGCGAGCGGGATGACCTTCATGAACCTCGAGGACGAGCACGGCTGGGTCAACGTCATCTGCTCGGTCGGCGTCTGGAAGCGCTACCG
>CAZPJC010000221.1:0-3662 GCA_964586645.1 uncultured Schumannella sp.
GAGTTGCCGGTGCCCTTGAACTCCTCGAAGATCACCTCGTCCATCTTCGAGCCGGTCTCGACGAGCGCGGTCGCGAGGATGGTCAGCGAGCCGCCGCCCTCGAGGTTGCGCGCCGCGCCGAAGAAGCGCTTCGGCGGGTAGAGCGCCGACGCGTCGACGCCACCGGAGAGGATGCGCCCCGACGCCGGCGACGCGAGGTTGTAGGCGCGGCCGAGGCGGGTGATCGAGTCGAGCAGCACGACGACGTCGTTGCCCAGCTCGACGAGGCGCTTGGCGCGCTCGATCGCGAGCTCGGCGACGGTCGTGTGGTCCTCGGCCGGGCGGTCGAAGGTGGAGGCGATGACCTCGCCCTTCACCGCGCGCTGCATGTCGGTGACCTCCTCGGGGCGCTCGTCGACGAGCACCACCATGATGTGCACCTCGGGGTTGTTGACCGCGATCGCCTTGGCGATGGCCTGCAGGATGATCGTCTTGCCGGCCTTCGGGGGCGCGACGATGAGGCCGCGCTGGCCCTTGCCGATCGGGGCGATCAGGTCGATGATCCGCGTCGAGAGCTTCTCGGGCGTCGTCTCGAGCCGCAGGCGCTCCTTCGGGTAGATCGGGGTGAGCTTGCCGAACTCGATGCGCTCGGCGGCCTCCTCGACGCTCTGGCCGTTGATCGAGTCGATCTTGACGATCGCGTTGTACTTCTGGCGGCTCTGCTCGTTCTCGCGCGGCTGGCGGATCGCGCCGACGACGGCGTCGCCCTTGCGGAGGTTGTACTTCTTCACCTGGCCGAGCGAGACGTAGACGTCGTTCGCGCCCGGGAGGTAGCCCGAGGTGCGCACGAAGGCGTAGTTGTCGAGGACATCCAGGATGCCGGCGACCGGGATGAGCACGTCGTCGTCGCTGATCTCGGGCTCGAAGTCGTCGTTCTGACCCTGGCCTCGGCCGCGCTTGCGGTCGCGGTAGCGGCCCCGGCCGCGGCCCTCGCCGTCGAGACCGTCCTGGTCGGCGGCCGGACCGTTCTGACCGGCGCGCGGGTTCTGGGCCTGCTGGCCGTTCTGGTTCTGCTGGCCGTTCTGGCGGGCGCCGTTCTGCTGACCGCCCTGCTCGCCGCGCGCGCCCTGGCCGCCGCGATTGCGGCTGCGGCTGCGGCTGCGGCCGGTGCCCTCGTCGCCCTCGGCGTCGGCGCCCGAGGTGACCTCGGGCAGCAGGCTGTCGAGCTCGGCGGCGATCTCCTCGCGCGAGCGCTGCGGCTCGACGGCGGGAGCGTCGGCGTCCGCAGTGTCGGACTCGGCGGCCGGGGCGTCGACGGGCAGGTCGACGGCGAGCGCCGCGACCTCCGCGGTCGACGCCGTGGCCCGGCGCGAACGACGGGCCGGGATGGTGGTCTCGTCGGCGACGGCGGCCGGGGCCTCGGGCTCCTCGACGGGCGCGTCGGCGATCGGGGTCGCGGGCGCCTCGTCGGCGTCGCTCACGGGGGCGTCAGGGTTCTCGGACAGCGAGTCCACGAGTTCTCCTTTTCGAAGTTTGGCGGCGCCGGCGATCCCGCGCGTGGCGGCGAGCGCCTGCAGCTCCGGGAGCTTCAGGCGGCTCAGCGAGGCGCGGTCGGTCGCAGCGGTGTCGACGTCGGTCACAGGGGTGGCGTTCCTTTCGACCCGGGTACAAGAACTTCCCGGGCTCGGTTCTGCGGGAACCTGGCTTCGTGCCCGGCGGGTGCAGAGCAGAGAGGCGAGGATTCAGAACCTGGTGGGATGCACTACCTCGAGGGGGCTAGGCCACGGCCTCGGTGGAGTGCGGTACCACTGTAGCACCCTTGAAATCGACGGCGAGCAGCAGGCAGTCCCACGGCGTCGTCGACGACTTCTCGACCAGATCGGCGGCGACGAGGCGCTGCGCGGGGTCGCTGCCGAGCACGAGGATCGACGGCCCGGCGCCCGACACCACGGCGGCGAGCCCGTGCGCGCGGAGCACCTGGATGAGGGCATCCGTCTCGGGCATCGCGCTCGCCCGGTAGCTCTGGTGCAGCTTGTCCTCGGTCGCCGCGAGCAGCAGCTCCGGGCTCTGGATGAGGGCCGCGATGAGCAGCGCCGACCTCGACACGTTGAAGATCGCGTCCTCGTGCGGCACGGACTCGGGCTGCAGGCTGCGGGCGAGCGCCGTCGACATCTCCGATTCCCGCGGCACCGCGACGAACGGCGAGACGCCGCGGTGCACGATGAGCTTCTTGTGCCGCGGGCCGTCGGGGGTCATCCAGGCGATCGTCAGCCCGCCGAACAGCGCGGGGGCGACGTTGTCGGGGTGTCCCTCGAGCTCGGTCGCGCGCGCGAGGAGCCCTTCCGCGTCGATCTCGACGATGCCCTCGAGCAGTCCCTTGGCGGCCATGACGCCGGCGACGATCGCGGCGCCCGAGGAGCCGAGGCCGCGGCCGTGCGGGATGCCGTTGTGCGCGACCACGTCGAGTCCGGGCATCTCGACGCCGTAGTGGGCGAAGGTGTGCGCGGCGGCGCGGATGACGAGGCTCGTCTCGTCGGTCGGCACCTCGCCGACGCCGACCCCCCGCACGTCGATCGTCGCGCCGGGCTGCGCGCGCGTCGTGAACTCGAGCTCGTCGTAGAGCGAGAGCGCGAGGCCCAGGGTGTCGAAGCCGGGGCCCAGGTTCGCGGTCGTCGCCGGCACCTTCACCCAGACGGAACGGCCGACGGGGACCGTCTTCATGAGGTCTTCTGCAGGCCGAGGACGCTCGCGACCTCGGCGACGTCGACGTCGACCTTCGTCGGCGCGACCTCGCCGCCGTCGGCCGTCTTGAGCGCCCACGAGGGGTCCTTGAGGCCGTGGCCGGTCACGGTGAGCACGACCGTGGCGCCCTTCGGGATCTGGCCGGCCTCGGCCCGCTCGAGCAGGCCGGCGACGCTGATCGCCGAGGCCGGCTCGACGAAGACGCCGACCTCGCGGGAGAGGATGCGGTGCGCGTCGAGGATGACGTCGTCGTCGATCGCGCCGAAGTAGCCGTCGGTGAGTTCGCGCGCGGCGAGCGCGAGCTCCCACGAGGCGGGGTTGCCGATGCGGATCGCGCTCGCGATCGTCTCCGGGTTCTTGACGACGTGGCCCGTGACGAGCGGCGCCGAACCGGAGGCCTGGAAGCCGAACATCCGCGGCAGCTTGGTGACGCGCCCGGCCGCGAGGTCCTCGGAGTAGCCGCGCGTGTACGCCGTGTAGTTGCCGGCGTTGCCGACCGGGATGAAGTGGAAGTCGGGAGCGTCGCCGAGCACCTCGGCGACCTCGAACGCGGCGGTCTTCTGACCCTCGATGCGGTCGTTGTTGACCGAGTTGACCAGGTGCACCGGGTAGTGCGCCGCGAGTTCACGGGCGATGTCGAGGCAGTCGTCGAAGTTGCCGCGCACCTGCAGCAGCTCGGCGCCGTGCGCGATCGCCTGCGCGAGCTTGCCCATCGCGATCTTCCCGTCCGGCACGAGCACCGCGGCGGTGAGCCCGCCGTACGTGGCGTACGCGGCGGCCGACGCCGACGTGTTGCCGGTCGACGCGCAGATGACGGCCTTGGCGCCGTGCTCCTTCGCCTTCGTCACCGCCATCGTCATCCCGCGGTCCTTGAAGGAGCCCGTCGGGTTCATGCCCTCGTACTTGACCCAGACCTTCGCGCCCGTGCGGTCGGAGAGCGC
>CAZPJC010000222.1:0-3660 GCA_964586645.1 uncultured Schumannella sp.
CGGCGATCCAGCAGTCCTTCATCGACAACGGCGCGACCCTCTCGCACCACCACGGCGTCGGCGTCGAGCACTCGCCGTGGATGGAGCAGGACATCTCGGCGCCGGGCGTGCAGGTGATGGCCGGACTGTTCTCGGCCACCGACCCGAAGAGCAACCTCAACCCGGGCAAGATCCTCGGGGCGAAGCCGCAGCCGTCGGGAGCCGCGAAGGCCGCGGCCGCCACGAAGCCGTCGACGACGAAGGCGACCGCGGCGAAGGCCCCCGCGAAGAAGGCCCCGGCCGCGAAGAAGCCCGCCACGCAGAAGGCGTAGCGGACGGCGCGGGTCTCGTGCCCGGGTAGCGTTGACGGGTGCCGTCCCCGCTTCTCACGCCCGAGGTCGCCGAGGCGCTGAACACCGGTCGCCCGGTGGTCGCCCTCGAGTCGACGATCATCTCCCACGGTCTGCCGCGACCCCGCAATCACGAGGCCGCGCTCGAGTTCGAGGCGATCCTGCGGGAGCGCGACGTCGTGCCCGCGACGATCGCCGTGCTCGACGGCATCCCGCGGATCGGTCTCGACGAGGAGGGCGTGCGGCGCATCGCCGAGGAGGATCTCGCGAAGGCGTCCGTGCGGGATCTGCCGATCCTCGCCGCTCTCGGCCGCTCGGGGGCGACGACGGTCGCGGCGACCGCCCGGCTCGCGGCGCTCGCCGGCATCCGGGTCTTCGCCACCGGCGGCCTCGGCGGGGTGCATCGCGGCGCGAACAGCACCTTCGACGAATCCGCCGACCTGCCGACCCTCGCGGAGAACCCCGTCACGGTGGTCAGCGCGGGCGTGAAGAGCGTGCTCGACATCCCCGCCACCCTCGAACGGCTCGAGACGCTCAGCATCCCCGTCGTCGGCTACGGCACGCGCGAGTTCCCGGCGTTCTGGCTGCGCGAGTCGGGCTACCAGCTCGACTGGTCGGTCGCCGGGGCGGCCGAGGTCGCGGCGATCATGCGGGCGCGCGACGAGCTCGGTGCGCGGCAGGGTCTCATCGTCGCCAACCCCGTGCCGCTCGACCAGCAGTGGGATCCGGCGGAGCACGACAGAGTGCTGGCGACGGCGTGGGAGGCCGCGGAGGCGGCAGGGGTGCGCGGCAAGGCGGTCACACCGTTCCTGCTGGGCTACATCGTCGACGCCTCGGGCGGCCGCAGCCTCGAGGTGAACCTCGACCTCGCCCGCAACAACGTGCGGGTCGCCGCCGAGATCGCGACCGCATGGTCGGCGCTGCCGCCGGCGACCTGATGGCCGCCGACTCCCGCGAGCACGGTCGGATCGTCGTGGTCGGCGACGTCGTCAACGACATCGTCGTGGTCCCGCGCGGACCGATCCGCACCGACACCGACACCGACTCCCGCGTGCAGCCCCGCCCCGGCGGCTCGGCCGCGAACACGGCGGCCTGGGCGGCGTCGGTCGGGGCCGCCGTCGACTTCGTCGGAACCGTCGGCTCGGCCGACGCGGACTATCACGCCGACACCCTGCGGCAGTCGGGCGTCGTCCCGCACCTGCACGTCGAGCCGGGGATGCCGACGGGCTCGATCGTGCTCATCGTCGAAGGCCAGAGCCGCACGATGCTGACCGATCGCGGCGCGAACCAGGCACTGCGGGCCGACCTGCTGACCGACGAACTGCTCGATGCGGCGGGCATCGTGCACGTGAGCGGCTACTCGATCACCAAGGACCACGGCCGGGGCGCCCCGATCGCGTTGATCGCCCACGCCCGGGATCGCGGCATCCCCGTCTCGATCGACCCCGCCTCGACCGGATACCTGGCCGACTACGGGGTCGACCGGTTCCTCGCGGAGATGCGCGGGGTCGACCTGCTCTTCCCGAATCTCGATGAGGGGAACCTGCTCTCCGGCGAGACCGATCCCGACCGGATCGGCGCCGCCCTCGTCGAGTACTTCCCGACGGTCGTGCTCAAGCGCGGCGCCGACGGGGCCATCCTGTTCCGTCGCGGGCGGCCCGCGTACCCGGTGCCCGCCCCGCGGGTGACCCAGTTCATCGATCCGACCGGCGCCGGCGACGCTTTCGCCGCCGGATACCTCGCCGAGTGGATGAAGACCGGAGACGCCGAAGCCGCCGTGCGGGCGGGCACGCTGCTCGCGGCGCGGGCCGTGATGCTGATCGGCGGCCGGCCGCCCGTCTAGCGTTTCAGCGTCGAGAACGCGTCGAGGGCCTCGCGGCGAGACGCGGCGAGGTCGACGATCGGCGCGAGCAGCTCCTCCGCCGGCACCCACCGCCGGATGTACTCGCCCGACGGGTCGAACTTCCTCGCCTGCAGTTCGGGGTTGAACACCCGGAAGTAGGGGGCGGCGTCGGCGCCCGATCCCGTCACCCACTGCCAGTTGCCCGGGTTGCTCGCCTCGTCGGCGTCGACCAGGGTGTCCCAGAACCACTCCTCGCCGAGGCGCCAGTGCCGCAGCAGGTTCTTCACGAGGAACGAGGCGACGACCATCCGCACCCGGTTGTGCATCGTGCCGGTGCGCCACAGCTCGCGCATGCCGGCATCCACGAGCGGGATGCCGGTGCGCCCCTGCTGCCAGGCCTCGACCTCGGGCCCGCGGTCCCACGACCACGGGAACGCGTCGTAGGCGGCGCGGTGGTTGCGGGTGGCCAGGTCGGGGTTGGCGTAGAGGATCGACCAGTGGAAATCGCGCCAGCCGACCTCGGAGAGGAACTTCGGCACGTTCGTCCGGGCCGCCGGCGAGAGCCCGCCGTGCATCCGCGCCCAGATCTGAGCGGGCGAGAGCTCGCCGAACCTCAGGTGCGGGGAGAGACCGGACGTGCCGACCGCGGGTTCGTCGCGGCGGTCGTAGTCGGCGAGGTCGTGCCCGGCGAAGTGCTCGAGCCGGCGATGGGCGGCGAGTTCACCCGGTTCCCACGTCGCGCGCAGCCCCTCGGCCCAGTCGGGACGGGTCGGCAGCAGGTTCCAGGCATCCAGGTCGTCGGATGCCGGCCGCGGCCCGGCGGGAAGCTCGCGCGGGGCGGGCAGCGGGTCGCGCATCGGCCGCTCCTGCACGGCGCGCCAGAACGGGGTGAACACCTGGTACGGCCCGCCGGCGTCGGTCGCGACCTCCCACGGTTCGACGAGCAGGTTGGCGGCGAAGCTCCGCACGTCGAGACCCTCGTCGGCGAACCGGGCCTTCAGCCGGGCGTCGATCTCCCGGCTCGCGCCGTAGCGACGGTTCCAGAACACCGCCTCGGCGCCGGTCTCGGCGACGAGGGCCGGCAACACCTCCTCGGCGGCGCCGCGGCGCAGCACGAGCCGCCCGCCCCGCTTCGCGATCTCGGCGGCGTGGGCCGCGAGCGAGTGGTGCAGCCACCACCGGGTCGCGCCGCCGAGCGGACGGATGCCGGGGCTCTCCTCGTCGAGCAGGTACAGCAGCACGACGGGGCCGCCGCGGTCGAGGGCCGCGCGGAGCGCCGGGTGATCGCCGAGCCGCAGATCGTCGCGGAACCAGACGATCGAGGTCACGGTGTCAGCCTAGGAGCGGCCGAGCGAGGGGAACGGGGGTTGACGCCCCGGCATGATTGAAGGCCGGCCGCAGAGGCGAGCGGCCGGCCTTCTCCCTTGCACCAAGAGTGTCCTGCAATCACATTCCGCACCCTCCGCCACAGCAAACGGTGGGCGCTGA
>CAZPJC010000223.1:0-1114 GCA_964586645.1 uncultured Schumannella sp.
GGGTAGATGATGCTCGACCAGCTGAGCCCGTTGGCGCTCAGCACGGATTCGACGGAGACCCCGAACCTCGCGGCGATGCGGGAGACCGTGTCTCCGGTCGCGATCGTGTAGCGCCCGCCCTCCTGCACCGACGGGGCCGGGGCGGGGGTGGCGCCCGCGGCGAGCTTGAGCACCTGCCCGGGGAAGATCAGCGATTTCCAGCCGAGGCCGTTGAGCGCGAGGACCGAGGCCGTCGACAGCCCATGACGTCCCGCGATCGCGGCGACGGTGTCACCGGCCTGCACGGTGTAGGACCCGGTCGCGGAGGCACCGCCGCCGGCCGCCCGGGCCGTGGCGGCCGTGACGAGCGCGCGGGCCGTCGATCCCGAGTCGGCTTTGGCCTTGGCGGGCTTCTTCGGAGCCGCGTGGACGGGCTCGACCGGGCCCGTGAGGTTGAGTCCGACCGTCATGGCGCTCGCGAGCACGAAGGGCAGGGTCTTGCGGAATCCGTCCCCCATGCGCGAACGCCGGCGCTCGGTGCGATGCCGCGCGGCGGACCGCGTCGGGGTCACCTCGGCGAACGGTGACGTGAGGCCCCCGGCCCCGTCGATTCGGTCGTTCATGTCCTGCCTCAATCTCCCCACCCCCATGGGGGATCCGTGTCGGTACGGGGATCCGTGTCGGCACGCCTCTTCACGGTGACATGGAAGTTTTCCCCTGTCAACCAATGTGGGAGATGTTGAAGCAGTTTACAAGCTTGAAACATTCGAGCGTGGCACGCTAGGGGGGTGACCGCTCCCGCCGCCCCGCGGACCTGGCTGACCGTCCCCGAACTCGTCGACATCCTCGGTGTCCCGCAGGGGCGCGTGCGCCGGCTCATCGAGGACTACGCCCTGCTCGCCGCCCGCGTCGACGGGGTGCTCAAGGTCCCCGCCGACTTCGTCAGGGACGGGGAACCGCTCAGCGAGTTGCGCGGCACCGTGATCGTGCTGCACGACGCCGGCTTCAGCGACGAGGAGGCGATGCGCTGGCTCCTCGACGACGACGAGACCCTCGGCGCCGCGCCCATCGACGCGCTCCGCGCGGGCCGGAAGGCCGAAGTCCGCCGGGTCGCTCAGGCCCTGGGGTTCTGAGC
>CAZPJC010000223.1:1214-3642 GCA_964586645.1 uncultured Schumannella sp.
GCGTCGGCGAGCGCGAGCCGGGCCTGCTCGAGCTGGTGGGCGATGATCCGCTCGACGTGGTCGACGGCGCCGCTGTCGCGGACGGCCGTCTGCAGCATCGCGATCTGCTCGCCGTCGAGAGTGCGGTCGCCGAGCAGCTCGTCGAACACCCGCGCCGCGGAGGCGGGGAGCTTCTGCCGGGCGAGCGTCACGAGCACCGTGCGCTTGCCCTCGCGGAGATCGTCGCCGGCCGGCTTGCCCGTCACCGCGGGGTCGCCGAAGACGCCGAGCAGGTCGTCGCGGAGCTGGAACGCGATCCCCAGCGGGAGCCCGAAGTCGCGGAGGGCCGCGATCTGCGCGAGCGAGCCGCCGGCGAGCGAGGCCCCGATCGCGAGCGGCGCCTCGACGCTGTATTTCGCCGACTTGTAGACGATCACCCGGTGGGCCCGCGACAGATGCTCGTCCTCGGGCAGGGCGCGCCAGGCCATCTCCTCGAAGATGTCGAGATACTGGCCCGCCGTCACCTCGGTGCGCATCCGGCCGAACTCGGCGCGGGCGGCGCGACCGGCCGCCGCGTTCCCGGCGAGCGCGACGCCGGCATCCACGAGCTCGTCGCTCCAGCCGAGGAGCAGATCGCCGAGCAGAAGGGCGGCGGAGAGCCCGTAGGCGTCGGCGGAACCCTCCCAGCCGCGTTCGCCGTGCAGGATCGCGAACGCGCGATGCACGCTCGGCTGGCCGCGCCGCAGATCGGAGTTGTCCATGATGTCGTCGTGCACGAGTGCGGCGGCATGGAACGTCTCGAGCCCCGCCGCGATCGACACGACGGCCTCGAGATCGGGCTCGACCGCGCCCGTCGACGAGACGTCGGCCAGCGGGTCGAACTCGGTCGCGTGCGCCGCGACCGCCCGCCATCCCCAGTAGCAGAAGAGGGCGCGGAAGCGCTTGCCGCCGGCCAGCAGCCGTCGCGCGCAGTCGTCGACGACATCCAGATCGGGGGAGATGGCGCGCAGCTCGGTCCCGCGTTCGCCGAGGAAGCCGTCGAGCCGGGTCTGCACGAGATCCACTAACCGCGGACTCTCAGGCACGCGCCTACCTTATCCGCGCACGAGCGGCCTACACTGGAATCTCCCGCGGTACAAGGAGCCCACATGCCACTTTCCGAGCAGGAGCAGCGCCTCCTCGACGAGATGGAGCGCAGCCTCTACCACCACGACGCGGACGACGTCGCCAAGGTGGGCGCACGCGGGCGCGCCAGCTACACCGCGATCGCCCTCGGCATCATCGCCGGCGTCGTCGGACTCGTCCTCCTCATCGTGGGCGTGATCGTGCGTCAGCCCCTCGTCGGCGTCGCCGGGTTCGGCGTGATGTTCGTCGGCGCGCTGTTCGTGCTCGCTCCGCCGCGCCGGCTCACCGTCCCGCGTGACGCCCGCGACGCGACCCCGCGGCGGCAGAGTTTCATGGACAGCCTCGGTGAGCGCTGGGAGCAGCGCCGCGATCCCGAGGACTGACCTCCTCTTTCCTCCTCTTCAGGACCGACCTTCGGGTCGGTCCTTTTTTTGTGCGCGGCGGGAGGCCGGGGGAGTCCGGTGGCCCCAGAGGGAGGGTAAGTGGGGGAAAATGGTTGTTTGGGGAGGAAAGTGGAGTAAAGTGGAGATACCTCAGACGTCTGGCCGGAGAAATGGGGAGGTGCCGCATGTTGCTCGGCACCTTCGCGCCCAAGCTCGATGAGAAGGGCCGCGTGATCCTCCCGGCCAAGTTCTGGGACGAGTTCTCCGGCGGCCTCGTGATGACCCGCGGGGTCGACCGCTGCGTCTTCGTCTACTCCGAGCGCGAGTTCGAGAAGGTCCACGAGCGAATGTCGACGGCCCCCGTCACCACGAAGGAGGGGCGCGACTACATCCGCCTCTTCCTCTCCGGGGCCACCCAGGAGATCCCCGACAAGCAGCGGCGCGTCACCGTGCCGCCGATGCTCCGCGACTACGCGGGCCTCGACCGCGAACTGACCATGATCGGCGCCGGCAACCGCGCCGAGATCTGGGACTCCGCCGCGTGGGACGAGTTCTACGCTGCGACCGAATCCGGCTACGCCGCCGCCGACGGGGAGGTGATCGCGGGCCTCTTCTGATTCCCGGGATGCGACCCTCAGCCGCGCACCCTGCCTCACTTCCCCGGAGGCAGGTCGCAGCGGATGGGGATCGGATCCCGGGACCGGCCCCTCCTCCCATGACGGATCCCACGAACGACACCGCCGACGACGACGCCCTGCACACGCCCGTGCTGCTCGAGCGTTGCCTCGAGCTGCTCGCACCGGCCCTCGAGCGGGCCGGCGCCGTCATGGTCGACGGCACCCTCGGCCTGGGCGGCCACGCGGAGGCCTTCCTGCGGCGGTTCCCCGAACTCACCCTGGTCGGGATCGACCGGGATCCGGAGGCGCTGCGCCTGGCGGGGG
>CAZPJC010000224.1:0-3633 GCA_964586645.1 uncultured Schumannella sp.
AGGACGTCTTCACGATCACCGGTCGTGGAACCGTCGTCACGGGCCGCGCCGAGCGTGGCACGCTCGCGATCAACTCGGACGTCGAGATCGTCGGCATCCGCCCGACGCAGAAGACGACCGTCACGGGTATCGAGATGTTCCACAAGCAGCTCGACGAGGCGTGGGCCGGCGAGAACTGTGGTCTGCTCCTGCGCGGCACCAAGCGCGAGGATGTCGAGCGCGGCCAGGTCGTCGTCAAGCCGGGTTCGGTCACGCCGCACACCCAGTTCGAGGGCACCGCGTACATCCTGTCCAAGGACGAGGGTGGCCGTCACAACCCGTTCTACGGCAACTACCGTCCCCAGTTCTACTTCCGCACCACCGACGTCACCGGCGTCATCACGCTGCCCTCGGGCACCGAGATGGTCATGCCCGGCGACACCACCGACATGACGGTCGAGCTGATCCAGCCCATCGCCATGGAGGAGGGCCTCGGCTTCGCCATCCGCGAGGGTGGCCGCACCGTCGGCGCCGGCAAGGTGACCAAGATCCTGAAGTAGTCATCTCGGTGGTCGAGGAGCGGCGCAGCCGCGAGTCGAGACCACCACGCGAAGGGGTCGGACCGCGAGGTCCGGCCCCTTCGTCGTTTAGCCTGGCCCCATGCGGGAACCCGACGTGCGGCGCTGGACCGGGGTGTCCGCCTTCGTCGTCGCGGCGGCGCTCGCGGTCGAGGTGGTCGCGAAGCTCACGATGGGCGTGCGGCCCGAACTCGACCAGTCGGATGCCCTCATCGCCTACGTCGAGAACGCCCGGGCGGCGACCATCACCGTCATCCTCGCCGACACCGTGCTGATGACGTTCCTCATCGTCTTCCTCGGGTCGTTCCGCCAGCTGATGCATCGACGGCGGCCCGCGGTCACCTGGATCGCCGATGTGATGTTCGGCGCCGGCCTCGTCTTCATCGCGGTCACGCTCGTCGGCGACGCGCTCGACGGCGGCACGGCCCTCGACGTGATGGGGCTCGAACCGAACCCGTCGGTCATCCGCGCGCTCATCGAAGGGCACGTGCTGATGTTCGGCTCGATCGGCTCGGTGCTGCTCGCGCTCGTCTCCGGCACGGCCGCCTACCTGACGTTCCTCACCGGGGCGCTGCCGCGATGGACCGGGGTGCTGGCCGCCCTCACCGCGGTCTCGAACCTGGTGTGGACGCCGGCCGCATTCGGCGGCACGTCGCCGACGAACTTCGCCGCGGCCGGCGGGTTCGGCAACGCGATCATGGCGATCTTCCCCTGGCTGGTCTGGGTGTTCTGCGTCGGCGTGACGACGGTGCGGGGCGAGCGCCCGGCGCGGGCGCGGGATACCGTGGCCCCATGATCCGCACCGTTCTCGCGCTGGTCCTGCAGGTGCTGCTCGCGATCCTGGTCGCGCTGCTGGCCGGCTCGGTCTGGCAGGGGATCGTCGGCGGGACCCCGGCCGAGGCGGCGCGTCGGCTGTTCTTCTTCATGGACATCGGACTCGGCGCGTGGACCGCGATCCTCGTCGTGCTGGCCGTGCGGCGCCGCGTGCCGCCCGCGATCGGCGTCACCCTCCTCGCCGCGGTCGCCGGCGTCGTGCTCAACGCGCTCACGGTCCTCGCCGTCGGGACGGTGCAGGGCGAGGGCGTCCTGCTCTTCCTCGGCTACGCGATCGAGGCGGGGATCGCGTTCCTGGTGGCCGTCCTGATCACGGCGCCCATCATCCATCGTCTGTTCGGGGCCCGCGTCAAGCCCCCGCGCGAGGCCGCGCCGCCCGCCTAGCGTGACGGGATGCCCCGCCTCCGCCGCAGCGACGTCAACGGACCGGGGCTGCACCGGGTGAGGCGCGGGAGAGGTTTCGCGTTCGTCGACGAGGGCGGGCGCCCCGCCTCGGCCGCGGACGCCGCACGGGCGAAGGCGCTCGTCCTGCCGCCGGCCTGGACCGACGTCTGGGTCGCCCCGTACGCGAACGGGCACATCCAGGCGACCGGGTTCGACGACGCCGGCCGCCGGCAGTACCGTTACCACGACGCCTGGCGGGTGCAGAAGGACCGGCTGAAGTTCGACCGGATGCTCGAACTCGCGGCGACGCTGCCCGCCGCGCGGCGCGGGGTGACGCGCGACCTGCGGCGCGACGACCTGTCGCGCGAGCGCGTGCTCGCCGCGGCGTTCCGGATGCTCGACACGGGGATGCTGCGCGTGGGGTCCGAGCGCTACGCCGACGCGCACGGCAGCTACGGCCTGTCGACGCTGCTCGGCGCGCATGCCCGGGTGATCGACGGCACGCGCGTGCTGCTGTCGTTCCCGGGCAAGAGCGGTCAGCCGTGGGAGTCGGAGATCGCCGACCCGGACCTCGCCCTCGTGGTGGCGCGGCTCAAGCGCCGGGGCGGGCGCTCCCGGCTGCTCGCCTTCCAGGACGCCGCCGGATGGCATCCGCTCGCCGCGGAGGACATCAACGCCGACGTGCGGGAGCGCACCGGCGGCGACTTCACCGCGAAGGACTTCCGCACCCTGCACGGCACCGTGACGGCGGCGGTGTCGCTCGCCCGCAGCGGCCCGGGGGAGACCCCGGCGGCTCGGAAGCGGGCGGTCGTGCAGGCCGTGCGGCTCGCCGCGGACGCCCTCGGCAACACCCCGGCGGTCGCGCGATCGAGCTACGTCGACCCGCGGGTCCTCGACCGGTACGAGAAGGGGGAGACGCTGGATGCCGTCCGCCCGACGGCCGCGGAGTCCGGGTTGCGGCGCCTCGTGACGGGCGGGAGCTGACGGCGCGGGCCCGCGCGGCATCCGCAGTCCGCCGGATCGAGGCGCGCCCGCCCGCGGCGGCGCATCGAAACACGAAATTCACACGCGTCGCCCCCCGGGACCCGCCAGAATGGCTGTGCCAGGCGGGATGGACTCGCCGGGGCGGGAGGACAGCATGGGACTCGACGACATCGTGGACAAGGCCAAGGACGTCGCGGGCGACGCGGCCGAGAAGGCCAAGGAGTTCGCCGGTGACGCGGTCGACAACACGAAGGAGTTCGTGGGCGACGTCGCCGACAAGGTGAAGGACGTCACGCACGACATCGCGGAGAAGATCGCCGACGCGACCGAGGACGAGGAGCCCGCCGCTCCGGCCGCTCCCGCCGCCGGCACGACGCCCGCGCCGTAACACCACACTTCGACGCGAGGGGGAGCAGGACATGAGACCACTGGCCAAGACCGGGATCGCGATCCTGCTCACCCTCGCGATCGCGTACGTGCTCGCGACGATCGCCCTGTCGCTCGTCACCGGCGTCGACGTGATCACCGTGGCGATCCGGGATGCCTGGCTCGCCCTGTTCACCGGGGGAGCCGTCTCGATCGGCCTCTTCCTGCTGTTCCTGCTGGTGTCGAACATCGCCGGCCGCCGACGCGGGAGCGGCTCGCTGTTCTGGATCAACGTCGGCGCCCTCGTCGTCGCGATCCTCATCGGCACCGTCGTGACCCTCTTCGCGGGCGTCCTCGCCGGCGCCCTGCTCTCCGGTTTCGAATGGCTCACGGTGCTCGGCGCGGTCCTCGCCGCCGGGGAGCTCTTCATCGGCGGCGTCGTCGCCCTCGCGCTCACCCACTTCGTGATCTTCAAGCCGCGCGCCACCGAGTTCGAGCCGTAACCCGC
>CAZPJC010000225.1:0-3633 GCA_964586645.1 uncultured Schumannella sp.
GAGGTGGATGCCGACGACCTCGAGGTCGTCGACGCCACGGTCGACATCAGCGGGTCGGGCGACGCCGAGCTGCACGTCACGGGCACGCTGCGGGTCGACATCTCGGGCAGCGGATCCGTCACCCACCGCGGCGGTGCGGAGGTCGACGCCGACATCTCCGGCTCCGGGGACGTCCGAGAGGACGACTAGGACGCGACCCGCGCCTCCGGCGCTACTCGGCCACCGAGGGGTGCGCGCCGTCCGTCAGGTCGATCGGCTCGAGCGCGTACCCCGCGGTGTACTTGCGCTTCGGGTCGAGTTCGTCGATGAGCGCGACGAGCGCCTTCTGGATGTCGGCGAGCCGCCGCACGTCGCCCTTCGACACCAGCTCCATCCCCGCGTCGATCGACTGGAACCAGCCGCGGAACTCCTCCTCGTGCCGGTAGCGCCGCACGAACGCGGCGTAGCCGGCGACGTGGGCGATCCGGGTCCCCGTCTCGCCGACGGTCTCCCAGGTGAGCATGAGCTCCCCGATCGCGCGCTGCTCGGTCGTGAAGAACAGGAACCCTTCGGAGTCCTCGCTGCGCCGCAGGATCTTGAGCACGTCGTCGATCAGGCGCTGCACGGCGAGGTCCCGTCCGCCCTCGCCGCTCGATGAGAGCACCGCCTGCCGCCGCGCCTCGATCCAGCCGAAATAGTGCGCGAACAGGAACGCCGTGGATGCGACGGCGTAGTCGCCGTGGCTCTCGTAGCGCTTCTGCATGCCGATCCAGCCGGTCTCGACGATGTTGAAGATGCGCGACTGCAGTTCGGCCGCGGCCTGGGCGAGCGGCTCGTAGACCCGCTCGGCGGCCTTGATCGCCGACTGCTCCTCCGCGCGCCGCTCGCGTTCGGCCTCCAGTTCATGACTGAGCCGCTGCGTGCGCACCGAGAACAGGCCGGTCACGACGACACTCGCGACGCTCAGCAGCAGCGCGATGACGGTCAACCACGACTGGGAGTCCATCCTCGGATGTTAGGGCAGCACCCCGCCCGAGGCGGCTGGACGGTTTGTAAGGTCAGCCTTACCTGCGTAGGCTCGACTCTCGTGACCTCCCGACGCGCGCTCGCCCTCGTCGGCGCCGTCGTCGCGCTCGCGCTCGCCGGCTGCGCGGGCCCGATCGCCGGCCCGACGACCCCGTCGCCCACCGTCGTCGACGACCGCCCGCTCGCCGAGCTGGACCTCGCCGCCGCCCCGCGTACCCACGTCGGACCGAGCACCGCGCTGCTCGCCACCGAGGCGCTCGAGCCCGTCGAGACCGCTCCCGCCCAGACCCTCCCTGCGACGGTCGTCTCGCACGACAGCGGCGGCGATGTCGACGTGACGATCGACGACACCTCGCGTGTCATCGGACTCGACATGTCGGGATCCATCGCCGCGACGATCTGGGGTCTCGGCCTCGGCGACACCCTCGTCGGGCGCGACATCTCCACCACCTTCGACGGCGCCGCCGACCTCCCCGTCGTCACCTCCGGCGGTCACGCGATCGACGCCGAGAGCGTGCTCGCCCTGCGCCCCACCCTCGTCATCACCGACGGCAGCATCGGCCCGCGGGACGTGCTCACCCAGCTGCGCGAGTCGGGGGTCACCGTCGTGTTCCTCGACAACGAGCCGTCGTTCGACGGCGCCGTGCAGCTCGCCCGCGACGTCTCCGCGGTGCTGGGGGTGCCTGCCACCGGCGAGCTGCTCGCCGCGCGCATTCGGGCCGACGTCGACGCGAAGATCGCCGAGATCGCCGCCATCGCCCCCGCCGCCGGCGACCGGGTGCGGATGATCTTCCTCTACCTGCGCGGCGGCTCCGGCATCTACTACCTGTTCGGGGCGGAGTCCGGCGCCGACGACCTGATCCGCGGGCTGTCGGGGGTGGATGTCGCCGGCGAGATCGGCTGGACCGGCATGCAGCCGATGACCGACGAGGCGATCATCGCCGCCAACCCCGACCTCATCCTCGTGATGACCGACGGCATCGAATCGGCCGGCGGCATCGACGGACTGCTGCAGGCGAAGCCGGCGATCGCGCTCACCGCGGCGGGACAGAACCGGCGCTTCGTCGACATGGCCGACGGCGACATCCTCTCGTTCGGGCCGCGCTCCGCGTCCGTTCTGGATGCCCTCGCGAGGGCCGTCTACGCCCCGTAGCCCTTACTCGGCGGTTGAGTAGCGACCGCAGGTCGCGTGTCGAAACCACACCGACGGGTTACTCGAGGGTGTGGTTTCGACACGCGCGCTTCTCGCGCTACTCAACCACCGAGTTGGGGCTCGTAGCGCCGGGGCGGGAACGACTGCAGCACGATCGCACGGAGCGCCTCGAGGTCGCCGGCGACGAAGCCCTGCGCGCGGGCCTGCACGAGCACGTTGCCGATCGCGGTCGCCTCGACCGGCCCGGCGAGCACGGGCAGTCCGGTCGCGTCGGCGGTCAGCTGGCAGAGCAGTTCGTTCTGCGAGCCGCCGCCGACGAGGTGCACGACCTCCACGCTCTGGCCGCTGAGCTCGGCGGCGTCGCGGATCGAGGATGCATACGCCGCGGCGAGCGATTCGAGGATGCTGCGCACCAGCTCCGGTCGGGAGGCCGGCACCGGGAGGTCGCGGGCGCCGAGCCATGCGGCGATGCGGGCGGGCATGTCGCCGGGGGCGAGGAAGGTCTCGTCGTCGGCGTCGAAGATCGGCACCTTCGTCGTGACCGCCGACGCCTGCGCCAGCAGGGCGGGCAGCGAGATCGTCGAGCCGTCGCGCTCCCAGTCGCGGATGCTCTCGCTCAGCAGCCAGAGCCCCATGACGTTGTGCAGGTAGCGCACCCGGCCGTCGACGCCGCCCTCGTTGGTGAAGTTCGCGGCGCGGCTCGCCTCCGTCAGCACGGGGCGTTCGAGCTCCACGCCGACGAGCGACCAGGTGCCGCAGGAGATGTAGGCGTAGTTCGAGCCGGTCGCCGGGATGGCGACGATCGCCGACGCGGTGTCGTGCGTGCCGACCGCGGTGACGACGGCGCGGGTGTCGCCGATCCCGCGCAGGGCCGACGGCGCCAGGCCGCCGAGCTCGGTGCCGGCATCCACCAGCCGCGGGAAGATGCTGCCCGGCAGCGACAGCTGCGCGGCGAGGTCGAGATCCCAGGCACCGGTCGAGACTCCGACCAGGCCGGTCGTCGAGGCGTTGGTGCGCTCGGCGACCGCGACTCCGGTGAGCCAGTAGGCGAACAGGTCGGGGATCAGCAGGAACGAGTCGGCGACCTCGAGCGTGCCGGCGATCCGGTCGGCGGTGAGCTGGAAGAGCGTGTTGAACGGCAGGTGCTGGAGGCCGTTGCGGCGGTACAGCTCGTCGACGGCGACGATCGCGTGCACCGCTTCGACCCCGGCGGCGTTGCGTTCGTCGCGGTACGAGTAGGGCGCGTTGACGAGCCGGCCGTTGCGCAGCAGCCCGTAGTCGACCGCCCACGAGTCGATGCCGATGCTCGCGAGCTGCGGTTCCTGCCGCACGGCGGCGGCGAGGCCTTCGACGAGGTCGCGGTACAACTCGAACGAGCTCCAGTGCAGCCCGTCGAGCGTGCGCACGGGGGAGTTCTTGAAGCGCGCGACATCCGTCAGCCGCAGTTCGTCGTGCCCGACGTAGCCGAGCAGCAC
>CAZPJC010000226.1:0-3633 GCA_964586645.1 uncultured Schumannella sp.
TGGCAGACGCGCTGGCTTCAGGTGCCAGTACTCGCAAGGGTGTGGGGGTTCAAGTCCCCCCTCGCGCACAGCAACAGCAAGAAGGCCCCACCTCGTTCCAGTGACGAGGCCGGGGCCTTTCTAGCTCGGCGTCATCCCTCCATAGTGGAGGGATGACGCGGCGCACCCTGCTTCTCGCTGTCGACGCGGTGGTCGTGGTCTACGTCGTCGATCCCGTTCTCGAATACGCCTCGTTCAAGGGCAGCGGCGACTACGTCTCGACGCCCGTTCCCCAGGGTGCGCGGGAGTTGGACGTGACGGATCCCCGCGGCCTCCGGCGCGCCGCCTTCGTCCGCCCGGAAGTGCTCGCCGCGCTCCGCGACAGCGCGCTGGCGGGCGTCGACATCGTCTGGAACTCGCAATGGCTCACGGCACCCGAGCGGCTGCGTGCACTCGCGCGCGATCTCGAACTGGATGACATCATCCGCTTCCCGACGGAAGCCGAGCTCGGGTCGGCACCCACCGACGAGCCCTTCCACCGCGCGTCCGCCGGATTCTGGAATCACTGGAAGATGCTGAATCTCGTGGAGCGTGTCCGCGCGCTCCCGCCCGGCCACGATCTCGTACTCGCCGATACGGGAGTCGACCTGTCGGCGCTGAACGTCGCGGAGACCGTGCGGAGGAGGGCCGGCAATCCGGCGGCGTCGCTCGGCAGCATCCCGACGTCGCGCACGTGGGGCCTCGACGAGGTGGCGCTCTGGGGCTGGATGCCGGAGCGCGCGAGGCCGGGCGTGTGGCACCACGACCCCGACCTAGGCTGAACGCGTGAGCCCTCCGGACCGCCTCGGCGGGACGGCCGCCGCCTCGGGGCTCGTCGTGCTCGGGCTCGTCTGCCAGGAGGTCGGCGCGGGCGTCGCGGTGCTGCTCTTCCCGGAAGCCGGTCCGATCGGCACGGTGACGCTGCGCCTGGTGTTCTCTGCGGTGCTGCTGCTGGCGATCTTCCGGCCCCGGTTCCGCGGCCGCACCCGCGCCGACTGGCTCACGGTGCTGGCCTTCGGGGCCGTGCTCGGCGGCATGAACGCCGTCTTCTACCTCGCCCTCGACCGCCTGCCGCTCGGGCCGACGGTCACGATCGAGTATCTCGGCCCGCTCGTGCTCTCGGTCGTCGTCGCCCGTCGCGCGTCGGCCTGGCTCTGGGCGGCGCTCGCGCTCGCCGGGGTCGCACTGCTCGGTCGGGGCGGGTTCGATCATCTCGATCCGCTCGGGGTGCTGTTCGCCGCGAGCGCCGGGGTGCTCTGGGTCGGCTACATCCTGCTCTCGGCGCGCACCGGGCGGCGGTGGGCGCGTCTCGACGGGCTCGCGATCGCGGCGGCGGTCGGGGGTCTCGGGGTACTCCCCTTCGGAATCGCGACGTCGGGCGGCGCCTTCCTCGATCCACGCATCCTGCTCTTCGGACTCGGCGTCGCCGTGCTGTCGTCGGCGATCCCGTACGGCCTCGAGCTGCTCGCGCTCCGCCGCCTGCCGGCCGACGCCTTCGCGATCCTGATGAGTCTCGCTCCCGCGCTCGCCGCCGCGGCGGGATTCGTCGTGCTGCACCAGGCGCTCGAGGTCTGGGACCTGCTCGCGATCGCCCTCGTCGTCGTCGCGTCGATGGGCGCCGTGCGGGCGGCCAACCGCCGGCGCGCCGAGCTTCCGCCCGCCGCCGGGATCAGTCCCTAGCCGCCGCCTTCGGCTCCGTCGGGACCGCCCGCCGCACGAGGAAGCCGAACGCGAGGGCGACGAAGAACATCAGCACGCCGTAGACCGCGGCGGGAAGCGACATCTCCACGTTCCCCAGCACCGTCTGCGCGATCACGATCGCGAGGGTGGCGTTGTGGATGCCGATCTCGAACGACGAGGCGACCGCCTGCCGCGGCTCGACCCGGAACAGCCGGGGCACGAAGAATCCGACGGTCAGCGAGAGGGCGCAGAACAGGATCGTGATCGCGGCGAGACTGCCGAGGTTGCCGAAGAACAGGTCGCGGTTCGAGACGAGCGCCCCGACGATGACGATCGCGAGGATGATCATCGACGCGATGCGCACGGGCGTGTCCATGCGATCCGCGAAGCGGGGCGCGAGCCGGCGGACGAGCATCCCGAGCAGCACCGGCACGAGCACGATCAGGAAGACCTCGACGGCCTTGGAGAACTGGATGCCGAGCCCCGCCGAGTCGGGCAGGAACACCGAGATCGCGAAGTTGGTCAGCAGCGGCAGGGTGAACAGCGCCACGATCGAGTTGATCGCGGTGAGGGTAACGTTGAGGGCGACATCCCCGCGGAACAGATGCGAGTAGAGGTTCGCGGTCGTGCCGCCGGGGGCGGCCGCGAGCAGGATCATGCCGACCGCGAGCACGGGCGGCAGCTGGAAGAGCACCACGAGCCCGAAGCAGATCGCCGGCAGCAGGAGCAGCTGACAGGCCAGCGCGACGATCACCGCCTTCGGATGCTTCCCGACCCGGGCGAAGTCCGCGGGGGTGAGCGAGAGGCCGAGCCCGAACATGATGATGCCGAGGGCGACCGGGAGTCCGATGGTTGTCAACGCTGACATGACGACACCGTAGCGTTGAGGTCGTGATGACCGTCAACGCCTACGCCGCCGCCTCCCCCACCGCCGACCTCCTCCCCACGACGATCGAGCGACGGGATGTCGGCGCCGCCGACGTGCTCATCGAGATCCAGTACGCCGGCATCTGCCACTCCGACATCCACACGATCCGCGGCGACTGGGGCCCGCAGACCTACCCGCAGACCGTCGGGCACGAGATCGCCGGCGTCGTGACGGCCGTCGGTTCCGACGTCACGAAATTCGCCGTCGGCGACCGGGTCGGCGTCGGCTGCATGGTGAACTCCTGCCGCGAGTGCGAGAACTGCAAGGCCGGACTCGAGCAGTACTGCTGGAACGGCAACATCCAGACCTACGGCGGGGTCGACCGCGACGGCACGGTGACGCAGGGCGGCTACTCGACCCACATCGTCGTCGACCAGGACTTCGTGCTGAGCATCCCCGAGGGCCTCGACATGGCCGTCGCCGCGCCCCTGCTCTGCGCCGGCATCACCACCTACTCGCCGCTGAAGCACTGGAAGGCGGAGCCCGGCAAGAAGGTCGCCATCGTCGGGATGGGCGGTCTCGGCCACCTCGGCGTGAAGATCGCCGCCGCGCTCGGCGCCGAGGTGACAGTGCTCTCGCAGACGCTCTCCAAGGAGGCCGACGGCCGGGCGTTCGGGGCCGCGCATTACTACGTGACGAGCGACCCCGAGACGTTCGAGAAGCTCGAGAACGGCTTCGACCTCATCCTCAACACGGTGTCGGCCGAGCTCGACTTGAAGGCCTACCTGAAGCTGCTGCGCCTCGACGGCGTTCTCGTCAACGTCGGCGCCCCGGCGGAGCCGTTGCCGATCCAGGTGTTCACGCTGTTCGGCAACCGGCGGTCGTTCGCCGGGTCGAGCATCGGCGGCATCCGCGAGACGCAGGAGATGCTCGACTTCTGCGCCGAGAAGGGGATCGTGCCCGAGACGGAGCTCATCCCGGCGTCGCAGATCAACGAGGCGTGGGCGCGGGTGCTGTCGTCGGACGTGCGCTACCGCTTCGTGATCGACGTCGCGACGATGGCCTGA
>CAZPJC010000227.1:0-3625 GCA_964586645.1 uncultured Schumannella sp.
TCGACATCGGCGAGGCGGTCGGCATCATCGCCGCCCAGTCGATCGGCGAGCCCGGAACGCAGCTCACGATGCGCACCTTCCACCAGGGTGGATCGGCCGGCGCGGATGACATCACGCAGGGTCTGCCGCGTGTCACCGAGCTGTTCGAGGCCCGCACCCCGAAGGGCGCCTCGCCCATCGCGGAGGCGGCCGGTCGCGTCACGATCGAGGACACCGAGCGCCAGCGCCGCATCATCCTCACGCCCGACAACGGCGACGAGGCGAAGGCGTACCCGGTGCTCAAGCGCGCCACCCTCCTCATCGAGGACGGGCAGCACGTCGAGCTCGGCCAGCAGTTCGTGGTCGGCAACCTGGACCCGAAGGAGGTCCTGCGCGTGCAGGGCAGCCGCGCGGTGCAGAAGCACCTCGTCGACGGCGTGCAGGGCGTGTACCGCTCGCAGGGTGTTCCGATCCACGACAAGCACATCGAGGTCATCGTGCGGCAGATGCTGCGCAAGGTCACCGTTGTCGACCACGGCGACACCGACCTGCTCCCCGGTGAGCTCGTCGACCGCTCGAAGTACAACGACATCAACCGCGCCGCGCTGCTCGACGGCAAGAAGACGGCCTCGGGCCGCGAAGAGGTCATGGGTATCACCAAGGCCTCCCTCGCGACCGAGTCGTGGCTGTCGGCCGCGTCCTTCCAGGAGACGACCCGGGTGCTCACCCAGGCCGCCATGGAGGGCAAGTCCGACCCGCTCGTGGGCTTGAAGGAGAACGTCATCATCGGCCAGCTCATCCCGGCCGGTACGGGACTCTCCAAGTACCGCGACGTGTCGGTCGAGGCCACCGAGGAGGCGAAGGCGGAGCGGTACCCGAACCGCATCTTCACCGACGACTCGGTGTTCAGCGAGAGCGACCTGTCGTTCGTCGACTTCGACTCGTTCTCGTCCGACGACTTCTCGCCGGGCACCTACAACTGACATGCGTGAGGGCGCCGAGGGCGCCCTCACCGTGGCAGGTCGAGTGCCGCCTCAGGCGGTGTATCGAGACCTCGACTCAGAAGGGCCCCGTACTCAGGTACGGGGCCCTTCGTCGTGTGCGGAGTTCGTTCTCGCTGAGCGGACCTCGCGTTAGAGTGACCACGATGTTCGCCTACGTCCCCGCCGACGCGCCCACCGGCCTGGGTCATGCCATCGTGACCGACCGCTTCGTCTGCCTGCTCGGCGAGGAGAGCGACGCCGGGGTGGCCATCGAGCTGTACCGCCTGCTCGAACTGCCGGCCACGACGATCGCGGATGTGCTGGACGTGTTCGCGCTGCACGGCGCGACGAAGCGGTTCGCGATCGTCGAAGTGCTCGACCCGGTCGAGCGCGTCGTCCACGTCGCGGTCTCGGGTGAGATCGCCGTCGATCTCGCCGGTGCGACCTCCACCCGGCTGTCCGGGCCGACGGGGGCCACCTCGTTCGCCGGGGAGGTGCGCGGCGTGCAGACGCTCCGCCTCTCGCTCGGCACCCACGGGGAGGGCGCGGTCCAGTTGCCGATCCGGCGCGGCGTGGTGCGCACGCGCGACATCGCGATCGACGCCGCCGCGGGGTCGCCGCCGGTGCTTCCGTCGGCCGCCGACGAGATGCTCCTGACGGTTCCGATCGAGCTCCCCCGCCCGGCCGACCCGAGGGCCGAGGTCGTCGAGGCGGAACCCGTCGTCGTCGCGGCGCGGGTCGAGCCGGCGAGGCCGCAGCGGATCGACCTCGGCATGGGCGGCGCGCTGCGCGGCCTCGTCCTCCGGCTTCCGGACGGCAGCGAGCTCGAGCCGAGCACGCCCGTCGTCCTCGGCCGCCGGCCCTGGCGCACGACCCCCGAGGAGACCTCGACCTACTACGTCGTCGCCCCGTCGCCGCGCCGCGAGATCTCCGGCATCCACCTCGAGGTCGCCCTCGTCGGCGGCCAGCTCGTCGCCCGCGACCTGGAGTCGACGAACGGCACGCTCGTTCTGACCCCCGCGCGGCCGCCCCGGCTCCTTCATGAGGGACGGTCAACAGCTCTCCAGGCAGGCGATATCCTCGACCTCGGAGAAGACTTCCGCATCTCGGTCGGCACCCGCACGCCGTAGGGCCGGCGGAGGATCCTCTCCGTCAGGGATCGACCCCGCGCGAGTGCGGGCCGAGGGGGTACGCGTGGTGAGACGGAAGGCCGCTGCGCCGCCGGTCCTGCCGGGCTACAGCTACATCCGGCCCCTGGGCTCGGGCGGATTCGCCGACGTCTACCTCTTCGAGCAGGACATGCCGCGCCGCGTCGTCGCCGTGAAGGTGCTCGTCGACGACGCCGTGAACCCCGAGGTCATCCGCACTTTCAACGCCGAGGCCGACATCATGGCCCGCCTCTCGGCGCACGCCTCGATCGTCACGATCTACCAGGCGAGCATCTCGGCCGACGGCCGCCCGTACTTCGTCATGGAGTACTGCCCCGACAACATGAGCGCGAAGTACAAGAAGGGGCCGCTCCCGGTCGCCGAAGTGCTCGATACCGGGGTGCGCATCGCGGCCGCGCTCGAGACCGCCCACCGCTCCGGGCTGCTGCATCGCGACATCAAGCCCTCCAACATCCTCATCTCCTCGCTCGGCACCCCGGTGCTCGCCGACTTCGGCGTCGCGACCGCCCTCGAGCCTCTCGACGACGGCGACGAGGTGTTCGCGATGTCGGTGCCGTGGTCCTCGCCCGAGGTGCTTGAGCAGCGGATCACCGGGTCGGTCGCGGCCGAGGTGTGGAGTCTCGGCGCGACCCTGTACACGCTGCTCGCCGGCCGCAGCCCGTTCGAGTCCGCCGACCGCGAGAAGAACCGGCGGGATGTGCTCACCGCCCGCGTCGTCAAGGCGAAGTACACCCCGATCGGCCGCGCCGACGTGACGCCGCGCCTCGAGGGCATCCTCTCCCGCTCGATGAGCAAGGACCCGGCGGCCCGGCACGAGTCGATGCACGCCCTCGCCGAGGAGCTGCGCTGGGCGCAGTACGAGCAAGGTCTCCCGCCGACGACGCTCGAGGTCGCCGCGCCCGAGTGGGCCTCGGCCGGGACTCCCGTCGACTTCACCGCGTCCGCCCCGCGCGGTCCGGTCATCTCGACCGTCAACAAGGACTCCCGCCGCGCGACCCGCGCCGCGCAGGCGTACACGCAGCGCCGGCTCGACGACGACGGCGTGCTCCCGCCGAAAGCCGCCGCACCCTGGAAGGCCGCACTGATCGGGGGTCTCGTCGGGGCGGGGGTGCTCGCGGTCGTCGGCGTCGTGGCGCTGTTCGCGCTCGGAGTGCTGTAAGTGGCCCGCCCCGTCGCCGCGCCGCGCCGGCCGCTGCGCCGGGTGGTCCCGCTCGTCGCCGGGGTGGCGTCGATCGCGGTCGTCGCGACGCTCGCCGTCGTGCTCGACGGCTACGACGCGCAGGAGGTCCCGCCTCTGAGCTCGTCGGTCTGGGTGACCCGCGACGCCGGGCAGTACGCCCGGGTCAACACCGAACTCGGCGAGATCGACACCGTGCGCGCCGCCGAGGATCCGGACGGCGTCGTGCAGGACGGCGACGACGGTCTGGTCTTCACCCAGGGCTACGGGCGGATGTGGCCGATCGATCCGGCGAATCCCGGCGACCTGGGCGGCTC
>CAZPJC010000228.1:0-3622 GCA_964586645.1 uncultured Schumannella sp.
TCGAGGTAGCCGATCCAGGTGCCGCCACGCAGCACCTCGCGCGTCTTCGTGGTGCTCTTCGCCCCGGTCGCCGTCTCGGCGGGCACGAGGATGCCGCCGTGGGTGCCGCCGTCGACGTCGCCTTTCGCGGCCCGGTCGAGCACCCAGACGGTGAGCGGATTGCCGCCGATGATCCCGAGCGCGGCGAGCGCGAGGGCGACGAGAGCCGCCCACGGCTGGAGGGTGGGGAGCGAGTCGCGGATGCCCAGGGCCAGCGCGAGGATGCCGAGACCGACCGGCAGCAGGCCGAAGAGCGCGACGACGGGCTGCTTCAGCCGGATCGCCAGGATGGCGATCGCGACGGCGGCGAGCACGAAGACGAGGGCGCCGATCCAGGCGACGTGGGCCGTGAAGAGCGCGAGGTTCATGCCTCGATCCTTTCACCCTCGCCCGCCAGCATCGAGCCGAGCACCTCGCGCGCCTCGCGATCGAGACGCGATCCCGCCGTCAGGGCGCGCTGACTGGCGGCCTGCACGCTGATGCCGAGCCTGCTCGCCGCCTCGGTCAGGGTGAGCTCGGGCGACGCGTCGAGGAGGTCGGACAACTCCCAGCCCTCGGGCGTGCGGCGTTCGCGGAGCGCGAGGAGGAGGCGCACGAGCGGATCGAGGTCCGTCATCCCGGGGTCGCCCACCAGGGCGAATCGCGCGGGTCGCTTCTTCGCAGCGGTCACGGCCTCCCGGGCGTTGAGGAATGCCGTGCCGGTCATGGCGCGCACGCTGTCGGGGAGGGGGAGTCGTGCGCCGCCCACCCCGAGTCCGACGCTCCAGTCGCCGGCACGGACCAGGGCCAGCGCGATCTCCAGCGCGACGCGGGCGTCGCCGGTCGCCAGCTGGAACTCGTCACCCGCGGTCCGTTCCGGCGGGGAGACGAGGCGGTCGCCGAAGCGTGCCGCGAGTTCGGGCACGATCGCGGCGACCCGGTCGGTGTCGTGACGGCTGTCGATCTGGTCGACGGTGAGGACGAACATCCATCAAGGATATTGACTTGAATATCAGAAATCAAGGATCAGAACTTGATCGTCGTCAGGTCAGCGACCGCCGCCGCCTCCGCCGCCTCCGCCGCCGCCGGAGAACCCGCCGCCGCTCGAGAATCCGCTCGACGAACTGCTGCCCCCCGAACCCGACGACGACGAACTCACCGGGGGAGTCGTCGCGAACGAACTCGCCGCGAACGTGCTGCCGATCGTCGACAGACCCGCGAACCCCGAGGCGAACTCGAGGTTCGACGACGGCGGAATCGTCTCGCTGTAGTGCGCCGCGAGCTCGCCCGCCCACTCCTTCTCGACGCCCCACACGATCGCCCAGGGCAGCAGTCGCTCGTAGAGCCTCACGACCGCCGCCGAATCGCCCGGATCGATCGGCGTGCGCACCGCACCCTCCGGGCTCTGCAGCACGCGCAGCCGATCGGTCTCGGCGAGTCGCAGGTAATCGCGCAGTCCGAGCAGCTGCTCGTAGGCGGCCGTGCCCGTCGCCGTGCGCCGCTCCGGCTTGCCGCTGAAGCCCATCACGACGAACGACCCGAAGAACGAGACCGGGATGCTGACGGAGAGCAGGACGCTGCCGACATCCTCCATGAGGCACAGCACCGCGAGCACCACCGAGCCGACGAGCACCGCGAACGCCGGCCAGAAGATGAGCCGGCGCAGCGGACTCTTCTCGCCGCGGCTCAGGTAGTCGGGCCGCAGCGACCCGCGACCGAGCGCGGTCAGCGTCGAGACCCGGTCGCCGAGCTTCCGGTTCCGGCGATCGAGCACGAGCGTGTCGCCGTCCTTCGGCTTGCCGGTGAAGAGCCGGGTGAGCGCGCTCTCGTCCGGGGCGTGCACGGCTGCCGCGCGATCGACGAGCTCGAGCCGGAACCGACGGGTCTCGGGCTCCTCGGGATCCTCGACGAGTCGCACGACCCCGTCGACAGCGAGCTTCACCAGCTGCGCGGGGAGCGCCGCCGCGGGGCGTCCGACGAGCTCGGCCGCCGCCATCACGCCCAGGTCCTCGGGACCCTCGTATTCGGGCACGATGATGCCGCGACCCGGCGCGTGGCCCCACAGGACACGGCGGAGCAGCACGGCCAGCAGTGCCGCCGCGGCGAGCACGCCGAGCAGCAGCCAGGGCAGCACCGTGAACGGCCAGGTCTCGTCGATCGGGGTGCCCGCACGGAAGGTGCCGGGCTCGAACCCGACGATCATCGACACGTTCTGGTAGGGGAAGAGTGCGACGGGTTCGGTCGCGAAGCCCTCGGCGGTCCCGGTGATCGCGCAGGGCTCGTCGTCGCCGTCGTAGCCCCACACGCACCGCGCGGCGCCCGTCGTGGCCGCCGAGAGCCCGGGGGAGAGGTGCAGCGTCGCGGACACCGCCCGGAACGGCACCCGCCACGCCGTGCCGTTGACGTCCCAGTAGAACTCCTGGTCGTCGTCGAAGGTGCGGATGACGTCGTGAGCCGTCCACTCGATGACGTAGGTCGTGCGGCCGTGCACGAACTCGTCGGTGCCGAGCGCGAGCGACACGAACTCGACGCCCGTGTAGTCGGTCCAGCGCGACTCCTCATAGGGGACGGACTCGCCGTCGCCGTCGGTCACCGACAGCACGTCGACGCCGACGTCGACGCGATCGAGGTCGGTCGGGATGTCGCGCACGATGCCGCGGTTCTGGTCGGACTCCGGGAACTCGGCGACGAGGGTCTCGACGGCGTGCAGCCGGGCGGTGCCGTCGGCGTCGCGGCTCAGCGTGTAGTCGGCCGTCATCGACGCGAACTCGAAGTCGTCGACATCCGCCGAGGCCGGAGTCCCGACGAGGACGAGGCCGGAGGCGAGCAGCGCCGCGGCCGCGGCGGCGAGAGGACGGGGGAGCACGGTGCGAGCCTAGGGGCGGGCGACGGGCGGGTGGGCGGTCCCGGGCGGGTAATCTGTCCCGGTGTCCGCATCCGCCAGCTCCGTCGAGCAGAGACTCGCGCCGCAGCGCAACGACCCGTCCTTCGACGACGTCTGGGATGAGCTCCTCTATCGCGGTCTCGTGCACGTCTCGACGGATGCCGGAGAGCTGAAGAAGCTGCTCGCCGGTCCGCCGATCGTCTTCTACTGCGGGTTCGACCCGACGGCGCCGAGCCTGCACCTCGGCAACCTCGTGCAGCTGCTCACGATGCGCCGCATCCAACTGGCCGGCCATCGCCCGCTCGGTCTCGTCGGCGGCTCGACCGGCCTCATCGGCGACCCCCGGCAGACCGCCGAGCGCGTGCTCAACACGAAGGAGACCGTCGCGGAATGGGTCGCCCTGCTGCGCGCCCAGGTCGAGAGGTTCCTCGCGTTCGACGGCGACGCGGCGTACGGCGGCGCCAACGCTGCCCGGATGGTCAACAACCTCGACTGGACGGCGCCGATGTCGGCGATCGACTTCCTGCGCGACATCGGCAAGTACTTCCGGGTCGGCACCATGATCAAGAAGGAGATCGTCGCGACCCGGCTGAACTCCGACGAGGGCATCTCGTACACCGAGTTCAGCTACCAGGTGCTGCAGGGGATGGACTTCCTGCATCTGCACCGCGAGTACGGCTGCGTGCTGCAGACCGGCGGCAGCGACCAGTGGGGCAACCT
>CAZPJC010000229.1:0-3618 GCA_964586645.1 uncultured Schumannella sp.
CCGTGCGACGCGGCTCGCACGGTGGTCGAGGCGCACGGCGCCACGGTCGCGCGCTGCGATGTCGACGGCGTCGTCGCGACGGTCGTCGCGTCCGACTCGATCGCCGGGATGCGGGTGACCGTGGCGGCCCGCGCGGGGCCGCCACGGCCGGCTAACTGACGGGAACCTGCAGGTGCTTGTCGAGGTCGAACTCGCCGGCGAGGGCGGCGGCGTCGATCTGCTCCTGGTTCGGCAGGTACGGGGTTCCATGCGTGTGGAAGGTCGGGATGGTCTTCGCCCCCCACGCCTGACCCTTCGCCCGCTCGGCCTGGCTCCACTCGACGACCGGCCAGTCCGGGTCCATCAGCAGGCGGGCGCCGGCGTTGGCGAACTCGATGCGGTTGCCGCCGGGCTCCCAGACGTAGAGGAAGAAGGTCTGGTTGATCGCGTGCTTGTACGGGCCGTACTCGATGTGCACGCCGTTCTCGAGGAAGATGTCGGCCGCCTTCAGGATGTCCTCGCGGGTGTCGGTCGCGAAGGCGAAGTGGTGGAACCGGGCCTTCGCGCCCGAGAAGTCGGCCGAGTACACGACGTCGTAGGACTTCTGGGCGAACCGGAACCACCACGCCCCGTAGCCGCCGTCGTCGAGCTTCACCCGCTCCGACTCGCGGCTGCGCATCACGTCGCGCCAGAACTCACCGTTCGCGTTCACGTCGGAGCACAGGTAGTTGATGTGGTCCATCCGGCGCGTGTTGACTCCCTTGCCGGGGAAGCGCGACGCCTGGTTCTTCAGCGCGGGCCGGTCCTGCTCGTCGGGCACGTAGAGCTCGGTGTCGTAGTGGATCGCCATCGCGTGGCCGTCGGGATCGGTGAAGGCGAAGCTGCGACCGATGCCGACCTCGGGGTCGCGCCAGCCGAGGCCGAGTCCGGACTCCGTGATCGCGGCGACCTTGCGGTCGAGAGCCTCCTGGCTCGTGGCCCGGAACATCGTGCGTCCGACGCCGTTGGTGTCGGACCGGGTGAGCTTCACGGTGTAGTTCTGGTACTCGTCCCAGCAGCGCAGGTACGCCGACTCCCGCGTCTCGGCGACGACCCGCATCGCGCAGAGCTCGTTGAAGAACCAGAGGCTCTCGTCGAATCTCGGGGTGAACAACTCGACCTGCCCCATGTGTGCGAGGTCGTTGTTGGCGGGCTCGGACATCAGCGTCTCCTTCGGGAATGTGACAGCTCGGAGAGTAGGACGGAGATCCCCGTCATCGGCAGGACCAAAGTCCCTACGTCGATAGTGATGCCGGTGGAACCGTGGAGCCGTCACGACGACACCCGTTCGACGAGGAGGCCGACATGTCCCGTACCCTGCGCACCCGAGTGGCGATCGTGGGGGCCGGCCCCGCGGGGCTGCTGCTGTCCCAGCTGCTCGCCAACGACGGGATCGAGTCCGTCATCGTCGATCAGCGCACCCGCGCCGACATCGAGGGCACGGTGAAGGCCGGCACGCTCGAGTACGGCACCGTGCAGCTGCTCATCCAGTCGGGCTCGACGCCGAACGCGGCGAGCGTCGCGGAACCGCACGAGGGCATCGAGGTCTGGTTCGACGGCGAACCGCACCGGCTCGACTTCCGGGCGCTGACCGGACGGCACGCCTACCTCTACCCGCAGCACCTGGTGCTGATCGACCAGATCGCGACCCGGCTCGCCGCCGGTCAGGATCTGCGGTTCGAGACCACCGCCGTCGCCGTGGTCGAGGGCGACCAGCCGGTGCTCCGCGTGGAGGATGCCGACGGCGCCTACGACATCGTCGCCGACTTCCTGGTCGGGGCCGACGGGGCGCGGTCGATCGTGCGCCCGGTCGTCACCGGCTCGTCGCACGGCGGCTACTTCCGCGAATACCCCTACGCGTGGTTCGGCATCCTGGCCGCGACATCGCGCGCGTCGAAAGAGCTGATGTACTCGGCGTCGCCCGACGGGTTCGCGCTGATCAGCCAGCGCACCGACACGCTGCAGCGGATGTACTTCCAGTGCGACCCGGAGACCGACCCCGACGCCTTCACCGAGGCGGAGCTGTGGGCCGAGCTGCAGAAGCGGATCCCCGGCAAGGAGCTGAAGCAGGGCCCGATCACCCGGCGCGACGTGCTGCGGTTCCGCAGCTTCGTGGCGAGCACGCTGCGGCGCGGCCGGGTCGCGATCGTCGGCGACGCCGCGCACACCGTGCCGCCGACCGGGGCGAAGGGCATCAACATGGCCGTCGCCGACGTCGTGCTGCTCGCCGGGAGCCTCCGCGAGCTGCTGCTCCACGGCGACGAGCGACCGATCGACGCGTTCAGCGACAAGGCGATGACGCGGATCTGGTCGTCGCAGCACTTCTCCTGGTGGATGACGAGCATGACCCACCGCGCTCCCGGCGCCGACGAGTTCGACCGGCACCGTCAGCTCGGGGAGCTGCGCACGCTGTTCTCCTCCGAGGGCGGTCGGCGCTACCTCGCCGAGTACTACGTGGGGTGGCCGTTCGAGACCGTCGACGGCATCTGGTCGGCACCGCTTCCGGCCGCCGCGGCCTGAGGCTCCCCAGCCGGGGACTCCTCGCTGGACGCGGGCATCCCGCACGCACCCTGGCGGCCAAGCCGGGTCTTCGTGTGTAGGGTGTGCTCCGGACAGAAGGAGAACAGTGGCCGAGTCGAAGACCGCCGGACACATCCTGGTCATCGTGGAGTCGCCCGCCAAGGCGAAGACGATCGGCCAGTACCTCGGCGACGGCTATGAGGTGCTCGCCTCCGTCGGCCACATCCGCGATCTGGTGGAACCGAAGAACCTGCCGCCGGAGCTGAAGAAGGGCTCGCTCGGCAAGTTCTCGATCGACGTCGAGAACGGTTTCGCTCCCTATTACGTGGTGAGCGAGGAGAAGAAGCGCACGGTCGCCGACCTCAAGAAGGCGCTCAAGAACGCCGACGCCCTCTACCTCGCGACGGATGAGGACCGCGAGGGCGAAGCCATCGCGTGGCACCTGCTCGAAGAGCTCAAGCCCAAGGTCCCGGTCAAGCGCATGGTGTTCCACGAGATCACCAAGGAGGCGATCCAGCGCGCTCAGGAGAACACCCGCGACATCGACACCGCGCTCGTCGACGCGCAGGAGACCCGCCGCATCCTCGACCGGCTCTACGGCTTCGAGGTCAGCCCCGTGCTGTGGCGCAAGGTCGGCCCGGGCCTCTCCGCCGGCCGCGTGCAGTCCGCCGCGACCCGGCTCGTCGTCGACCGTGAGCGCGAGCGCCTCGCCTTCGTCTCGGCCGTCTACTGGGATCTCACCGCCGAGCTCGGCCACGAGAAGGAGACCTTCCAGGCCAAGCTCGCCCGCCTCGACGGCAAGCGCGTCGCCTCGGGCCGCGACTTCGACGATCACGGCAACCTGACCGGCGACGTCGTCGCGCTCGACGAGGTCGCCGCCGAGAAGCTGGCGTCCGCGCTGCGGGCCGACACGGCATCCTTCGCGGTCACCAACCTCGAGACCAAGCCGTACACGCGCCGCCCGGCCGCGCCGTTCACGACGAGCACCCTCCAGCAGGAGGCCGCGCGCAAGCTGCGGTTCTCGGCCCGCCAGACGATGAGCGTCGCGCAGGGCCTCTACGAGAACGGCCACATCACCTA
>CAZPJC010000230.1:0-3615 GCA_964586645.1 uncultured Schumannella sp.
GTCTCGGTGAGGCCGTAGCCCTCGAGGATCTTGACGTCGAGGCTGCGGAAGAAGTGCCCGAGGCGGGTGCCGAGCGGCGCGCCGCCGGAGACGGCGTACTTCACATTGCCGCCCATGACCGCCTTGAGCTTGCTGTAGACGAGCCGGTCGAACAGCGCGAACTTGATCTTCAGCCCGAGCGGCACCTTGCCGGCGTCGAGCGCCTTCGAGTGCGCGATCGCGGTGTCGACGGCGGCGTGGAAGATGTTGCCCTTGCCTCCCGCGACGGCCTTCTGCTCGGCGGAGTTGTAGACCTTCTCGAACACGCGGGGCACCGCGAGGAGGAACGTCGGCTTGAACGAGCCGAGCGATTCGACGAGTCTCTTCGTGTCGGCCTGGTGCCCGACCTTGACGCCCGCGTGCACCGACAGGATCGAGATGAACCGGGCGAACACGTGCGCGGTCGTGATGAACAGCAGAGTGGATGCGCCCGGGGTGTTGACGACCTCGTCCATCGCGAACGCGGCGTTGCGGCTCAGGTCGACGAAGTTCGAGTGGGTCAGGATGCAGCCCTTCGGCGTGCCGGTCGAGCCCGAGGTGTAGATGAGCGTCGCCATGTCCGTGCCGCCTGCGGCAGAGCGACGCTTCTCGAGATCGGCGTCGGTCACCTCGCCGCCGGACCCGGCGAGCTTCTCGAGGTCGCCGAGGTGCATCTGCCAGACCTTCTCGACGGCGGCGACGTCACCGCGCACCTCGTCGAAGCGGGTGAAGTGCTCGGCGGTCTCGACGATGATCCCGGTCGCGCCCGAGTCGGCGAGGATGTACTGGATCTGCGACGGCGACGAGGTCTCGTAGACGGGGACGACGATGGCCCCGGCGTACGCGATCGCGAAGTCGACGAGCGTCCACTCGTAGCGGACCTTGCACATGAAGCCGATCTTCTCGCCGGGTTTCACGCCCGCGGCGACGAAGCCCTTCGCGAGGGCGATGACCTGCTTCTGGAACTCGGCAGCCGTGACATCGCTCCAGCCGCCATCCGGAGTCGGCAGCGAGAAGAGCGGATTGTCGGGCGTCTTCGCCACGCGCTCGATCAGCAGATCGGTGATGTTCGCGTCCGGGTCGGGCTGGACGGCGAGCGGGGTGAAGTTCTCTTTCACGGCGACTCCTTTGGGCCGGGGAAACGGTTCTAGCGAGCTTACCTGGGGGATTCGGAGTTCTCCCGGAATTAGGCTGTTGCGAGTGCACGCCATCGGAATCGACATCGGGGGGACGAAGGTCGCCGGGGCTCTCGTGAACGAAGCGGGGGGCATCCTGCGTCTCGAGCGCCGGCCGACCCCGGCCGGAGACCCCGCCGCGATCGTCGACGTCGTCGTCGACCTCGTGCGCGAGCTCGGCGACGGGCAGCAGATCCTCGCGGTCGGCGTGGCGGCCGCCGGGTTCATCGACGCGACCCAGTCGATGGTCTACTACGCGCCCAACATCAACTGGCGCAGCGAACCGTTCCGCGAGCGGCTCTCGGAGCGGCTCCCCGGCCTCGACATCACGATCGACAACGACGCGAACGCCGCGGGCTGGGCGGAGTACCGCTTCGGCGCGGGGCGCGGCACGACCGACATGACGATGCTCACGATCGGCACGGGCGTGGGCGGCGCGATCGTCACCGACGGCCGGCTGCTGCGCGGCGGCTTCGGCGCGGCCGGCGAGATCGGCCACCTCCGGGTCGTGCCCGGCGGGCATCCGTGCGGCTGCGGCCAGAAAGGCTGCATCGAGCAGTACGGGTCGGGCCGCGCGCTGCTGCGGTTCTCCAACGAGATCGCGGATGCCGGCGGCATCGGCCAGGCGCTCGCCCAGGCTCGCGCGGCGAACGGGGGAGCGCTCGACGGCGCGATCATCGCCGGACTCATCCAGGACGGCGATGCCGGCGCCCTGGCCGCCCTCCGGGAGCTCGGCGACTGGCTCGGGCAGGCCTGCGCGTCGATCGGCGCCGTCCTCGACCCGCAGGTGTTCGTCTTCGGCGGGGGCGTGGCGATCGCCGGCGACCTGCTGCTCGACCCCATCCGGGAGTCCTTCCTCGCCCACCTCCCGGCGCGCGGGTTCCATCCCGAGCCGGTGTTCACGGTCGCCGAGCTCGTCAACGACGCGGGGGTCGTCGGCGCCGCCGACCTGGCCCGCATCCACGCCGCGGCGCACGGCCGAGCGGAATAGGCTGACTGGCGGTGCCTCCCCTCTACTGGTTGATCAAGTTCGTGCTGCTCGGTCCTTTCGTGCACACGGTCTATCGGCCGTGGATCGTCGGGGACGAGAACATCCCGGAATCCGGCCCGGTGATCTTCGCGAGCAACCACCTCTCGTTCGTCGACTCGATCTTCCTGCCGCTGCTCGTCGACCGGCACATCGTCTTCCTCGCGAAGAGCGAGTACTTCACCGGCACCGGCGTGAAGGGCTGGTTCAGCCGGTTCTTCTTCTCCGGTGTCGGCCAGGTGCCGATCGACAGGTCCGGCGGCAAGGCCTCGGAGGCGGCGCTCGACGCCGGGCTCGGCGTGCTCGCCCAGGGCCGGCAGCTCGGGATCTACCCGGAGGGCACCCGCAGCCCCGACGGGCGCCTCTACCGCGGCCGCACCGGCATCGCGCGGATGCTCCTCGAGTCGGGCGCCACGGTGCTGCCGATCGCGATGATCGACACCGACAAGGTGCTGCCCACCGGCACGATCTTCCCGAAACTGCGCAAGGTCGGCGTCGTCATCGGCGAGCCGATGGACTTCTCCCGGTTCGCCGGCATGGAGGGCGACCGGTTCGTGCTCCGGTCGATCACCGACGAGATCATGCACGAACTGTCGAAGCTGAGCGGCCAGGAGTACGTCGACGTCTACGCGAGCTCGGTGAAGAACCGCCCAGCGGGAGCGACGCGGCGCGCATCCTGATCCGCGGATAGGCTGAAGGGCTGGTGCGTTCGCACCGGATCCCGCACAGCAGAGAGCACCCCGTGGTAGACCCGACAGAGACCATCGTCCCGGCCGATCCGAGCGTGATCGAGGGTCTCGACTATTGGCGGACCCTGCCGATCAAGCAGCAGCCCGCGTGGTCCGACCCCGAGGCGGTCGCCGCCGCGTCGGCCGAGATCGCCGCCTTCCCGCCGCTCGTCTTCGCCGGCGAGGTCGACATCCTGCGCGACCGGCTGGCCCGTGCCGCCCGGGGCGAGTCGTTCCTGCTGCAGGGTGGCGACTGCGCCGAGACGTTCGCCGGGGCGACGGCCGACCAGATCCGCAACCGGGTGAAGACGCTGCTGCAGATGGCGGTCGTGCTCACCTACGGCGCCTCGATGCCCGTCGTGAAGATGGGTCGCATGGCGGGTCAGTTCGCCAAGCCGCGCTCGAGCGACACCGAGACCCGCGGCGACGTCACGCTGCCGGCCTACCGCGGCGACATCGTCAACGGCTACGACTTCACCCGGGAGTCCCGCGCCGCCGACCCGAAGCGGCTCGTGCAGGGCTACCACACCGCCGCGTCGACCCTGAACCTCATCCGCGCCTTCACCCAGGGCGGGTTCGCCGACCTCCGCCAGGTGCACTCGTGGAACAAGGGCTTCGCGACCAACCCGGCCAACCAGCGCTACGAGGGTCTCGCCAAGGAGATCGA